>JBBSKB010000038.1:0-28668 GCA_038256725.1 Mycobacteriales bacterium | reverse complement strand
TCGGGGACGGACGGGTCGAGCTGGAACGAGCGCCAGACGACCTCGACCTGGTCGCGGTGCGGGAACCGCTCCAGGGCGGTCTCCAGCCGGCGCTTGCCGACGTAGCACCACGGACAGACGACGTCGGACCAGACCTCTACGCGCATGCCCGGCCCAACGTCGTTGCCCTGTGCAGGCATTCCGCTCAGCGCACGCCGACGAGGTCGACGACGAAGACCAGCGTCGCGCCGGGCTTGATGACGCCTCCGGCACCGCGCTCGCCGTACGCCTTGTGCGCCGGGATCGTCAGCCTGCGGCGGCCGCCGACCTTCATGCCGGCCATGCCCTCGTCCCAGCCCTGGATGACCATGCCGACGCCGAGGCGGAACTCCAGCGGGTCGCCGCGGTCCCAGGACGCGTCGAACTGCTCGCCGCCATCGTGGGTGACGCCCACGTAGTGGGCGCTGATCAGGTCGCCTGCCTTGGCCTCGGGGCCGTCGCCGACGACGAGGTCCTCGATCACCAGGTCGTCGGGGGCGGGCCCGGTGGGGGGCTCGACGTCCGGTCGGGTCAGCTCGGCCACGATGCCTCCTCGGTGGCGCGCGGGTCTCTCCCGGCGCCGGGACCATCCAAGCAGCGCGGCAGGCGTCCCGCGCAACCGAACACGTCGACCGCTGTCGGTGGCCGCCGCTAGCGTCGGGCCATGATCGACCACCTGGGTCTGCAGTGCACCGATCCCGAGGCGTCCGCTGCCTTCTTCGCCCGCGTGTTCGCGCCCTGCGGCGTCCGCGAGGCCATGCGCTTCGACACCCCGCACGGGCCGGTGATCGGCCTGGCGGGGCCGGCCGGGCAGCCCCAGCTCTGGACCTCCCCGCTCGAGGGGCCCGGTAACCGACCGGTGCACCTGGCGCTGGCCGCGCCGTCCCGGACCGCCGTCGACGCCGTCTTCGCCGCGGCGCAGGAGGCGGGCGCGGAGGTCCTGCACGAACCGCGGGAGTGGCCGGAGTACCACCCCGGCTACTACGGCGTCTTCCTCCGCGACCTCGACGGCAACAACGTCGAGGCCGTGCACCACGGGTTCCCGGCGTCCTGATGCGGGCAGACGGAGGCATGGACCCCGCAACCGCGCCCCCTCCGACGGGCGCCGAGTCCGCGCGCCCTCCGACGGGCGCCGAGTCCGCGCCCCCTCCGACGGGCGCCGAGTCCGCGCCATGGTGGACCCGCGCCGTCGTCTACCAGGTCTACCCGCGCTCGTTCATGGACTCCGACGGCGACGGCGTCGGCGACCTGGGTGGGATCCTGCAGCGGCTGGACCACCTCACCGACCTCGGCGTCGACGTCCTGTGGCTCTCCCCCGTCTACCCCTCGCCGCAGGCCGACAACGGCTACGACATCAGCGACTACACCGACATCGACCCGTTGTTCGGGTCGCTGGCCCAGCTCGACGAGCTGATCGCCGCGCTGCACGCGCGCGGGATGAAGCTGGTCATGGACCTGGTGGTCAACCACACCAGCGACGCGCACCCGTGGTTCGTCGAGTCCCGGTCGTCGAAGGACTCCCCCACACGGGACTGGTACTGGTGGCGGCCGCCGCGCGCCGGCATGGCAGCCGGTGACCCGGGCGCGGAGCCGACGAACTGGCAGTCGTTCTTCTCCGGGCCGACGTGGACGCTGGACGAGGCCGGCGGCGAGTACTACCTGCACCTGTTCGACCGCCGACAGCCCGACCTGAACTGGGAGAACCCGCAGGTCAGGCAAGCGATCTACGAGATGATGCGGTGGTGGCTGGACCGCGGGGTCGACGGCTTCCGCATGGACGTCATCAACATGATCAGCAAGGACCTCCGCGGGCGCCATGGCGGCCCGGCCGGCGAGCTGCACGACGGCCCGCCGATCCCCGGCTCGGCGCTGGGCAGCGGCTACGCCTCCTTCATCTGCGGGCCGCGGATCCACGAGTTCCTCCAGGAGATGCACCGCGAGGTCTTCGCCGGGCGGGACGGAACGTTCCTCACCGTCGGCGAGATGCCCGGCGTGACCGTGGAGCAGGCGCGGCTGTTCACCGACCCGGCCCGCGCCGAGGTGGACATGGTGTTCCAGTTCGAGCACGTCGGCCTGGACCACGGGACGTCGAAGTGGGACGTCCACCCGCTGCGGATGCGCGACCTCAAGGCCTCGTTCAGCCGCTGGCAGACGGGGCTGGCCGACGTGGGCTGGAACTCGCTCTACTGGGACAACCACGACCAGCCGCGGGCCGTCTCCCGCTTCGGCGACGACTCCCCGCGGTTCCGCCGCGACTCGGCGACCTGCCTGGCCACGCTGCTGCACCTGCACCGCGGAACGCCGTACGTCTACCAGGGCCAGGAGCTCGGGATGGCGAACTTCCCGTTCCGGGCGCTCGAGGAGTTCGCCGACGTCGAATCGCTCAACCACTCCGTGCAGGCCGTCTCGGCGGGGCACGACCCGGGCGAGGTGCTGGCCGCGCTGCGGACGATGAGCCGCGACAACGCCCGCACACCCGTGCAGTGGGACGCCTCGCCGAACGCCGGCTTCACCACCGGCACGCCCTGGCTGGCGGTCAACCCCGACCACGTGACCTGGAACGCGGCGGCGCAACGCGACGACGAGACGTCGGTGTTCGCGCACTACCGCCGGCTGATCGCCCTCCGGCACGACGACGCGGTGGTGGCACTGGGCGACTTCCACCTGCTGCTGCCGGAGCACGACGAGATCTACGCCTTCACCCGCTCGCTGGACGGCGACACGCTGCTCGTCGTCTGCAACGTCTCCCGCACGACGCACGACCTCGCCGCGCTGCTGCCCGGGACCGTCGGCGCAGAGCTGGTGCTCGGCAACCTGCCCGAGGACGACCCCGCGGTGCTGCGCCCCTGGGAGGCCCGGGTGCTGCGCCTGCCGCGGCGGGCTTGACCCTCGACCGGGTCGAGGCCCGACGGTGACGGGTGTGGAGGAACGCATGCGGGGGATCGGCCAGCCGGACCGGAAGTCGGGCCTGACGGTGAGCGCGCTGCGGTTCTACGACGGCGCCGACGTGCTCGTGCCCGCGCCACGTGAACCCGCACAGCTCCTACCGCTGGTACAGCGACGTCCAGGTCGTCGCCGCCCGGCTCGTGGCCCGGCTGCTGAGGGTGGGCATGCCGCTCGCCGACATCCGCCGGGTGATCGAGCACCGGGACGAGCCGGCCACCGTCGACGCGGCCCAGGAGAGCGCCATGAACGTCGCCCGCACGACCACCTCCGCGCTGCGCGCTGTCCAGTTCGCTGTCGGCACCGATCCGGGGCTGCCGATGCTCACCGGCGTGCTGCTCGACGACGCCTCGACCGAGGGCTCTCCGGCGAGCGTGCTGCTGCCCGTGGCGATCGTCGAGGAGGTCGCCACCGTGCTGACTCTGGCCGACATCGAGATCGGCGTGAACCGTGAGTTCCTGCTGGCGGCACTGGATGTCGAGGGCGCGGGGCAGCTCCTGCTGGAGCTGGACGGGCCGCCGGCGCCGCTAACGATCCGCCACCCGCGCCGCCCCGACGGCGTCCACATGCTCATGCCGATCCGCCTGGCCTGAGGCCGCCCGCACCCCCGGCACAGGAATCTGCACCTACGGTTCCGCGATCGACCCATCGGCGCGGCCTCCTGTGCCGGGCGGCTGGAACCAAGTGGGCTGCGGGACGGACGGGACGACAGAACCGGAACCGTCGATGACGTGCGCAATGATCAGTGCCGCCCGTGAGAGCTTGTTGCACGATGGCCACGAGAAGAGAACTGCTGCTCGGCATGGGCTCCGGGGTGGCCGTAGCGGCCCTCGGGACCGGAACGGCCGCGGCGGCTGTGAACCGGCGCACGACCGCGGACGGCGCCCGCACGCGAGAGAGGGCCGGCGCGGCCGCCCCCTACGGGCCGCCGTTGCGCCTGGGCGCACGCCGCGTCGTGTGGTCCACGACCCCGGCGGGGCCCTACGCGGCGATCACGTTCGACGACGGGCCCACCCCGGAGTACACCCCGCGCGTCCTGGACGCTCTGGCGGGCGCCGGTGTCCATGGCACCTTCAACGTCATCGGCTACAACGCTGTCCGGCACGCCGACCTGCTCCGCGAGATCGTCGCGCAGGGCCACGAGATCGGGAACCATACGTGGTCGCATCTGGACCACACGACGATCGACACCGCAACCATCCGGCAGGAGATCCAGCGCTGCACGGACGAGGTGGAGCAACTGATCCAGCGGCCGCTGATGGGCTTCCGGCCGCCCCGGGGGCAGCTCACCGGCCACGGCCTTCTGGTCGCCGCGGAACTGGGTTACGACGTGTTCATGTGGTCGGTTGCCGGCGGCAAGATGGGCATCTCGCCCCAGCAGGTCGCGGAGGACCATCTGGTCTCCACCGTCCGGACGGGGGACATCATCTGCCTGCACGACGGCCTGGGCCGGGGCACGTTCTCCCCGGACGCGCCCTTCGCCCGTGAGCTGGCGGCGCGACGCGAGGTGGAGGTCGCTGCCCTGCCCGGCGCACTGCGCCGGATCTCGGACGGCGGTATCCACCTCACCACCGCGACCGACCTGGTCGCCCGATCGGAAGCGGTCGCCTGACCGAACGACCGGCCACATGGGCCGACGGTCAGATGCGGATGACGATGCCGCGCCGGGTCAGCTCAGGGGCGAGCGCGGGAGCAGGCGGTCGCTGATGATCCGCTTCTGGATCTCGCTGGTGCCCTCGAAGATCGTGGTGAGGCGGGCATCGCGCCAGTGCCGCTCCACCTGCCGCTCGGTGGTGTAGCCGTTGCCGCCGTGCAGCTGCATGGCCTGGTTGGTCACCCGCACCGACATCTCGGTGGCCTCGAGCTTCACCATCGAGGCCTCCTTGGCCACCGGCAGGCCCAGGTCGATGAGATGGGCGACCTGGCGGTAGAACGCCCGGGCCTGCTCGATCTGCGCCGCCATCTCGGCGACGGCGAACCGCAGCGCCTGGAAATCCCCGATCGGGTGGCCGAACTGCTCGCGCTCCTGCAGGTAGAGGATCGAGTCCTCCAGCGCGGCGCGGGCCAGGCCGACGGCGCGGGCGGCGGTGTGCACCCGCGCGGTGTTGAGGAACTTCTGCGCCTCGGCGAACCCGGCCTGCGTGGCAGCCTCGCCGTCGGTGCCGCTGTCCTCCCGCGCGGCCTTCGCCTCGTCGACGATGTTCTCCGCCGGGATCCGGACGCCGTCGAAGGTGAGGTCCCAGGTCAGGAAGCCGTGGTAGCCGATCTTGTCGATCGGGTGCCCGGTCAGGCCCGCGGGGAACTCGCCGCGCTCCTTCTCCAGCAGCAGGTTGACCAGCCCGGTCGAGCGCGACTCGCCGTCGGCGGGCTCGCGCTCGCGGACCAGCACCTGGATGAAATCGGCGGCCTCGGCGTTGCCGCACCAGCGCTTGTGCCCGGTCACCACCCACTCGTCGCCCTCGCGGACGGCGCGGGTCGAGACGCCGGCGAGGTCGGAGCCGGCGTCCGGCTCGGACAGCGCGATCGCACCGATCCACTCGCCGCGGGCGCTGCGGCGCTGCAGCTCGTCACGGCGGTCGGCGTCGGGCACCGCCGTCCCGAGGCCCTGGGAGCGGGCCAGGATGCTGGCCGTCGACATCCAGGCACGGGCCAGCTCCTCGCTGACCATGCAGTACTCGAACACACCGAGCCCCAGGCCGCCCTGCTCGGCGGGCACGGTGATGCCGAAGTAGCCGAGCTCCGCGAGCCGGGCCAGCAGCGCGGCCGGGATCAGCCCTTTCTGCGGGTCGAGCTCGTTCGCGAGCGGCAGCACCTCGTCCATGGCGAACCGGCGCGCCTGCAGCTGGAGCTCCTCCCGCTCCGGGGTGTGCCACGGGGGCATCAGCACCGGCGGCGGGGGCAGCAGGGTCTCGGTCTCTTCGGTGCTGGCGCTCGACGTCATCGTCGGTGTGCCCTCCTCGACGGCGGGATCATCACGTTCACCTTGGGGGCTGCACCTGCCCGCCGCACGCCGCGGTCATCCGCGCAGGTGATCAGCCTCACCGGCAGCAAAGCAGGACGAGTGCGACGAACTCGTGGCCATCACCGGCTGATGGCCACGAGTTCGTCGCACTCGATTCCGGCTCAGAGCCCGGCGCGCTCCCGCGCCAGCGTGATGTAGTGCTCGACCGCGGCGGGATCGTCGACGGTGCCGACGTTCACGGCCTTCGCCGGGTCCACGCCCTGGAACAGCCGCTTCAGCGGCACCTCCAGGCGCTTGCCGGTGCGCGTGTGCGGCACCGCCGGGACGGCGAGGATCTCGTCGGGCACGTGCCGCGGGGACGCCTGCTCCCGGATGACCGCCCGCAGCCGGGCGACCAGCTCGTCGGTGAGCTCCTCCCCCGGCGCCAGCTGCACGAACAGCGGCATCCAGTAGCCGCCGTCGGCCTGCTCCACCCCGAGGACGACGCAGTCCAGCACCTCGGGCACCGACTCGACGGCGGCGTAGATGTCGGCGGTCCCCATCCGCACGCCGCCGCGGTTGAGGGTGGAGTCCGAGCGGCCGGTGATGACGCAGGTGCCGCGGTCGGTGATCTCCATCCAGTCGCCGTGCCGCCAGATCCCGGCCCACGGCTCGAAGTAGGCCGCGCGGTACCGGGCGTCGCCGGGGTCGTTCCAGAACCGAAGCGGCATCGAGGGCATGGGCTCGGTGATCACCAGCTCGCCGAGCTCCCCGGTCACCGGCTCGCCGTCGGGGTTCCAGGACGCCGCAGCGACGCCGAGCATCGGGCGCTGCAGCTCCCCTGCCGTCACCGGCAGCAGCGGCGAGCTGCCGATGAACCCGGTGGCGACGTCGGTGCCGCCCGACAGCGAGCCGAGCAGCACGTCGTCGGAAACCGCCTCGTAGACCCAGCGGAAGGCGGCCGCCGGCAGCGGAGAGCCGGTCGAACCGACGCCGCGCAGCGCGGAGAGGTCGTGGTCCCGCCCCGGCCGGAGCCCGGCCTTCTCGCACGCGGACAGGTAGCCGGCGCTGGTACCCAGGTAGGTCATCCCGGTGCGCGCCGCCAGCGCGAACTGCGCATCGGGCCCCGGATACGCCGGGGCGCCGTCGTGCACCACGAGCGTGCAGCCGCTCAGCAGCGTCGACGTCGCGATGTTCCACATGATCCAGGCGGTCGAGGCGTACCAGAAGAAGCGGTCGCCGACGCCGACGTCCATGTGCAGCTCGGCGGACTTCCGCTGCTCGAGCACCACCCCGCCGTGCCCGTGCACGATGCCCTTCGGCAGGCCGGTCGTCCCGGACGAGTAGACGATCCACAGCGGTGCGTCGAAGGCCGTCGACTCGAACGCGGGCTCCGCTGCCTCGGCGACGGCGTCCGCCCAGGCCAGCGCGCCGTCAGGCAGCTCCGCCGGGAAAAGCCGTGGGACCGCGATCGTCGTCCGCACGCTCGGGAGGGCCGCCCGCAGCGAGGCGACGACGTCGCGCCGGTCGAACTCCCGACCGTTGAAGCGATAGCCGTCGACGGCGACCAGCACGGTCGGCTCGATCTGGGCGAACCGGTCCAGGACGGCGCGGGTGCCGAAGTCCGGCGCGCACGCCGACCACACCGCCCCGACCGTGGCTGCGCCGAGGAACGCGACGACCGCCTCGGGCACGTTCGGCAGGTAACCGGCCACCCGGTCCCCCGACCCGACCCCGAGCCTCCGCAGCGTGGCGGCGAAGGCCCCGACCTGCCCGCGCAGCTCCGCCCAGGAGATCTCGACCGGCTCGGCGTCCTCGGCGGTGGCGATGATCGCCGGGTGGTCGGCCGTGGCCTGCCGGAAGACCTGCTCGGCGTAGTTCACGCCTGCGCCGGGGAACCAGACCGCCCCGGGCATCGCCGGCGTGGGCAGCACGTCGGCGTCCGGGACGTCGAGTACGCCGGTCCAGCGCGCGAGGTCGCCCCAGAACTGGTCCAGGTGCTCGACCGACCAGCGCCACAGGGCGTCGTAGTCGACCGGGTCGCCGAAGGACAGCCCCCGGCGCTGCGCCACCCACCCGGCGAACGCCGCGATCCGCGTGCCGCGGATGGTCTCGGACGTGGGTTGCCAGAGGACGTCACTCACGACTGCACCCTGCCACCCCCGGCTCACGACACGCCACGTCCGATCCTCACTAGCTTGCATGTCTGACTAGTCAGGATTAGCGTCTAGACGTGCAGATCGACGAGTCCTGGCCCTCCGATTGGCTGCGTGCCGTCCTGCCGCTGTCCGTCCTCGCCGTCGTGGCCGAGGAGGAGACCTACGGGTACGCGGTTGCGCAGCGGTTGCGCGAGGCCGGGCTCGGCGCGGTCAAGGGCGGCACCCTCTACCCGGTGCTCAACCGCCTCGAGGAGGACGGCCTGATGCGCTCCTCCTGGCGCGAGGGGGCCGGCGGCCCGGGGCGCAAGTTCTTCACGGTCACGGCCGCCGGTCGGGCCGAACTCGCCGGGCGGACGACCGCCTGGCATCTCTTCACCGGGCGGGCCACCGCCCTGCTCCCGTCCCTGGAGGACTCTCGATGATCACCGACCTCGACACCTACCGCCGCGATCTGATCCTGGCGCTGCGCGTCCGCGACGTACCGGGGGACCGGATCGGCGAGATCGTCGCCGAGGTGGAGAGCCACGTGGCGGACACCGGCGAGGACCCGCACGAGGCGTTCGGCCCGGCACGCGAGTACGCGGCCACGACCACCGGCCTCGCCCGGTCCCGCTGGGGTTGGACCGACCTCGCGGTCGCCGTCGCAGCGGGCGCCGCGGGCTGGCTCCTCGCCGGCGGCCTCCTGGGGCTGGTGAGTGGCACCTCGCTCGGCCCACTCCGGCCGTGGGCGGCCGTCGCCCTGGGCCTGGCCGTCGCCGCCCCGACAGTCGTGCACCTGCGCCGCACCACGTCGGCCGTCCGCGACCCGCGCACCGGCCGGGACATGGCTCCGTTCCCCCGCTGGGCGCCCTGGCTGCTCGGCGGCCTGCTCGCGCTGCCCGTGGCCGTCGCTGCCGTGGTCCTCGTCGCGTTCTCGTGACCAGCGTCGAGCGGAACGTGCTGGGCGGTCCGTTGCAGCCATGCGGCACCGAACCACTGACCGGCTTCTACCGCGACGGCTGCTGCAGCACCGGCCCCGAGGACCGCGGCTCGCACACCGTCTGCGCCGTCGTCTCGGCCGACTTCCTCGAGATGCAGCGCGCGCTCGGCAACGATCTCTCCTCGCCGCGCCCCGAGTACGGGTTCCCCGGCCTGCGCCCCGGCGACCGCTGGTGCGTCGTCGCCGTCCGGTGGCTGCAGGCCTACGAGGCCGGCGCCGCCGCGGGTGTCGTCCTGGCCGCCACGAACGAGCGCGCGCTGGAGATCGTGCCGATCGAGGCACTGCGCCAGCACGCCGTGGACGTCCCCGACGACATCAGCGCGCTGGAATGAACGCGGCGTCGACGGCGCTGCGGCGGGCATGAGCGACCTCTTCGACGTGCCGGTGACCACCCTCCAGGGCGAGACGACGACGCTGCGGGAGCTGACCGGCGGCGGTCCGGCGCTCGTGGTGAACGTGGCCAGCAAGTGCGGCCTCACCCCGCAGTACGCCGCGCTGGAGGCGCTGCACGAGGAGTTCTCGCCGCGCGGCTTCACCGTCATCGGCGTTCCGTGCAACCAGTTCAAGGGCCAGGAGCCGGGCACGGCCGACGAGATCGCCGAGTTCTGCTCCGCCACCTACGGCGTCACCTTCCCGATGACGGAGAAGGTCGAGATCAACGGCGAGAACGCGCACCCGTTGTTCCAGCAGCTGACCGCGGTGCCGGACGCCGAGGGCAAGGCCGGCGACGCGCAGTGGAACTTCGAGAAGTGGCTGCTGAACGGACAGGGCGACGTCGTGGCGCGCTTCCGGCCGTTGACCACTCCCGACGCTCCCGAGGTCCGCGCCGCCATCCAGTCGGTCCTCCCGGCCTGACCGGGCTACGTTCGGGCCCATGGCCGACCTCCGTTTCTGGTTCGACCCCGTCTGCCCCTTCGCCTGGATGACCAGCAAGTGGGTCCGCCAGGTCTCCGCCCGACGGCAGTACGACGTGGAGTGGCGCTTCATCTCGCTGCGGCTGCTGAACGCGCACATCGACTACGCCAGCCACTTCCCGCCCGAGTACGAGGCCGGCCACACCGACGGCCTGCGGCTGCTGCGAGTGGCCGCCCGCGTCCGCGCCGACCACGGCCCCGAGGCGGTCGGGCCGCTCTACGAGGCCCTCGGCCAGGGGATCTTCGAGGTGGACGCGACACCGGGCGCCGGACAGCGCGGCACGCGCGAGTTCCTGACGCCGGTGCTGGCCGGGCTCGGCCTGCCCGCGGACGTGGCCGACGCCCTGGAGGACGACGGCTGGGACCAGCAGATCCAGACCGAGACCGACGAGGCCCTCGCCCTGACCGGCAAGGACGTCGGAACGCCGATCCTGCACTTCCGCCCGCCGGAGGGGGTGGCGTTCTTCGGCCCGGTGATCAGCCGGTTGCCCGCCGACGAGGATGCCGTCGCGCTGTGGGACCACGTCATCGCGCTGGCCTCGTTCCCGGGCTTCGCAGAGCTCAAGCGCAGCCTCCGGGAGCGGCCGCAGCTGCCTGCCTTCGGGGTGCGGAGGGACGAGGCGGGGCGCCAGGAGGACTGGCACGGAGGCAGCCGACGGCAGAAGCGGTAGCCGTGCGACGGCCCGGCGCGGGACTCCAGATCGGCCGCAGCTAAGGTAAGCCTTAGCAACATCGTCGCCGTCGCCAGGAGTCGCTCGTGACCACCACGGCCGACGCTCCCGCCCGGTCCCGGCGGCTGCCGCTCCTGCTGGCCCTGCTCGCGCTCGTGGCGGCCGCGGCACTCGCCAGCATCGCCGTCGGCACCCGGTCGCTGGCGCCCGGCGAGGTGTGGCGCGCCCTGCTCGACGACGACCCGACCAGCGAGGCGGCGGTGATCGTCCAGCAGCTGCGGGTGCCTCGGACGGTGCTGGGCCTGATGGTCGGCGCCGCGCTGGGCATGGCCGGCGCGCTGATGCAGGGGCACACCCGCAACCCGCTCGGTGACCCCGGGCTGCTCGGGGTCACCGCCGGCGCCTCGCTCGCCGTCGTCCTCGCGATCGCCTACCTGGGCGTCACGTCGGCCTCCACCTACGTCTGGTTCGCCCTCGCCGGGGCGCTGGCCGGCACCGTGCTCGTCTACGCGATCGGCTCGGCCGGCCGCGGCGGGGCCACACCGATCACCCTGGCGCTGGCCGGGGCCGCGCTGTCGGCGCTGCTGTACGCGCTGGTCCGCGCGGTCGTCGTCAGCGACACCCGGACCCTGGACGCCTTCCGGTTCTGGCAGGTCGGCGCGCTGGCCGGCCGCGGCGCGGAGATCGCCTGGCAGGTCGGGCCGTTCATCGCCGTCGGCGCCGTGCTGGCGCTGGCCAACGCGCCGGCATTGAACCTCCTGGGCCTGGGCGAGGACGTCGCCCGCGGGCTCGGCCAGCGCATCTGGCCGGCCCGCGTCGTCGGCCTGGCCGCCGTCACCCTGCTGTGCGGCGCGGCGACGGCGGCCTGCGGGCCGATCGCCTTCGTCGGGCTGGTCGTGCCGCACGTGGTCCGCGCGCTCACCGGCCCCGACCACCGCTGGCTGGTCCCCGGCGCGGCGCTGCTGGGCGCGGCGCTGCTGCTCGTCGCCGACGTCCTCGGCCGGGTGCTCGCCCGCCCCGGCGAGCTGCAGGTGGGCATCGTGCTCGCGCTGGTCGGCGCCCCGTTCTTCATCGCGCTCGTGCGCCGCCGCCGGACGATGGCGCTGTGACGGCGACGCTCGAGCGCCCGGCCGGCGGGCATCGCGGCCGGACGACGGTCCGCTTCGGGCCCGCGTCGGCGGTGCTGCGCTGGCGTCAGGTCGTCGTCCCGCTGGCCGCGCTGGTCGTCCTCGTCCTGGTCTCGGCGCTGAGCATCGGCCGCGGCGACTACCCGATCGGCATCCCCGACGTGCTGCGCACGCTGGCCGGGCTGGGCGAGGGGCCGCAGAACTTCATCGTGCTCCAGCTGCGGGCGCCCCGGGTGGTCGTGGGCCTGCTCGTCGGGCTCGCCCTCGGCGTGGCCGGCGCGCTGTTCCAGACCTTCGCCCGCAACCCGCTGGCCTCCCCCGACACCCTCGGCATCACCGTCGGCGCCTCGGTCGGGGCGGTCGCGGCGCTCGTGCTCACCGGCGGCAGCTCGGTGGGCGCACTGCTCGGCGGGTTCGGCGTCCAGCTGGCGGCGCTGTTGGGCGCCCTGGTCACCGGGCTGCTGCTGTTCCTGCTTGCCTGGCGGGACGGGATCGACGGCTACCGCCTGGTGCTCGTGGGCATCGCGCTGTGGTCGGTGGGCGGCGCCCTGGTCGACTGGCTGCTCACCAACGCGCAGATCTACGACGCCGCCGCGGCCTACGTCTGGATCACCGGCTCGCTCAACGCCCGCACCTGGGACCAGGCGGTTCCGCTGGCGCTCGCGCTGGCGGTCCTCGTGCCGCTGGCGCTGGCCACCGGGCGGGCGCTCGGCGTCCTGCAGTTCGGCGACGACACCGCCCGCGGGCTGGGCCTCCGGCTGCCGATGGCGCAGGCCGCGGTCGTGCTGCTCGCCGTCGGCCTGACGGCGGTGGCGGTCAGCGCCGCCGGGCCGATCACGTTCGTGGCGCTCGTCGTCCCCCAGGTGGCGGTGCGCCTGACCGGAGGCTCCCGGCCACCGCTGCTGGCCTCCGGCCTGCTGGGCGCCGTGCTCGTCGTGAGCGCCGACCTGGCCACCCGCACCGTGCTGCCCGAGGCGCTGCCGGTCGGCATCCTCACCGCCGTGATCGGCGCGCCCTACCTGCTCTGGCTCCTGGTCCGCGGAAGGCGGCAGTTCACATGAGGACGACGCGGCCAGGACGGCCCACACCATGCGCGACGTGATGCAGGGGATCCCGCCCGCGGGCACCGTCCGGGTCCGGCTGGCCGCCGAGCACGTCCGGCTGGCCTACGACGACACCGTGGTCGTCCACGACCTCGACCTGGAGCTCACCGAGGGCTCGTTCACCGCCATCGTCGGGCCCAACGGCTGCGGCAAGTCCACCCTGCTGCGCGCGCTGGGCCGGCTGCTCCGTCCCACCGGGGGCCAGGTGCTGCTCGACGGCCGCGCGATCGCCCGCACCCCGACCCGCGAGGTCGCGAAGGTGCTCGGCCTGCTGCCCCAGTCGCCGATCGCGCCGGAGGGCCTGACCGTGGCCGACCTGGTCGCCCGCGGCCGGCACCCGCACCAGAGCTGGGTCCGGCAGTGGTCCCGGGACGACGAGGCCGTGGTCGCCGAGGCGCTGGAGTGGACCGACATGGCCGAGCTCGCCGGCCGGCCGGTCGACGAGTTGTCGGGGGGCCAGCGCCAGCGGGCCTGGATCTCGATGGCGCTCGCACAGGGCACCGACCTGCTGCTGCTCGACGAGCCCACGACGTACCTCGACCTCGCGCACCAGATCGACGTGCTGGAGCTGGTCGGCCGGCTGCACGCCGAGCGGGGCCGCACCGTCGCCGTCGTGCTGCACGACCTGAACCTGGCCGCGCGCTACGCGCAGCGGCTGGTCGCGATGAAGGACGGCGTCCTGGTCGCCTCCGGCACTCCGGCCGAGGTGCTCACCGAGCAGTTGCTCGCCGACGTGTTCGACCTCGAGGCGCGGATCGTGCCCGACCCGGTCACCGGGACGCCGATGGTGGTGCCGGTCCGCCGGCTGCGCTGACGCCGCCGCCTCAGGCGGCGGCGAGCACCTCGTCGAGGTGCTCCCGGGGATCCCCGCCCTCCCCGGCACGGAAGTCGTCCAGCCACACCCGGAAGGCGGCCACACCCCGGGCCACGAGCAGCCGGGTCCGCCAGTCGGCCGGCCCACCGTGGCGGGCGACCAGCCGCTCGGTCAGCCCGCGCTCCTGGTCGGTCAACCGGGTGGTGGGTGAGCCCGCGCGCTCCCGGGCGACCTGGGCGAGCACCTGCAGGTGGTCCACCAGCCGGTCGCCCTCGGCGACGATGTGCGCGCCCAGCCGGCGCAGCGCCCAGCGCAGCACCTCGGCGTCGTCCAGCCCCTCCGGGGCGACGGCGAGATCCGCGGCGACGTGGTCGGCCATGACGCGGCTGGGCTCGGCGAGGACGTCGTCCTTGGTCGGGAAGTAGCGGAAGAACGTGCGAGGCGCGATGTCCGCGGCCGTGCAGATGTCGGCGACGGTGACGCCGTCGAAGCCCCGCTCGGCGAACAGCCGCATCGCGGCGTCCACCGTCTGGGCGCGGCTGGCCGCCCGCTTGCGCTCGCGCAGCCCCTCCACGCGCACCTCCTCCCCGTTCCCCGGTTGGACGCGTGAGCGAGCCCACAGGTTCCGGCGCGATCATCCCCAGCAGGTCGCCGCGCTCGCCGTCCCCGCTGGTTGACCTCGTGGTCAACGCCCGGCCCTCGCTGCTGCTGACCAACATCGCCTCGCTGTGCATCTGCCACGGCTTCGGTTCGTCGGTCCTGGCCAGCGGGCTGGCGATGCTGCCGAGCGGCCTGGCGGCACCCTGCTGGCCGCGCAGACGATCTCGCTCGGCGGCTTCGACCTGCCCTCCCTGGGCGCCTACCGGACACTGTTCGGCATCTGCGCCGGCGCCCCGCTGCTCGGCGGCCTGATCGCCCTGGTCATCCCGACCGCCGACCGCGCCCGGGCAGAGCAGGGCCCCGTCCCCGTCGGGGCGCACCGAGAACGTCCGGTACGGGGCGGTGCAGCCGACCCGCCCCGTACCGGACCTCCGCACCCCCGCGCAGTAAGGGCAGGCTAACCTTCCCGGCACGTGGGGATGATCATCCATCCCCGGACCCGAGGGAGATCCCGTTGCACCGCACATCCCGCCGCCTGCTCGGTGGCCTGCTGGCGCTCGCCGTCGTCGGTCTCAGCGCCTGCTCGAGCGACGACGGTGGCGAGACCGCCGCCACCTCCGGGACGGGCTGGTCCTTCACCGACGACCTGGGCAACACCGTCGAGCTCGACGAGGCGCCCGACCGCGTCGCCGGCATCAACGACGTCATGTCCTCGCTCTGGAACTACGGCGTCGCGCCGGTGGCCACCTTCGGCCAGACCTCGACCGCCGACGACGTCGCGTTCGAGGGGCGGGACCTCTCCGACGTCGAGATCCTGGGCGAGAGCTACGGCGACATCGACCTCGAGCAACTGGCCGCAGCCGCGCCCGACGTCATCGTCACCACGGTCTACCCGGAGGACTCCGAGGGCACCCTGGACGAGAGCCAGCCCCTCTACGGCTTCGAGTCGATCGAGCAGCAGGAGCAGATCGCCCGGATCGCCCCGATCATCGCCGTCGCCTGGCGCGGCTCGGCCGCCGACGTCATCGAGCGCACCGCCGAGCTCGCCGAGGCGCTGGGCGCGGACCTGGACAGCGCCGAGGTCACCGCGGCGCGCGAGGAGTTCGAGGCCGCCGCCGAGGAGCTGACCGCGGCCGCCGCGGGCGGGCTCACCGTGCTGCCCGTGGCCGCCTACGCCGACGAGGGCTTCTACATGGCCAAGGCCCCTGACGAGCCCTCGCTGCGCATGTACAGCGACCTCGGCGTCCGGTTCCTCGACCCGGGCGGCGACGAGTACTACTGGCAGACCGCCGGCTGGGAGGACGTGCCGCGGTACCCGAGCGACCTCATCCTCTACTCCCTGCGCGGCGCCCTGCCGCCGGAGGAGATGGCCGAGCAGCCGAGCTACGGCCTGCTGCCGGCCGCGCAGGCCGGTCAGGTGCACCCGTGGAAGTACATCGGGATGGACTACGCGGCCCAGGCCGCCTACATGACCGAGCTGGCCGGCTGGCTGACCGAGGCGCGGGACGTCACGCCCTGACCGTGCACGCGGAGCCGCCGGGACCCCTGGATCCCGGCGGCACCGCGGTCAGGAGCGGTGCTCGGCCGGCACCGGCGAACCGACGTCGGCGGTGCCCGCCGTCCCCGGCGCCTGCTTCCGCCGGGCCGCGCTCACCGGCCCCTCGATGTCAGGCACGCCGTTCCCGTCGGTGTCCGGCGCGGGCTTCACCGAGAGGACGAAGTCGTCGCCGTGGTGCCGGATGCCGTGCACGACGGCCTGCTCCACCGCCTCGACCGCCGCCGTGCGGCGCAACACCATCGGGTCCGAACGCACGTCCTTGGCCAGCGCCACGGCCAGCCCGACCATCACCAGCGCGAACGGCAGCGCCGCGATGATCGTCAGGTTCTGCAGCCCGGTGAGCGCCTCGTCCCCGCCGACGAGCAGCATGACCGCCGCGACGGCGCCCATGACGACGCCCCAGAAGATCACCGTCCGCCTGCTCGGCTCCAGCGTGCCGCGCTCCGACAGCGAGCCCATGACGATCGAGGCGGCGTCGGCGCCGGAGACGAAGAAGATCGCCACCAGCAGCATGACCAGCACCGTCATCACCGTCGCCAACGGATAGGCGCTCAGCACGCCGAACAGCTGGCCCTCGGACGTCGACTGGCCCGCGACGTCGACACCGTCGCGCTGGGCCGCGATCCCGGCGCCGCCGAAGATCGCGAACCAGACCAGGCTGACCACGCTGGGTACCAGGAGCACACCGGTGACGAACTGGCGGATGGTGCGACCTCGGCTGATCCGGGCGAGGAACAACCCGACGAACGGCGTCCAGCTGATCCACCAGGCCCAGTAGAAGACCGTCCAGCCGCGCAGCCACTCCGCCATCGGGTCCCCGCCGCTGGCCTCGGTCCGGGCGGCCATCTCGGCGAGGTCGGAGAAGTAGCCGCCGATCGCTCCGGGCACCAGGTTGAGGATCAGGACCGTCGGACCGACCACGAACACGAACAGTGCGAGCACGCCGGCCAGCACCATGTTGATGTTCGACAGCCACTGGATGCCCCTGGCCACGCCGGAGACCGCCGAGACGACGAAGGCGGCGGTGAGCACGGCGATGATCGCGACGAGGGCGCCGTTGCCCACCTCGCCGAGCCAGCCGAGGATCTCGACGCCACTGCCGATCTGCAGCGCACCCAGGCCGAGCGAGGCCGCCGAGCCGAACAGCGTGGCGAAGATGGCCAGGACGTCGATGAGCTTGCCGGCGGGGCCCTCGGTGCGCCCGCGCCCGAAGAGGGGGGCGAAGGCAGCGCTGATCAGCTGCGGGCGGCCGCGGCGGAACGTGCCGTAGGCGATCGCCAACCCGACGACGGCGTAGATGGCCCAGGGGTGCAGCGTCCAGTGGAACAGCGTGGTCGCCATCGCCGTCGAGATGGCCTCGGGCGTCTCCGCCTCGACGGTCCGCGGGGGCGGCGACACGTAGTGCGTGAGCGGCTCGCTGACGCCGAAGAACATCAACCCGATGCCCATGCCGGCGCTGAACATCATCGCGATCCACGAGACGGTCCGGAACTCCGGCTGCTCGTCGTCACGACCGAGCGGGATCCGTCCGTACCGGCTGGCCGCCAGCCACAGGACGAAGGCGACGAAGCCCGAGGCGAGCAGGACGAACAGCCAGCCCAGGTTGCTCTCGATCCAGGTCAGAGCGCTGCCGCTGGCGCCCCCCAGCCCGGACGGGGACACGAAGCCCCATGCGACGAAGGACAGTGCCACGACAGCGGCGATGCCGAACACCGTGGTGTCGAGCCGGCCCCCCCGGTCGAGTGCGGATCGGGGAGGCTGGGCCAGCGCGGGATGGACGGCGGTGGCGCCGCCCGGGCCGTCCGCCGGGTCGGTCGACCCGCCTGCGGGCGGGGGCGTGCTCGGGTTCTGGGTCACAGTCGTCTCGGCGCCGCGCACGGCGCCCCTCCGTTCGGTTCGAAGGCGCTCGGCTCCGCCGATGGCGGGAGCACCGCCCTCTACGGTCCGCACAACCGGCCCCACCTGCAAACCGGCTGGTCCATCCCGGGCGGGCGGCTCCCCCGGCCGGGTGGTGCCGGACCCGCACGGGAGACTGTCGACATGGAGCTGCCCAGCGCCCTGTACGTCCCGACCGCCGACGGGTACACCGCCACCGCCCTGACCATCGGGCCGTGGGATCCCGGCCTGCAGCACGCCGGGCCGCCGGCGGCCCTGCTGGCGCGGGCGGCGGAGCGGGCGAGCGGGATCGCCGGCGGCCAGACGGTCCGCCTGACCTATGACATCTTCGGGCCGGTGCCGGTGGCCCCGGTGCGGATCACCACCTCCGTCGTCCGGCCCGGCCGCCGCGTGGAGCTGGTCGAGGCGGTGATGGACGCCGGGGACGGCCGCCCGCTGATGCGGCTGTCGGCCTGGCGGATGCGCACCCGCACCGAGGGGCTGCCGACCGCCGCCCCGGGCGCGGCCGCAGCCGTGGCCCATCCCGCACCCGCCGGCGTCGACGGCAGCCGCGGCGAGGAGGCAGCGTTCTTCCGCAGCGACGTGGCTTACCACAAGGCGCTGGAGTGGCGGTTCGCCTCGGGCAGCTTCAACTCGCCGGGGCCCGCCGTGGCCTGGACGCGCCCGGCGTGCACCCTGGTGGAGGGTGCGCTGATGACCCCACTGGAGCACCTGCTCGTCATGACCGACGCGGCGAGCGGGATCTCGGCGGTGCTGGACTGGAGCACGGCCACCTTCGCCAACGTGGATCTGGGCGTTGCGCTGCACCGGCCGCCCCGCGGGGCCTGGCTGGGCATGGCCGCGACGACGGTGCTGGGCGATTCCGGAGCCGCGCAGTGCACCGCCGTCCTCTTCGACGCCGAGGGCGCGATCGGCCGCTCGACCCAGTCGCTGTTCGTGGAACCCCGCTGAGCACACCGGCTGGCCCCCACCCCCCGGGCACCGCAGGGTGGACGACGACGAGATCGACGAGGAGGACCCGATCGTGGGCGACGCACTGAGAGAGGTCCTGGACTGGCTGTCCGGGCGAGGGCTCGAGGTGGTCCTGATCATCCTGGGATCGGTGCTGCTCGCACGCCTCGTCGGCTGGGCCGGTGGCCGGATCACCAGCCGCATCGACGACCAGTACACCGGCGGCGACGCGCTCGTCCGCTCCGAGGCCGCCAAGCACCGGCACTCGCTGACGCAGGTCATCACCTGGACGGCGGTCGTGCTGATCTACGCCGTCGCCGTCTTCTTCGTGCTCGACCGGCTGGGCGTGCCGGTGACCGGGCTCGTGGCACCGGCCACCGTGCTGGGTGTGGGCCTCGGCTTCGGCGCGCAGCGCGTCGTCGGCGACGTCCTGGCCGGGTTCTTCATCATCACCGAGCGGCAGTACGGCTTCGGCGACGTCGTCTCCATCCAGGTGGTGGGCGGCGGTGACCCGGCCGCCGGCACGGTCGAGGACGTGACCCTGCGCGTGACCCGCGTGCGCTCGGCCAACGGCGAGGTCGTCACGGTGCCCAACGGCCAGATCGTCAAGGTCGTCAACCTCTCGCGTGACTGGGCGCGGGCCGTCATCGACGTCCCGGTGCCGTCGGACGCCGACGTCAACCGGGTCAACGAGGTCCTCCGCGAGGTCGGCCGGGACGCCTTCCGCGACCCGGCGATGCGCCCGTTGCTGCTCGACCCGCCCACGGTCATGGGCGTGGAGAGCCTCGGCCTGGACGAGGTCAACGTGCGGGTGGTCGCCCGCACCCTGCCGGGCAAGCAGTTCGAGGTCGGTCGTGACCTGCGGGTCCGGATCGTGCTGGCGTTCCGCGCGCAGGGCATGCAGGTGGTGCCGCCGCCGGCCGCCACCGACGCACCGGCGGCGCAACGCGTGCGCGAGGGGGAGGACGCATGAGCGGGCCGCAGGACGACGCGACGCCGGACCGGGTGCAGACGCCGACGGTCAGCACGGCGCCCACCAGCGGGGAGACCCCGCCGGTGGAACCCCGCTGGTGGCACCGGAGCGCGCTGCCCGACCACCTGGGCCGCGCCCGGACGTCGACGGTGGTGCTCTCCGTGCTGTTCGTCGCCGTCTTCGCGCTCTACCTCAACGTGCGCCCCGACGTGCGGACGCCCGGCACCTCGCCGGCCGGGGGCAGCAGCGACGTCCAGGAACTCGAGAACACGCCGGCGCCGACCGAGCCGACCACGCCGGAGCCGACCGAAGTCCCTGGGCCCACGACGGACCCCGACGAGACCGTGCCCTCCGAGGAGACCGGGGCGCCGGCGACCAGCACCGGCCCGACGACCCCCTCGACCGGGTCCAGCGCCCCTCCGGAGACGTCCGAGCCCACGCAGACGACCGCCGGGACGACGGCGCCGAGCCCGTCCGCGCCGTCGTCCACGCCGGGACCGTGACCGAAGCGGTACGGGCCTCACGCGACCCGACGACGCGCCGCAAGGCAAGATCAAGCCTCTGTCCCGCCCGAAGGAGACCCTGCCCGTGTCCGCTCGTTCCCTGACCCGCCGCGCCGCGACGCTCGTCGCCGTCGCCACCAGCTCCGCCCTGGTCCTCACCGGTTGCGGTGACGACCCCGACGGCGCTGGGGACGCGGCCACCGCGAGCACGCCCACCGTCGAGGTCGACGAGGCCCTGGCCGCGCGGGTGCCTGCCGAGATCGGCGAGGACGGGAAGATCACCGTCGGCAGCGACACCAGCTACGCGCCGAGCGAATTCATCGACGAGGACGGCGAGACGATCGTCGGCTTCGACGTCGACCTGTTCTCGGCGGTGGCCCAGAAGCTCGGCTTCGAGGCGGAGTTCGAGTCGGCCTCGTTCGACACGATCATCGCCGGCGTCGGCTCCGGCCGGTACGAGGTCGGCGTCTCCTCGTTCACGATCAACCCCGAGCGGCTGGCCGCCGCGACGATGGTCAGCTACTTCTCCGCCGGCACCCAGTGGGCCGCGAAGTCGGGCAACCCGGAGGACGTCGACCCGGAGAACGCCTGCGGCAAGCGCATCGCCGTCCAGAAGGGCACGGTGCAGGTCGACGACATCACCGCCCGCTCCGCCGAGTGCGAGGCCGCCGGCGAGGAGGCCATCACGATCGACCAGTACGAGGGCCAGGACGAGGCCACCGCCGCCGTCGCCTCCGGCAAGAACGACGCCACCCTCGCCGACTCCCCGGTCATGGCCTACGCCGTCCAGCAGACGAACGGCCAGCTCGAGCTGCTCGGCGACATCTACGACTCGGCGCCCTACGGCTTCGTCGTCCCGCAGGAGGAGTCGGAGTTCGCGCAGGTCCTGGCCGACGCGCTCGGCGCGCTGATCGAGGACGGCACCTACGCCGAGATCCTCGAGAAGTGGGGCGTGGAGGCCGGCGCCATCGACAGCCCGGCCGTCAACCCGGCCGGCTGACACCGCAGCACCCCCCATGCCCGACACGAGCACGCCGCCGGCACCGCCCGAGCAGATCCGGGCGGTGCCGGTCCGGCATCCCGGCCGCTGGATCGCCACCGTCGTCATCGCGGTGCTCGCGGCCATGTTCGTCCACATGCTGGCCACCAACCCGGTGTTCCAGTGGGACTTCATGGTCGACAACATGTTCAGCGACCCGGTTCTCCGGGGGGCGCGCACGACGCTGATCATGACCGTGCTGGCCATGGTCATCGGCATCCTGCTCGGCATCGTGCTCGCGGTCATGCGGCTGTCGGCCAACCCGATCGTGTCCGGGGCGGCCTGGGTCTACATCTGGTTCTTCCGCGCCATCCCGCGCATCGTGCTGCTGTTCTTCGTGGCCAACCTCGGGGCCCTCTACGCCCGGTACGAGTTCGGCTTCCCGTTCGACCAGCAGCTGATGGACCTGCTCGGCTTCGAGGGCGACTGGCGACTGTTCGGCTTCGAAGGCAACGAGATCTTCGTCGGCTTCACCGCCGGCCTGCTCGGCCTGGCGCTCTCGGAGGGCGCCTACATGGCCGAGATCGTCCGGGCCGGCATCCAGTCGGTCGACCCCGGCCAGGCCGAGGCGGCCAGCGCACTGGGCATGAGCCGCGGCAAGGCCATGCGCCGGATCGTGCTGCCCCAGGCGATGCGCGTGATCATCCCGCCGACCGGCAACGAGACCATCGCGATGCTCAAGGACACCGCCCTGCTCGTCGCGGTGCCGGTCACCACCGAGCTGAACTTCCAGCTGCGCGCCATCGGCACCCGGACGTTCCAGGTCATCCCGATGGCCGTCGCCTCGATCCTCTGGTACCTGGCGCTGGCCAGCCTGCTGATGATCGGCCAGCACTTCCTGGAGAAGCGGTTCAGCCGCGGATTCGGCACCCGCGAGACGCGGCAGCAGCGGGCGGCCCGCCGGGCCCGCGACGTGGGGAGCACGCATTGAGCAGCACCGTCGGCACGCCGTCCCCGGGGGCGGTCCGGCCCATGGTCAGGGCCGAGGGGGTGCACAAGTCCTTCGGGCACGTCGAGGTGCTCAAGGGGATCGACCTCGAGGTCGCCCCGCGCGAGGTCATGTGCATCGTGGGGCCGTCCGGGTCGGGCAAGTCCACCTTCCTGCGCTGCATCAACCACCTGGAGCGGATCGACGCCGGCCGGCTGTGGGTGAACGGCCACCTGGTCGGCTACCGGGAGAAGGGCGGCCGGCTGCACGAGCTGCGCGACGCCGAGGTGGCCGCCCAGCGCCGCGACATCGGCATGGTCTTCCAGCGGTTCAACCTCTTTCCGCACATGACCGCGCTGGAGAACGTCGTCGAGGCGCCGGTCCAGGTGAAGGGCGTCGGCCGGGCCGAGGCCCGTGAGCGCGGCGTCGCCCTGCTCGAGCGGGTCGGGCTGGCCGACCGCGTGCACAACTACCCGAACCAGCTCTCCGGTGGCCAGCAGCAGCGGGTGGCGATCGCCCGCGCGCTGGCCATGGAGCCCCAGCTCATGCTCTTCGACGAGCCGACCTCCGCGCTCGACCCCGAATTGGTCGGCGAGGTTCTCGACGTCATGCGGGGGCTGGCCGCCGACGGGATGACCATGGTCGTGGTCACCCACGAGATGGGCTTCGCCCGCGAGGTGGGTGACACGCTGGTCTTCATGGACGACGGCGTGATCGTCGAGTCCGGCGACCCGCGCAGCGTGCTGAGCGACCCCCAGCACGAGCGCACCCGCTCGTTCCTCTCCAAGGTGCTCTGAGCCCGCCTCCCCGCGGTGTGACCCGTGTTTCACGTGGGACATCGGTCGTGCCTAAGATCAGGACGGCTCACGAGAGGCAGTGCGAAGCACCTGGCTGACTGCCCGGCAACCTCTACTCCGTCTGAGGTGCTCCAGGGGAAGAGCCGGCTCTCGCGGCGCCCGCTGCGGGGGCAAGGACGGAGCTCCCGTGCGCCGCGGGATCTCCTGAGCGAGAGGAGTGGCGCATGAGCGACCCGCAGAACTGGAGCTTCGAGACCCGGCAGATCCACGCCGGCGCCAGCCCCGACCCGACCACCGGCGCCCGCGCCCTGCCGATCTACGCCACCACCGCCTACCAGTTCCGCGACAGCCAGCACGCCGCGGACCTGTTCGCGCTGGCCGAGATGGGCAACATCTACACCCGGATCATGAACCCGACGCAGGACGCGCTGGAGCAGCGCGTCGCCTCGCTGGAGGGCGGTGTCGCGGCGCTCGCGGTCTCCTCGGGACAGTCCGCGACCACGCTGGCGCTGCTGAACCTGGCCGAGGCCGGCGACCACATCGTCGCCTCCGCCTCCCTGTACGGCGGCACCTACAACCTGCTGCACCACACGTTCCCCAAGATGGGGATCACCGTCTCCTTCGTCGAGAACCCCGACGACCCGGAGAACTGGCAGTCGCTGGTGCAGGACAACACCCGGGCGTTCTTCGCCGAGACCATCGGCAACCCGAAGGGCGACGTCCTCGACATCGAGACGGTCGCCGGTGTCGCGCACCGCAACGGCGTCCCGCTGGTCGTGGACAACACGATCGCCACCCCGTTCCTGATCCGCCCCTTCGAGTTCGGTGCCGACGTCGTCGTGCACTCGGCGACGAAGTACCTGGGCGGGCACGGCACCGCGATCGCCGGTGTGATCGTCGACGCCGGCACGTTCGACTGGCGCGGTGGCAAGCACCCCATGTTCACCACGGCCGACCCGACGTACCACGGTGTCGTCTACGCGGACCTCGGTGCGCCCGCGTTCGCCCTCAAGGCCCGCGTGCAGCTGCTGCGCGACCTCGGTCCGGCCATCTCCCCGTTCAACGCGTTCCTGGTCGTGCAGGGCATCGAGACGCTGTCGCTGCGCATGGAGCGGCACGTGCAGAACACACTGCGCGTGGCCGAGTTCCTCGAGGCCCACGACTCGGTCGACCGGGTCAACTACCCCGGCCTGGCCTCCTCGCCGTGGCACGCCGCGCAGCAGAAGTACGCGCCGAAGGGCGCCGGCGCGGTCCTCACCTTCGAGCTGCACGGCGGCAGGGAGGCCGGCCAGAAGTTCGTCGAGGCCCTCCAGCTGCACAGCCACGTCGCCAACATCGGTGACGTGCGCTCGCTGGTCATCCACCCGGCGTCGACGACGCACTCGCAGCTGACCGCCGAGGAGCAGCTCACCACCGGCGTCACCCCCGGCCTGGTGCGCCTGGCCGTGGGCCTGGAGGGCATCGAGGACATCCTCGCCGACCTCGAGGCCGGGTTCCGGGCCGCCACGTCGGCCTGACGGCAGCGCAACGGCATGGGTGGGTGGGTCGAGGGGGATCCGGTCGGCGACCGGCTCTTCCTCGACCTGCCCGCCTTCACCACCGAGCGGGGCGGTGAGCTGCCGTCGGTCCGCGTCGCCTACGAGACGTGGGGGACGCTCGACCCGAACGGCGGCAACGCCGTGCTGGTCGAGCACGCGCTGACCGGTGATACCCACGTCGTCGGAGCCGCCGGTCCGGGGCACGCGACCGCCGGCTGGTGGGAGGGGCTGGTCGGCCCCGGACGCCCGCTGGACACCGACCGGTGGTTCGTGGTCTGCGCCAACGTGCTCGGCGGCTGCCAGGGGACGACGGGCCCCGGCTCGCTCGCGCCCGACGGCGCCCGCTGGGGGTCCCGCTTCCCCGAGGTGACCGTGGGCGACCAGGTGCGGGTCGAGGTGGCCCTGGCCGACGCGCTGGGCATCGGCCGCTGGGCCTGCGTCGTCGGCGGCTCGATGGGCGGCATGCGGGCGCTGGAGTGGGCGGTCGCCCTGCCGGAGCGGGTCGGGTCGCTGTTCTTCCTGGCGTCGGGCGCGTCGGCCAGCGGCGATCAGATCGGCACCCAGACCACCCAGCAGGCCGCGGTGCGCGCCGATCCGCGGTGGTGCGGCGGGGACTACGCCGCTGCCGATCCGCCGTCGGACGGCCTGGGGGTCGCCCGACGGATCGCGCACCTCACCTACCGCAGCGCGCTGGAACTCGACGCCCGGTTCGGCGCGCGGATGCAGGAGGACGGCCGCTACGCCGTCGGCTCCTACCTGGACCATCACGCCGACAAGCTGGTCGGCCGGTTCGACGCCGGCAGCTACGTCGTCCTCACCGAGGCGATGAACTCCTGGGACGTCGGCCGGGGCCGCGGCGGGGTCGAGGCCGCGCTGGGCCAGGTGACCGCGCGCACCGTCGTCGCCGCCATCGACAGCGACCGGCTCTACCCGCCGGCACTCCAGCAGCGGGTCGCCGACGCCCTCGGTGTGCCGCTGCGTCTGATCCGCTCGCCGTACGGCCACGACGGCTTCCTCGTCGAGGTCGACGAGGTCGGCGCGCTGCTGAGCGAGCTGCTCGCCGGCTGATCAGCCGGTCGGCTCCAGGAACTCCAGCCGGTTGCCGAACGGGTCGGCCGAGTAGAAGCGGTCGTGGCCGGGAAACTCGTCGTCCCACGTGACCTCATGTCCGGCGGCTTCCAGGACCGCGGCCACCGCGGGCGGCCAGGACCGACGGCTTCTCCAGCTCACCCTGCCGAGCACGTCGCGCCAGAACGCGCGGCACGCGTCCTCCCCGCCGCCGGGGATGGCCAGCTGCACGTGGTGCAGCGGGAGCAGCTCGAACGCGGCGTGGTCGGGATCGGTCTGCGCCACGCGGCCGCGCTATCCATCGAGTGCAACGAACTCGTGGTGATCAGCCGCTGATACCCACGAGTTCGTAGCACTCGGCGGATGGGCGGCTGAGTAGGCGGATCAGCCCTGGATCCGGCGCACCCGGCGGGCTCCGTCGAGCCGGTCGCTGTAGGCCTTGGCGTTGTAGGCGATGTGCAACTGGTCGTCGTCGGTCGCCGCGCGCATCACCTTCGCGGGGACGCCGGCGATCAGGGAGCGCGGCGGGAAGACCTTGCCCTGGGTGACGACGGCGCCGGCGGCGACGATCGAGCCCGAGCCGATGTGCGCGCCGTTCATGATCACGCTGCCCATGCCCACGAGCACGTCGTCGTCGATGAGGGCGCCGTGCAGCACCACCCGGTGGCCGACCGACACCCGCGCGCCCACGACCAGCGGGAAGCCCGGGTCGGAGTGCAGGGTGCAGCCGTCCTGGATGTTCGAGTCGGCGCCGATCTCGATGACCTCGGCGTCGGCGCGGGCGACCGCGCCGTACCAGATGCTCGACCGCGGACCCATCGTGACCGCGCCCACCACCACCGCCGTGGGCGCGACCCACGCCTCGTCGTCGATCGCGGGCGTGCCGAAGTCCAGGGCGCCGATGAAGTTGTCCACCCGGCGAACCTAGATCAGCCCGTGGGCGTGCACCGCCTCGGCCACCTGCAGGAAGCCCGCGACGTTCGCCCCGAGGACGAGGTCACCAGGGGCGCCGTAGTCCTCGGCCGTCTCGTGGCAGCGGGCGTGGATGCCGCGCATGATCTCCTCGAGCTTGGCCTCGCTCTGCTCGAAGCTCCAGCGGTCCCGCGAGGCGTTCTGCTGCATCTCCAGGGCCGAGGTGGCCACGCCACCGGCGTTGGCGGCCTTGCCGGGGGCGAAGCCGATGCCGGCGGCGCGGAACAGCGAGACCGCGTCGGGGGTGGTGGGCATGTTCGCCCCCTCGACGACGTACTGGCAGCCGTTGCGGGCCAGGGTGCGCGCGTCCCTGCCGTCGAGCTCGTTCTGCGTGGCGCTGGGCATGGCCACCTCGCAGGGCACGTCCCAGATGCTGCCGCCGGAGATGAAGTGCGCGCTGCCCACCCGGTCGGCGTAGTCGCTGATCCGGCCGCGCTCGTTCTCCTTGACCTGCTTGAGGGCGTCGAGGTCGATGCCCTTCTCGTCCACGACGTAGCCGCTGGAGTCCGAGCAGGCCACGACGACGCCACCCAGTTCGTGCACCTTCTCGATGCCGTAGACGGCGACGTTGCCCGAGCCGCTGATGACCACCCGCTTGCCGTCGAAGGAGTCGCCGCGGGCGCGCATCATCGCGTCGGCGAAGTAGGCGGCGCCGTAGCCGGTGGCCTCGGTGCGCACGAGCGCGCCACCCCAGCCCAGCCCCTTGCCGGTGATCACGCCGGACTCGTAGCGGTTGGTGATCCGCTTGTACTGGCCGAAGAGGTAACCGATCTCGCGGGCGCCGACCCCGATGTCGCCGGCCGGGACGTCGGTGTACTCACCGAGGTGCCGGTACAGCTCGGTCATGAACGACTGGCAGAACCGCATGACCTCGGCGTCCGAGCGGCCCTTCGGGTCGAAGTCGGAGCCGCCCTTGCCGCCGCCGATCGGCATGCCGGTCAGCGCGTTCTTGAAGATCTGCTCGAAGCCGAGGAACTTGACGATGCCCAGGTTCACCGAGGGGTGGAAGCGCAGTCCGCCCTTGTACGGGCCGAGCGCGGAGTTGAACTCGACGCGGAACCCGCGGTTGATCTGCACCTCCCCGCGGTCGTCCTGCCACGGGACCCGGAAGATGATCTGCCGCTCGGGCTCGCAGATCCGCTCGATGGTCTTCATCTCGGTGTACTCGCTGTGCCGGCCGAGGACGACGGCGAGCGACTCGAGCACCTCGTGCACGGCCTGGTGGAACTCGGCCTCACCGGGATTGCGCCGCAGCACCTCGGCGTAGATCTCCTGCACCTTGGCAGGAACGTCGACGTGCACGGGTTCTCCTCCGACTGCCGGTCCGATTGTCGGGGGTCAACCTACGCGCGGGGTTCCGCGGCTCCGGGTGCCACCTCCGCCAGGGCGCGCGGCACCTCCCCCGGCAGCTCGCGGGCCAGGAAGCCCAACCGGCCCACCGACGACGCCAGCCGCTCCCCGGACCGCCCGTGCAGCCAGGCCGCCCACACCGCCGCCTGCACCCGATCGGCCCCGCGACCGACCCGAAACGGTCACCCCTCGCGGGCAGGATGGCGCCGTGCCGCTGCCCACGGATCTGCCGGTGCTGCCCTTCGCCGACCAGGCAGCCCTGGAGGCGTGGCTGGCGGCCGAGCACCTCCGCGCGCCCGGGCTGTACGTGAAGATCGCGAAGAAGGCCTCGGGCATCCCCTCGATCAACTGGGAGCAGATGGTCGAGGTGCTGCTGTGCTTCGGCTGGATCGACGGCCGCGCCAACCGGCTGGACGACTCGTTCTACCTGCAGCGGATCACGCCCCGGCGGCCGAGGAGCATCTGGTCGGCGAAGAACGTCGCGACCGTGGAGCGGCTGATCGCCGTGGGGCGGCTGCGCCCGGCCGGGCTGGCCGCGGTCGAGGCGGCGAAGGCCGACGGCCGGTGGGAACGGGCCTACGGGGACCCGGCCACCATCACCGTCCCCGACGACCTCACCGCGGCGCTGGAGGCCACACCCGCGGCCCGCGCGGCCTTCGACGCGCTGGACGGCCAGAACCGCTACGCCGTCCTCCACCGGGTGCACACCGCCGCCACCCCGGCCACCCGTGCCAAGCGGATCGCCGCCGCCGTCGAGATGCTGCGCGAGGGGCGCACCTACCACTGACCGGGGGCGATCGAGGCCTGCTCGCGCCAGAAGGTGGCG
>JBBSKB010000037.1:0-29265 GCA_038256725.1 Mycobacteriales bacterium | reverse complement strand
CTGGTCGATCCAGTACTGGTGCCACTCCTCGTCGGTGCCCGGCTCGACGAAGAACTCCATCTCCATCTGCTCGAACTCCCGCGTCCGGAAGATGAAGTTGCCCGGGGTGATCTCGTTGCGGAAGGACTTGCCGATCTGGCCGATGCCGAACGGCGGCTTCTTGCGTGCGGCGCCCATGACGTTGGCGAAGTTCACGAAGATGCCCTGCGCGGTCTCGGGGCGCAGGTAGTGCAGGCCCGACTCGTCCTCGACCGGGCCGAGGTGGGTCTTGAGCATCATGTTGAAGTCGCGGGGCTCGGTCCACGCGCCCTTGGTGCCGCAGTTCGGGCAGGTGATGTCGGCGAGGCCGTTCTCCGGGGCGCGGCCCTTCTTCTCCTCGAAGGCCTCCTCGAGGTGGTCGGCCCGGAAGCGCTTGTGGCAGCTCTGGCACTCGGTCAGCGGGTCGGTGAAGACCCCGACGTGACCGGAGGCGATCCAGGTCTGGCGCGGCAGGATCACCGAGGAGTCCAGGCCGACGATGTCGTCCCGGCTCTGGACGACGGTCCGCCACCACTGCTTCTTGATGTTCTCCTTGAGCTCGACGCCCAGCGGGCCGTAGTCCCAGGCGGAGCGGGTGCCGCCGTAGATCTCCCCGGACGGGAAGACGAAGCCCCGGCGCTTGCAGAGGTTCACGACCTTGTCGAGGCGGGCGGGGTCGTGCTTGGCGGTGCTGGCGCTCACGGCGGGAGGCTCCATCCGGCTGGCGGTCGGCGGTTGACCTGTCCACGGTAGTTGCCCCTCCGCGGACGCCCTGCCCCAGCCGTCGCTGCCCTCCCGGGCCCCGGTTCCGGACACGCCGGTTCCGGATGCCGACCCGGGAACCGGCTAGCCCTACTGTCCGCACCCATGTCGATCTTCTCGCGTCGCAGCGCGGCATCCGCCGACGCGCCCGCGCTGCCCTACGACCCGCGCTCCCCCGAGGGCCTGGCCGCGCGGTGGGTGCAGTGGGTGGCCTCGATCGGTCCGGTGAAGAACCCGCTGACGGACGACACCGGTGAGTACGCGGGCGTCCACCAGCCCGAGGACGTGTGGTTCCTCGCGGGCTCGTCGGGCAAGCGGATGGTCCGGCAGTGCGTCGTCCCGGCGGGCCGGGAGCTGTTCATGCCCGCCTTCAACCTGTGGGACGTCACCGCGACCGGACCCGCGCCGGTGGTCGAGGACGGCTGGGGCTCGGTCACCCTGGACGGCACGGAGTGCTCGGTGGCGGAGATCGCCACCCACGAGCCGTTCGTCGTCGCCGGCGCCCGCCTCAACGGGGTGAACAACAGCAAGGCGGCCATGCCGATGGTGGTGTGGGGCCTGTGGGCGCTGATCGGACCGGTCCCCCCGGGGCTGCACGAGGTGCGCGCCCGCGGCGGGGACGGCCACGGCTTCGAGGTGGACGTCACCTACCGGATCACGGTCGGCGGCGCGGACCCCGGCTACCGGGGCCGCTGAGCGGCGGGGTCACATCCCCCGCAGCAGGATCAGCCAGGCCACTCCGAAGCCGAGGATGACGAGCACCGGCACCAGGGTGAGCACGACCCACGGCCAGCGGCGCGGGTTAGGGCGCACCCGGACCGGCTCGATGGACCGGTGGCGCATCTCCGGCGAGCTGAAGGCCAACGTGCGCTCGCGGACGCCGGCGCCCGCGGGCGTCATCAGCTCGTCGGTCCGTCCTGTCGCCACCCGCCGCGCCTCGACGGCGGCCGGGTCCGGTTCCGCGGGTTCCGGGGATGCCGCGGGCTCGAGGCCGGCCCACTCCGGCGGCAGCGCGGGCAGGGGCCGGCCGGGCAGCGGCGGCAGGGTGATGTCGCGGGTGCGGTCGTCGTGCGGCATCGGGTCCACCGGGCGACAGTGCCCAGCCGGCCGCCCGCTACGCCTGGACGGGTGTGACCTCGACGGCCGGCACCTCGACGGCTCCGGCTCCGACGGCGAACCGTGCGGCGAGCGCGATGCGGATCTCGGCGTGCCGGACCAGGAAGGCGCGCTCGTCGAGCTTCTTGCGCCGCAGCCAGCCGGTGACCTCGTCATTGCACTTGCTGGCGTTGCACGAGCCGCAGGCCGGCGCGATGTTGTCCAGCGTGTAGCGGCCGCCGCGGGAGATCGGCAGCACGCAGTCGCGCTGCAGCGGCGTGCCGGTGACGCCGCAGTACGCGCACCCGCCCCAGGACTCCTGCAGCGCCGTCCACTGCTCGGGGTTCAGGTCGTGCTCGACGGCGTCCATGCGGCGCTTGCGCCGTCGGGCGTACCGGGCGGTGCGGGTGCGGCTGACCACCGGGCGACCGTAGGCGCTGCGGGCCGCCCGGCGTGGGATCACCGCGTCGATCCCACCGGCCGTCACGGGACGTACGCGCCCGCCTCGTCGAGGGCGTGCACCCACACCGGCGCCCCGGCGATCTTCACGGCCGCCGCCGAGAGGGCCCGCCGGTACGCGCCGACACCCTCCCAGCGGGTCACCAGCGCGAACAGGTCCGGGTCGTCGGCCGCGCGACCGAACTCCCCGCCCAGGAAGCCAGGCATCGCGCCGAGCGCCTCGAGCAGCGGACCGACCGCGGCCACGAGCCCGTCTGCGTCCTGCCCCGTCGCCCGGAAGCGGGTCACCGCGAACACTGCTGTCTCCCCTCGTCGTGCACGCCTGTCAGCATGGACGCATGGTCCGCACCACCCGCCAGCGGAAAGCAGTGCGCGCGGTCTTCGCCGACCTCGAGGGCTTCCACAGCGCCCAGGCGGTGCACGCCCGGCTGCGGGACGGTGGGGACGCCGTAGGGCTGGCCACGGTCTACCGCGCGGTGCAGTCGCTGGCCGACGACGGCGAACTCGACTCCATCCGCACCGACTCCGGCGAAGCCCTCTACCGCCGGTGCAGCCCTCAGCACCACCACCACCTGGTGTGCCGCGGCTGCGGGCGGACCGTCGAGGTGGACGGCCCGGCCGTGGAGCAGTGGGCCGACCGGGTCGCCGGGGAGCACGGGTTCGCCGACATCAGCCACACGCTGGAGATCTTCGGGACCTGCGCGGAGTGCCGGGCGGCCGGCCCGGCGCCGGTCAGCGCGGAGCCATCCGGATAGCACCGTCGAGGCGGATCGTCTCGCCGTTGAGGTAGCCGTTCTCCAGGATCTGGGCGGCCAGCAGCCCGAACTCCGAGGTGTGCCCGAGCCGGGCGGGGTTCGGCACCGACGCCTCCAGGGAAGCCCGGACGTCCTCGCGCAGACGGGCCAGCAGCGGGGTGTCCATGATCCCCGGCGCGATGGTGCACACGCGGACCTGCTTGCTGGCCAGGTCGCGGGCGGCGTTCAGGGTCATCCCGACGATCGCGGCCTTGGAGGCGGTGTAGGGCAACTGGCCGATCTGGCCCTCGTAGGCCGCGACCGAGGCGGTCAGCACGATCGCGCCGCGCTCGCCGTCCACCGGCTCGGTGCGCGCCATGCGCGCCGCCCCCAGCCGCAGGGCGTTGAACGATCCGGTGACGTTGAGCTTCATCACCCACTCGAAGTCCTCGAGGGAGCCGGGCTCACCGTCCTTGTCCAGGACGCGCAGCCGGCGGCCGGCGCCCGCGCAGTGCACGAGCCCGCGCAGCGGGCCGTCCTCGCCGGCCGCGTCGAGGGCGGCGGCGAACTGCTCGGCGTCGGTGACGTCTGCGGGCGCGAACCGGGCGGCGTCGCCGAGGTCGGCCGCCACCTGCTCCCCGGCCGAGCTCGGCAGGTCGATGATCGTGACCCGGCCACCCGCGGCGACGAGCCGCTGGGCGGTGGCCAGGCCGAGGCCCGAGGCGCCGCCGGTGACGGCGGTGACGAGTCCGGAGAGCTGCATGGGTCGGACGTCCTTTCCAGAGGGTTCAGATGCGTTCGCGGTTGCGGTCCCGGGCGACGAGCTGGGCGGCGATGACGTTGCGCTGGACCTCGTTGGTGCCCTCCCCGAGGATCATCAGCGGGGCGTCCCGGAAGTACCGCTCGACGTCGTACTCGCGGGAGAACCCGTAGCCGCCGTGCACGCGCATGGCGTCCAGCGCCACCTGCATCGCGGTCTCGGAGGCGAACAGCTTCGCCATGCCGGCCTCGAGGTCCGCACGCTTCCCGCTGTCGAGGACGGCGGCGGCGTCGAGGGTCATCAGCCGCGCCGCGCGCGTCTTCGTCGCCATGTCGGCGAGCAGGTTGCCCACCGACTGGTGCTGCCAGATCTGCTTGCCGAAGGTCTCGCGGTCCTGGGCGTACCGGAGTGCCGCCTGCAGCGCCGCCTGGGCCACGCCGACCGCGCGTGCGGCGACCTGGATCCGGCCGACCTCGAGCCCGCGCATCATGTGCCCCCAGCCGTGGCCGGGCACGCCCCCGAGGACGGCGGAGGCGGGCACCCGCATCTGGTCGAAGGAGAGCTCGCAGGCCTCGATGCCGCGGTAGCCCAGCTTGGGGATCTTGCCCGAGATCGTCAGGCCCTCGCCGGGCTCGACGAGGACCACGCTCATGCCCGCGTGCGCGGGCCGGGCCGTCCGATCGGTCTTGCAGAGCAGCCCGATGAGCTGCGAGTGCTGCGCGTTGGAGATCCAGGTCTTGGATCCGGTGATCACCAGGTCGTCGCCGTCGGCCGCGGCGTAGGTGCTCATGCCCTGCAGGTCGCTGCCGCCGGAGGGCTCGGTGAGCGCCATGGTCGCCCGCACCCGGCCCTCGGCCATCGCCGGCAGGTAGGTGCGCTGCTGGTCGTCGGTGCCGAACGTGCGGATCAGGTAGCTGATGACCGAGTGGCCCCCGATCGCGCCGGCCAGGCTCATCCAGCCGCGGGCCAGCTCCTCGGTCACGCGGGCGAAGCAGGTGGCGCTGACGTCGGCCCCGCCGTGCTCGGCGGGCACCAGGAGACCGAAGAAGCCGAGCTCCTTCATCTCCTCGATGAACTCGGCGGGGTACTCGTCGACCGACTCGAACTCCCGCACTCGGGGCTTGACCCGTTCGTCCACGAACCGCGCGACCAGGCCGACCATGTCCTGCTCGTCGGGCGTGAGAGCGCTCATGGCCGGGACACTATGTTGTGCGGCTATGACTGCCGCCACACCCCCGTCCCTCCCCCTGGCCGGGATCACCGTGGTGGCCCTGGAGCAGGCCGTGGCCGCGCCGATCGCCACCCGTCACCTGGCCGACCTCGGCGCCCGCGTTCTCAAGATCGAGCGGGTGGGCGAGGGTGACTTCGCCCGGCACTACGACGGCGCCGTCCGGGGGCTGGCCTCGCACTTCGTCTGGCTGAACCGCGGCAAGGAGTCGGTGGCCCTCGACCTCAAGTCCCCCGACGGCGTGGCCGTGGTGCGGACGCTGGTGACGGGCGCCGACGTCTTCCTGCAGAACTTCGCGCCCGGCGCCGTCGCCCGGCTGGGGCTGGACGGGGAAACGCTGCGGGCGGCCGATCCGCGGCTCGTCGTCGTCAACATGTCCGGCTACGGCACCGCCGGGCCGCGGCGGGACCGCAAGGCCTACGACATGCTGGTCCAGGCCGAGACCGGGCTGGTGTCGGTCACCGGTACGCCGGAGACGGCCACCAAGACCGGCATCCCCGCCTCCGACATCGCCGCGGGCCTCTACGCGACCCAGTCCGTGCTCGCCGCCCTGTTCCGGCGCGAGCGCACCGGCGAGGGCGCGACCGTGGAGGTGTCGATGTTCGACGCCACCGCCGAGTGGCTGGGCCACCAGATGTACATGCAGATGTACGCCGGGCGGCAGGTGCCGAGGATGGGGCTGAGCCACGCAGCGATCGCGCCCTACGACGCGTATCCGACCACCGACGGGCAGATCCTGATCGGCGTCCAGAACGACCGCGGGTGGCAGGACCTGGTGACCAAGGTGTTCGACCGGCCGGACCTGGTCGACCACCCACGGCTGCGCAGCAACGTGCTGCGGGTGGAGCACCGCGCGGAATGCGACGCCGTGGTCGCCACCGAATCGCAGAAGTGGTCGACGGCGGAGCTCGACGCCCGCCTCGCCGAGGCCGGCGTGCCCGCGGCGCAGATCAACGACCTGCAGGGGCTCATCGACCATCCCCAGCTCAGCGCCCGCGACCGGTGGCGCGACGTGGACACCCCGGCCGGTCCGGTGCGCGCGATCCTGCCGCCGACGACCTTCGGCGACGTCGAGATGGCCATGGGGGCGGTCCCTGGCCTCGGCGAGCACACCGCCGCGGTCCTGACAGAGTTCGGCTACGGCGCCGACGAGATCGAGCGGCTGTGCGCCGACGGCGCGGTCGGCCGCGTGAGCGGAACGGGACAGCCGTGATGCAGGACGACGGGGAGGTCCTGCTGAACCAGGCGGCCGATGCCCTGCAAGACGCAGCGAGGTCGTCCTCACAGATGTGGCGGTGAGCATGGCCGAGCTGGAGGCCCTGCAGGAGCGACTCCTCGACGTGGTCCTCTCGGACCCGTCGCTCCGGGAGCAGCTCGTGGAGCTGGGGCTCGAGCCGCAGAACAACGCCGTCCGGCTCACGATGCTGACGGACACGCCTCCGGAACTGCTCGACCGGGTGGTGCAGGACTTCGGCGGCCCCGGCCTCGTGCTGGACAGCGCATCGGAGCAGTACCGCTTCGACTAGGACGCCCCGCTCGATCAGCGCCCGCTGATCGCCCTCTCCGCGTCGAGGAGAGGGCGCTGAACGGGCGTTGGTCGAGGACGCGCCTCGTCAGGCGGAGCCGAACCTCCGCTGACGGGAGGCGTATTCCTCGCAGGCCGCCCAGAGGTGCCGGCGGTCGAAGTCGGGCCAGAGCGTGTCGAGGAAGACGAACTCCGCGTAGGCCGACTGCCAGAGCAGGAAGTTGCTGGTGCGGTTCTCCCCCGAGCTGCGCACGAACAGGTCGACGTCGGGCATGTCCGGCTCGTCGAGGAACCGGGCCACGGTCTTCTCGTCGATCTTGGCCGGGTTGAGCCGGCCGGCGGCGACCTCGCGGCCGATGGCCGCCGCGGCGTCGGCGATCTCGGCGCGGCCGCCGTAGTTCACGCACATGGTCAGGGTGAGGACGTCGTTGTCCTTCGTGAGCTCCTCGGCGATCTCCAGCTCCTTGATCACCGAGCGCCACAACCGGGGACGGCGGCCGGCCCAGCGGACCCGCACGCCGAGTGAGTGCATCTCGTCGCGGCGCCGGCGGATCACGTCGCGGTTGAAGCCCATGAGGAAGCGCACCTCGTCGGGGCTGCGCCGCCAGTTCTCGGTGGAGAAGGCGTAGGCGCTGATGCCCGTGATGCCCAGTTCGATGGCGCCCTCGACGCAGTCGAACAGCGAGGACTCCCCCGCCTCGTGGCCGGCGGTGCGCGGCAGCCCGCGCTCCTTGGCCCAGCGGCCGTTGCCGTCCATGACGATCGCGACGTGCCCGGGAACCTTGTCCTTCGGCAGCTCCGGCGGGCGCGCGCCGGAGGGGTGCAGGTTCGGTGCCCTGACCTGGCGCTTCACGCGCCGGTCCCGACGATCAGCGGCGTCGCGGCGGCCCGGACCATCGGGCGCCCGTGCTCGGTGCGGTCGACCAGCGGCAGCGAGCGCAGTCCGCGCTCGAGGTGCCACTGCAGCATCGCGGCCACCAGGCCGCTGCTCTCGCGGCGGTTGATGCCCTGGCTGGCATCCGCCCGCGACCAGTCGCCGGTCAGCAGGGCCTCCATGAGCTCGACGGTGACCGGGCTCGGCATCGCCGAGCCGGTGGGGCGGCACGACGGGCACACGGTGCCGCCGGCCGGGACGGAGAAGTGCCGGTGCGGGCCGGCCTCGCCGCAGCGGGCGCACTCGCCCAGCGCGGGCTCCCACCCGGCGACCGACATCGCGCGCAGCAGGAAGGCGTCCAGGACCAGGCCGGGCTGGTGGGCCCGCTCGCCCAGGGCGCGGAGGGCGCCGACGACGAGCAGGAACATCCGCAGCGACGGCTCCTTCTCCTCGGCGGTGAGCCGGTCGGCGGTCTCCAGCACCGCGGTGCCGGCGGTGTAGGCCGGGTAGTCGGCGACGACCTCCTGCCCGTAGGACCGGATCGACTCCACCTGGCTGACGATGTCGAGGTTGCGGCCGGTGTAGAGCTGCAGGTCGACGTGGGTGAAGGGCTCCAGCCGGGCGCCGAACTTGCTCTTCGTCCGGCGCACACCCTTGGCGACAGCACGCACCTTGCCCGTGCGACGGGTGAGCACCGTGATGATCCGGTCTGCCTCACCCAGCTTCTGGGTGCGCAGCACGATGCCCTCGTCCCGGTAGAGGGCCTTGGGTGTCGTGCTCAATAGCCCAGCCTGTTCAGCTTCTTCGGGTCGTCCTGCCACTCGCCGAGCACGGTGACGTGCAGGTCCAGGTGGACACGGGCGCCCAGCAGCGTCTCCATGCCCACGCGGGCCTCACTGCCGATCGCCTTGATGATCGAGCCGCCCTTGCCGAGCAGCATCGGCTTCTGGCTGTTGCGCTCGACGTGCAGCAGGGCGTGGATCTCGACCAGGTCGCGGTCGGGCCGGCGGTTGATCTCCTCGATGGTGACCGCCAGCGAGTGCGGCACCTCCTGGAAGACCTTCTCCAGCGCCGCCTCGCGGACCAGCTCGGCGAGCTGCCGCTCGACGTCCTCGTCGGTGGTCTGCTCCTCCGGGTAGAGCGGCGGGCCCTCCGGCAGCATGCCGATCAGCAGCTTCTCCAGCAGCTCGACCTGGTCGCCCTTGACCGCGCTGATCGGCACGATTTCGGCGGCCTCGACCAGCTGGCTGGCGGCGAGCAGCTGCTCTACCACCTGGTTCTTGCCGGTGGCGTCGGTCTTGGTCACCGCGATGACGATCGGTGCGCGGATCTCGCGCAGCTGCCGGGCGATGAACTTGTCGCCGGTGCCGACCGGCTGGTCGGCCGGGACGCAGAAGACCACGACGTCGACGTCGGAGAGCGTGTCGCGGACGACGTCGTTGAGCCGCTTGCCCAGCAGGCTCTTGGGCTTGTGCAGGCCGGGGGTGTCCACGAGGACGATCTGGCCCTCGGGCCGGTGCACCACCCCGCGGATCGCGTGCCGGGTGGTCTGCGGGCGGTTGCTGACGATGCCGACCTTCTCGCCGACCAGCGCGTTGGTCAGCGTCGTCTTGCCGGCGTTCGGGCGGCCCACCAGGGCGACGAAGCCGCTGCGGTGCGGCGTCTGCTCAGGGCTGCTCACGCCGACAGTCTCCCACCGACCGGTGACACCAGCGGCCGCCGACGGTCAGACGGTGGTGCGCAGGGTTCCGTCGGGGCCGGCGAGGTGGACGGGTGCGGACGGCGTGAGGTCTCGGACGGCCGCCAGGCCCTCCTGCTCGACGGCGTCGCCCTCGGAGACGATCGCGGCGCCCTCGAGCCCCTCGACCCCGCTGGAGACAGCGGCGGCCACGGCGGCCTGCAGCGCCGACAGCTTCAGCGACGGCAGGCCGACGCTGGCCGCGACGTAGGTGCGGCCGTCCGTGTCCCGGACCGCTGCCCCCTCGGCTGCGCCGGTGCGGGCGCGGGCAGAGCGGGCCAGGGTGACGAGCTTGGCGTCCTCGGGCTGGAGTTCGGTCACGGGACGTCAGCCTTCCACGCCGACGGCCGGCTCCTGGTCACGGGCCGACGCACGTCCCCGGCCGTCGCCGTCCTCGTCCTCGGCCGGCAGCTCGACCTGGCAGACCAGCATCGTGTCGACCCGGTTGCGCCGTCCCCCGGTGCTCTCCGCGACCAGCCGCAGACCGCCGATCTCGGCCGAGGCGCCCTCGATCGGCACCAGGCCGAGCTCGCGGGCGAGCAGGCCGCCCACGGTCTCGACGTCGTCGTCCTCGGGCAGCTCGACGCCGAACAGTTCGGCGAGGTCCTCGACCGGCAGCCGGGCGGTGATCCGCATCGAACCGTCGGGCAGCTCCTCGACCGGGGGGCGCTGGAAGGCGTCGTGCTCGTCGGCGATCTCGCCGACGATCTCCTCGAGGATGTCCTCGATGGTGACCAGCCCGGCGAAGCCGCCGTACTCGTCGACCACGATCGCGATGTGGATGCGCTGGGCCTGCATGTCGCGCAGCAGCTCGTCGACCGGCTTGGACTCCGGGACGAACGTCGGCGTGCGCATCAGCTCCTCGACCCGCGGCCCGCGCCCGTCGCCGGAGTTCTGCGACCGGCGGACGAGGTCCTTGAGGTAGACCACGCCCACGACGTCGTCGACGTTCTCCCCGATCACCGGGATCCGGCTGAACCCGCTGCGCAGGGCGAGGGCGAGGGCCTGGCGCACGGTCTTGCTGCGCTCGATCCAGACGACGTCGGTCCGCGGGACCATCACCTCACGGGCGATGGTGTCGCCGAGCTCGAACACCGAGTGGATCATGTTGCGCTCGCCGGACTCCACGACCCCGCGTTCCTCGGCCATGTCGACCAGCTCGCGCAGCTCCACCTCGGAGGAGAACGGGCCGTCGCGGAAGCCGCGGCCGGGCGTGATCATGTTGCCGACGAGGATCAGCAGGGTGGCCACCGGTCCGAGCACGCGGCCCAGGAACCGGACGACGCCCGCGCTGGCCAGCGCCACCGAGTACGCGTGCTGCCGGCCCAGGGTGCGCGGGCCGACGCCGATCAGCACGTAGCTGACGACGGTCATGATCGCCGCGGCGGTGAGCACGGTGCGCCAGCCGCCCCCCCAGGCGCCGTACAGCAGGACGGTGCCCAGCACCGCCGCGACCATCTCGCACGCGATGCGGAGCAGGAGCAGCAGCGAGACGTGGCGGGCGCGCTCGAGCACGACCTCCTCGAGCGCGCCCGCGTGCTTGGCGCCCTCGCGCCGGAGCTCGTCGACGCGGGCCTTGGACACCCGCTGGAGGGCCGCGTCCATGGCGCCGAACAGGCCCGCGAGCGGGACGAGGCAGACGGCGATCACCAGGAGGACGACCGCAGATGAGCTCATCGGGGGTTCGGCCCCTTGTCGACCGCTTCGCCGGTCACCGGCTCGCGCGGGGCCGACCTCCAGCTCTCGATGAGCTCCGACTGGAGACCGAACATCTCCTTCTCGTCGTCGGGCTCCATGTGGTCGTAGCCGAGCAGGTGCAGCACGCCGTGGGTGGCCAGCAGCACCAGCTCGTCGTCCATGGTGTGGCCCGCGGCCCGAGCCTGGCGGACGGCGACGGCGGGGCACAGCACGACGTCACCGAGCAGCGCCGGCCCCGGATCGGGGTCGTCGGGCCGGGCCGTGTCGAGCTCGTCCATGGGGAAGGCGAGGACGTCGGTCGGCCCCTTCTCCCCCATCCAGCGCTCGTGCAGGCTGCTCATGTACTCGACGTCGACGCAGAGGACCGAGAGCTCGGCCATCGGGTTGACGTCCATCTGGCCGAGCACGAACCGGCAGATGCCGGCCAGCTCCGCCTCGTCGACGGCGATCTCGGACTCGTTGGAGACCTCGACGGGCATCGCGGTCAGCTCCCCTGCCGGCGCGGCCGGGTCGGTCGGGCCGGCGCGGGCGTGGTCGCCCGGGGCTGGCGGGCGGCGTCGAACCGCTCGTAGGCGTCGACGATGTCGCCGACCAGCCGGTGCCGGACGACGTCGGTGCTGGTGAGCGTGGCGAAGTGCACGTCGTCGACACCGTCGAGGATCTCGCGGACGATCTTCAGACCGCTCTGCGCACCCCCGGGGAGGTCGACCTGCGTGACGTCGCCGGTGACGACGATCTTGGACCCGAAGCCGAGCCGGGTGAGGAACATCTTCATCTGCTCGGCCGTGGTGTTCTGCGCTTCATCGAGGATGACGAACGCGTCATTGAGGCTTCTGCCCCGCATGTAGGCCAGCGGCGCGACCTCGATCGTGCCCGAGGCCATCAGCCGCGGGATCGACTCCGGATCGACCATGTCGTGGAGCGCGTCGTACAGCGGCCGGAGGTAGGGGTCGATCTTCTCGCTGAGCGTGCCGGGCAGGTAGCCGAGCCGCTCGCCGGCCTCGACCGCCGGGCGGGTCAGGATGATCCGGTTGACCTGCTTGGTCTGGAGCGCCTGCACCGCCTTGGCCATGGCGAGGTACGTCTTGCCGGTGCCGGCCGGGCCGATGCCGAAGACGATCGTGTGCTCGTCGATGGCGTCGACGTAGTGCTTCTGGTTGAGCGTCTTGGGCCGGATCGTGCGCCCGCGGCGGCTGATGATGTCGAGGCTGAGCACCTCGGCGGGCCGCTCGGAGCCACCGCCCCGGAGCATGGCGATGACGCGGCGCACCGAGTCGGGCCGCAGCTGCTGACCGGTGGCCAGCAGCGCGAGCAGCTCGTCGAAGACGCGGACGGCGAAGGCGTTGTCGGCCGGCTGCCCGGTCATGGTGATCTCGTTGCCGCGGACGTGCACGTCGGCCTCGACCTCGGTCTCGACCAGCCGGAGCAGCTCGTCGGCGGAGCCGAGCAGGGAGACCATCGAGACCGTCTCCGGCACGGCGATGGTGGCGCGGACCGCGGCCGGTTGCCGGCCGGCCGGGTTCTCGGTGGTGGAGTCGACGGCGGCGGCCTGCGCCGATGCCTCACGGGATGTGGGCGCACCCTCGACGGGGACGTTCGTGGAGGTGTCGGGCAAGAACCCTCGACCCTGCCTTCCTGGCTGGGAGTGGCGGACCGCTCCAGGCTACCCGCGTCCGGGACGCCGACGCGCGGTCCGCCCGATGGGGTCAGCGCCCGGAGTAGGTCGCCTTGCCGGGACCGTCGGTGAGGAGGAGCGGACGGCCCCACGCAGGTCCTCGCTACCGAACAGCGCCCCGGACACGTCCGGGACCAGCGCGTCGGCGGCACGGACGCCATGCCGGACGGCGGTGGCCACCAACTGCTTGGTGGCGGCGTGCGCCAGCGTGGGGCCGGCGGCGACCTGCCGGGCATAGGCCCGGGCGGCCTCGGCGAACCCGTCGTCGGGCAGCACCCGGTTGACCACGTTCCACCGCTCGAGGACGGCGGCCGGGTAGCGCTCTCCGGTGAAGACCAGCTCGCGGGCCCGGGCCGGGCCGGCCCGCTCGGCCAGCCGCTGCGGACCGCCCATCGACGGGGTCAGCCCGACGACGATCTCGACCAACCCGAACGAGGCCTTCTCGGCAGCCAGCAGGATGTCGCAGGCCAGCGACAGCTCGAAGGCCGCGGTCAGGGTCAGCCCGTGTGCGGCGAAGACCGTGGGCACGGGCAGGTCCTCCACGGTCTGCGCGACCCGGAGCAGCTGCGCCCAGAGCTCGCCACCGCGGGCCTCCGGCTCGGGGCCTTCGGCGATGTCCCGGAAGAACGTCACGTCGACCCCGCCGGAGACGACCTTGCCGCGCGCCTCGAACAGCACCGCCCGGGCCCGGTCGGCCCGCTGCGGGTCGGTGAGCGCGACCAGCTCGCCGACCGCGGCGTCCAGCGCCTGGAACACCGCGGGCGTGAACAGGTTCAGCGGCGGGTTGTCGAGGACGACGACGGCGACGTCGCCGTCCCGCTCGACGCGTACGGGCGGGGCGGTCTGCTCGGTCACGTCCCCACCCTGCCACCCAGGGCAGAAATGGCCATTTCTGCCCTGGGGGAACTCAGCCGGGCGGCCAGCCGAGACCGCGGCCGCCCAGGACGTGCAGGTGGAGGTGGTCGACCGACTGCCCGGCCTGCGGACCGGTGTTGGTGACGACGCGGTAGCCGGGCTCGTTGCCGCCGTCGCTGACCAGGCCCTCCTGGACGGCGACGGCGTGCGCGGCGTTCGCGACCTCGCCCAGCAGGGCCGGGTCGGCCGCCGCGAGCGCCCCGAGGTTCGGGTGGTGCGCCTTCGGGATGACCAGCACGTGCGTGGGCGCCTGCGGGTTGATGTCGCGGAAGGCCAGCACCTGCTCGGTCTGGTGGACGACGTCGGCGGGGATCTCCCCGGCGACCATGCGGCAGAACAGGCAGTCGGACACGCTCCGCACCCTAGGGCCGGCCAGCCGCCGATGCCGCACCAGGCCGGGCGCCTGATCCCCGGTTCAGCGCCAGCGGGAGTGGGTGGACAGCGCGGCCAGCGCCGCAGCGCCGGCGGTGGAGGTGCGCAGCACCTCCGGTCCCAGCCGCGCCAGCTCGGCGCCCGCGGCACGGAACGCGACGGCCTCGCCGTCGGTGATCCCGCCCTCGGGGCCGACCACGACGACGACGGTGCCACCGGCCGGCACGCTCAGCGCGGCCATGGGACGGCGGGCCTGCTCGTGCAGCACCACCGCGAGGTCGGCGTCCCCGATCAGGCCGCACACCTCGCGGGTGGACATCGGCTCGGTCACCTCGGGCACCCGTGGCCGGCGGGACTGCTTGCTGGCGGCCCGGGCCGCGGCGCGCCACTTGGCGACACCCTTGGCCACCCGGTCGTCGCGCCAGCGGGTCACGCAGCGCGCCGCCGTCCAGGGCACGATGCGGTCGACGCCGAGCTCGGTGGCGAGGTCGACGGCCAGCGGGCCGCGGTCGCCCTTGGGCAGCGCCTGGACCAGCACGAACTCCGGCTGCGGCGCCGGCACCTCGAAGCGGGCGCTCACCGCGACGCGCAGCCCCTGCGGTCCCGCGGAGACGACCTGACCCTCGGCGACCGCACCCTGCCCGTCGCCGACCCGCACCAGCTCCCCCGGCTCGAGGCGCAGCACGTCGACGGCGTGCCGCCCCTCGGCGCCGTCGACCAGGAGCTCTGTGCCCGACCCGAGGGCCTCCGGCAGGGCGTCGAGCAGGAAGAGCGGTGCCCCGTCGAGCTGGGGCGCGCCGGGGTCGGTCGTCGTCATCGGTCGATCAGCGCCCGTGGAAGGCGTCGCGCACGCGGGAGAACAGCCCGCCCTGCGCCTCGCGGTTGGACTCCGGCTGGTCCTCGCCCCGGAGCGCCGCGAGCTCGCGCATCAGCCGCTCCTGCTCGCTGTCGAGCCTGGTGGGCGTGACGACGTCGACGTGCACGACCAGGTTGCCCCGGCCGGTGGCCCGCAGCCGCGGTGCGCCGTGCGCCCGGAGGGTGAGGATGCTGCCCGACTGCGTGCCGGGCGCGATCGCCAGCTCCTCCTCGCCGTCCAGGGTCTTGAGGTCGAGCGTGGTACCCAGCGCCGCCGTCGTCATGGGCAGGGTGACCCGGCAGTGCAGGTCCTCGCCGTCCCGGGTGAAGACGTCGTGCGGCCGCTCGTGCACCTCGACGTAGAGGTCACCGGCGGGTCCGCCTCCGGGGCCGACCTCGCCCTGGCCGGTGAGCCGGATCCGCATGCCGTCCTCGACGCCGGCGGGCACCTTCACCGAGATGGTGCGGCGGGCGCGCACGCGGCCGTCGCCGGCGCACTTCCCGCAGGGCTCGGGGATGACCTGGCCGGCGCCCGAGCAGGTCGGGCAGACACGGCTGGTCATGACCTGGCCGAGGAAGCTGCGCTGGACGCTCTGCACCTCACCGCGACCGGAGCAGGTGGTGCAGGTGGCCACGTGCGTGCCGCGGGCGGTGCCCGCGCCGGCGCACACGTCGCAGAGGACGGCGGTGTCGACGGTGAGCTCCTTGACGGTGCCGAACACCGCCTCGTCCAGCTCGAGCTCGACCGGGATCAGCGCGTCCCGGCCGGCGCGGGTGCGACCGCGCGGCCCGCGGGTCTGCCCGCCGCCGAAGAAGGCGTCCATGATGTCGCCCAGGCCGCCGCCGAAACCGGCGCCGCCGAAACCGTTGCCGCCGCCCCCGCCGGTCTCGAACGGGTCCCCGCCGAGGTCGACGATGCGGCGCTTGTCCGGGTCGGTGAGCGCCTCGTAGGCGCGGGTGACCTCCTGGAAGCGCTCCTTGGCCTCGGGGTCGGGGTTGACGTCGGGATGCAGATCCCGCGCCAGCCGCCGGTAGGCGCGCTTGATGTCGGAGTCACTGGCCTCGCGGGCCAGGCCCAGGACGCCGAAGTAGTCGGTTGCCATCGGGGAGTTCGTCCTCAGCTCTCGGCCAGGGTCTGGCCGACATAGCGGGCCACGGCGCGAACCGCGGCCATGTTCATGGGGTAGTCCATCCGGGTCGGGCCGACGATGCCCAGGCCGCCGAGTGCGCGGTCCCGGGAGCCGTAGCCGACCGTCACCAGCGAGGCGCCGGTCAGCGCCTCGTGGTCGTTCTCCTCGCCGATGCGCACGAGCACGGTGCCGGCGTCGACCTCGCTGATCAGCCGGAGGACGACGACCTGCTCCTCCAGCGCCTCCAGCAGCGGGCTGACGGTGCCCTGGAAGTCCAGCGCGCTGCCGCGCGCGAGGTTCGCCGTCCCACCGATGACCAGTCGGTCCTCGCTGGGCTCGACGAGGGTCTCCAGCAGGGTGGCGCTGACGGTGGCGACCAGGCCGCGCAGGTGCTGGGGCGCGGTCTCGAGCAGGTCGGGCACCTTGCCACCGGCGTCGGTGAGCTTCACCCCGCTGAACGCGGAGTTCAGCAGCGTGCGCAACTCGGCGACGGCCCCGGCATCGATGTCGGCGGGGCAGTCGACGACCCGCTGCTCGACGCGGCCGGTGTCGGTGATGAGCACCAGCATGAGGCGGGCCGCGGCCACCTGCACCCCCTCGAGGTGGCGCACCGCGCTGCGGGACAGCGTCGGGTACTGCACGACCGCCACCTGGCGGGTGAGCTGGGCGAGCAGCCGGACGGTGCGGCCCAGCACGTCGTGCAGGTCGACGGCGCCGTCGAGGAACCGCTCGATGGCCCGCCGCTCCGCGACCGACAGCGGCTTGACCGCCGACAGCCGGTCGACGAAGAGCCGGTACCCCTTGTCGGTGGGCACCCGGCCGGCGCTGGTGTGCGGCTGGGTGATGTAGCCCTGCTCCTCCAGCACCGCCATGTCGTTGCGGATCGTCGCCGGGGAGACCCCCAGGTCGTGCCGGTCGGCCAGCGCCTTGCTGCCCACCGGGTCGTTGGTCGAGACGAAGTCCTGGACGATTGCCCGGAGGACCTCCAGGCGGCGTTCGTCGTGCGCCACGAGACACCTCCCCGTACCGGTCGACCCGCCGTGCGGTGCGTGGATCGCGCCGGCCGGGACCACGGCCCGGGACCGATCCTGCTGGCACTCGCACGGTCGGAGTGCCAGCCCAGCATACGACCGCCGCGGGCCGTTAGGGTGGAGCGGTCGGCGCTCCGGCGGACAGAGAGTGGAGACGGTCCCCTGATCTTCAAGGCGGTTCGAGACGGGCGGCCGTATCCCGACCACGGGCTGTCGACGCGGGACTGGGCGATGATCCCGCCCCGGCAGGTGCGCATGGACACGCTGACGACGACGAAGCGCCAGTTGGCCCTCGACATGCTGCTCGCCGACGACTCGACCTTCTACGGCGACCTGTTCCCGCACGCCGTCCAGTGGCATGGCGAGCTCTATCTCGAGGACGGTCTGCACCGGGCGCTGCGGGCGGCGCTGCAGCAGCGCAGCGTCATCCACGTCCGGGTCCTCGACCTGGACGCGCTCACCCCGGTCCAGGCCGCCGGCCCGTCGACCGAGGCCATCCCGGTGCAGCCCCCGGTGCCCGGTCCCCGCTCCACCTGAGCGGTCCGGCCGCCGTCAGCGCAGCGGGTCGAAGGGTCGCAGCGCCTCGGGGGTCTCGCCCTTGAGCACGGCCTCGGCCACGAGCATGCCGGTGACCGGCCCGAGCGCGATCCCCCACATGCCGTGCCCACCGGCGACGAAGACCCGCTCCGAGGCGGTGCGCCCCAGCAGCGGCAGCCCGTCCCCGGTGACCGGGCGGGAGCCGACCCACTCGTCCTGCCGGTCGTCCAGGTCGACACCGGCGAGGAACGGCCGGACCGCGTCGACGACGGCGTCGATCCGCCGGGGGTCCAGCGGTGCGTCGGGACGGCGGAACTCCATCATCCCGGCGACCCGCAGCCGCCCACCCAGCGGCGTCAGGGCCACCCGCTGCTGCGGGAAGTACAGCGGCCCGGTGGGCATCCGGTCAACGGGCACGCTGAAGCTGTAGCCCCGGCCGGCCTGGACCGGCTGCCGGACGCCGAACGGGCGGGTCAGGCGCTCCAGCCAGGCCCCGGTGGCGACGACCACGGCGTCGTGCCGACGCTCGCTGTCACCCAGGTCGAGGACGACGCCCTGCGGCGCGTCGCGCAGTCCTCGCACGCCGGTGCCCTCGAGCACCTGCCCGCCGCGCTCGCGCACGGCCTGGGCCAGCGCCCGGACGAACGCCGGCGGGTCCAGGTACCGCTGGCCGTAGAGCTGGACGCCGGCGCCCACCCGATCGGTGAGCGTCGGTTCCAGGGCCCGCGCCTGCTCGCCGGTGAGCTGCCCGAACAGGACGTCGGACTGGCCGCTGTCCCGGATCGCCTGGAGCTCGGCGAGCAGCCCCCGGCGCTCGCGCTCGGTCCGGTAGAGGGCCAGGAACGGCGACGCGCGGTGCGTCGCCGCCGGCACCCCACCGGCGGCGAGCGCGTCGAAGGCCTCCAGAGCCCGCTCGTTGAGCGGGACGTAGGCGGCCATGCCCTTGCGCCAGCGGCCGGGGGTGCTGTTCCGGGTGAACCGCGCCAGGAACTGCAGCAGCCGCGCGTCGGCGCGCAACGGCACGTAGACCGGCGACCGCGGGCTGAGCACGGCCCGCAGGCCGTACCGCAGCACCGCGGGTTCCGGCAGCGGCGCCGTCAGGCTGGGGGTCAGCCAGCCGGCGTTGCCCCAGGACGCGCCGGCGGCGATGTGGTCCCGCTCGTAGACGGTGACCTGCGCGCCGCTCTCCTGGAGGAACCACCCGGTGGCGAGACCGACCATGCCGGCGCCGACGACGGCGACGGACTGCGGGTGGACGGGCATCGACGCACTCCCTCCCTCATCAGCCGGTCAACGCCGGTCAGTGCAGGCCACGCAGGCGCCGGCGTAGGGCCGCAGCTCCAACCGCTCCTCGGGGATCGTCGCGGCGCAGTGGACGCAGGAGCCGTAGGTGCCGGCCGCGATCCGCTCGAGGGCCTCGTCGATCGCGGTGATGGTGTCCGACAGCGACGCGCTGCGGCGCAGCGCGACCGGATCCGGCACCGACTGGGCGCACTCGAGGAGCGCGGCCTCGCGCTCCCGGACGCAGTCGGCGCGCTGGTCGGTGAGCAGGGTGCGGAAGGCGTCCCAGCGGGAGTCGCCGGCGGACAGGTTCGTGGTGTCGAGCGTGCTGGTCATGAGAAGTCCTCGGGGGGTACGCAGAAAGACGCGGTCACCCGGTGGGTGCGCGTCAGGACAGGGGTGCGGCGGCGGCTCAGGGGGCGAGTCAGGCGATCTGCGGCGGGGCCCTGTCCTGGCTGCGGCGGAGCACGTCGAGCCCTCGCAGCCCTCGGGCCCGGCGGTTCATCGCCAGGGCCAGCCGCATGCCGCCGGTCAGGGCGGGCGCGGCGCCGGCGATCGGGACGCCCGACGGGGAGCTCGGGGCCGCAGGGAGCGTGCACACGTCCACCGCCGACCACCTCCTCACCCGCCCGGCACCGTTGCCGGAAACGGACAGCCTAGTCCAGGAACGCGGATCGGTGGCCGGATATCGGCCGGACCTCAGTCGGTGAGGTCACGGACCAGCGCGTCGGCCAGCAGCCGGCCGGGATCGGTGAGGACCGCGCGGCCGCCGGCGTGCGCCGCCTCGTCCAGCAGCCCGCGGGTGACGGCATCCACGGCCCGGCGCCGGCCGAGCTCGGACAGCAGTTCCAGCGGCAGGCCCTCGCGCAACCGCAGGCCGAGCATGACGGTCTCCAGCGCCCGGTCGTCGTGGTCGAGCAGTTCGGCGTCGGCGTGCGGGCTCTCCCCGCGGACCAGCCGGTCAGCGTAGGCCGCCGGGTGCTTGACGTTCCACCAGCGCAGGCCGTCGACGTGGCTGTGCGCGCCGGGACCGACGCCCCACCAGTTGGCGTTCGCCCAGTACAGCTCGTTGTGCCGGCAGCGGGCTGCGTCCGAGGTGGCCCAGTTGGACACCTCGTACCAGTCGAAGCCGGCGCGGCGCAGCGTCGCGTCGGCCTGCTCGTAGCGATCGGCGAGGACGTCGTCGTCGGGCATCGGCAGCTCGCCACGGCTGATCCGCCGGGCCAGCCGGGTGCCTTCCTCCACGATCAGGGCGTAGGCGCTCACGTGGTCGACCGGGGAAGCGAGGACGGCGTCGAGCGAGGTCGCCCAGTCGGCGTCGCTCTCCCCCGGCGTGCCGTAGATGAGATCGAGGTTGACGTGCTCGAAGCCCGCAGCCCGGGCGTCGTGCGCGGCCTGCACCGCCCGGCCGGGGGTGTGTCTCCGATCGAGGACGGCGAGGACGTGCTCGGCGGCGGACTGCATGCCGAGGCTGACCCGGGTGAAGCCGCCCTCACGCAGCTGGGAGAGGTAGTCGAGATCGACGGTCTCGGGGTTGGCCTCCGTCGTGACCTCGACGTCGGCCGCTACCGGGAAGAGCCGGTGCACCTCGGCGAGCACGGCGGTCAGGTCGGCGGCCGGGAGCAGCGTGGGGGTACCGCCGCCGACGAACACCGTGGAGACCGTCGGCAGGTCGGGGCCCAGGATCCGCGCCGCCCGGCGCAGCTCGTCGATCGCCGTCCCGGCGTACTCGGCGCGGTTGGCGCCGGGCCCGAGCTCGTCGGAGGTGTAGGTGTTGAAGTCGCAGTAGCCGCAGCGCGTCGCGCAGAACGGCACGTGCACGTACAGCCCGAACGGGGTGCTCGCCAGGCCCGCGCGGGCGGACTCCGGCAGCTCGAGCGGGGGCACGGCGCGCTCGACGAGGGGCAGGACTGTGTTCATCTGCTCCCAGTGTGCCGCGCCGGCGCCCGCGCGCGGCAGGATGCCGCTGTGACCCACGACCGAGTGATCCAGGTGACCGTGTCCGCCGGCGTCGCGACGCTGACCCTCGACTCCCCCGAGAACCGCAACGCGCTGTCCCGGGCGCTGCGCGGTCAGCTGCGCGCCGCCCTGGCCGACGCGCTGGCCGACGACGCCGTCCGGGTGATCGTGCTCGACCACACCGGCCGGGTCTTCTGCTCGGGCATGGACCTCGCCGAGGCCGCCGGGGGCTCGTCGCGGGAGCAGGGCGTGAACGAGTTCCCCGAGCTCCTGCAGCTGATCTGGTCCTCCCCCAAGCCGGTCGTCGCCGTCGTCCGGGGGCCGGCCCGTGCCGGCGGCGTGGGTCTGGCCGCGGCCTGCGACGTCGTGGTCGCGGCGTCCTCGGCCAGCTTCGCCTTCTCCGAGGTGCGGCTCGGCCTCGTGCCGGCGGTCATCTCGGCGATCGTGCTCCCCCGGATGACCACGCACGTGGCGCACCGGCTGATGCTCACCGGCGAGGTGTTCGACGCCGCGACGGCCGCGGGGGGTGGGCTGGTCGACCTGGTCGCCGAGCCCGCGGAGCTCGACGTCGTCGTCGCCGGTCAGCTGACCGCCCTGGCGGCCGGTGCCCCGGTCGCGCTGGCCGAGACCAAGCGGCTGCTGCGGTCGCGCCAGCCGGACCTGGCGTTCGGGGACCTGCTCACGCTGTCCGCACGCTTCTTCGCCGGCGAGGAGGGGCAGGAGGGGATCGCTTCGTTCCGCGAGAAGCGCCCGGCCCGCTGGGTGCCGGCGACGGACTGAAGCGTCGCGGCCCTACCCGAGCCGGGCCGCGCCCGGCCCGCCGAGCCGTTCCACAGCGACCGCCGTGCGGCCGGTGAGCAGCAGCAGGAGTGCCTCGATCGGGCCCTCGACGAGGTCGCCCTCCCCTACCGCCCAGTCGGTGTCGGTCGCGACCAGCCGCATGCCGCGCACCCGCGGGAACGTCGTGGACATCGGCCACGGCATGGTCCACACGCGGGTGGCCGCGGTCCTCGCCGCGGCGAGCGGCATGCTGCGCGGCCGCCCGAGCGGCGCGGCGATGTCCTGCCCGTGCACGAGCACGTCGAGCAGCGGCTCCAGCGGCGTGACCCCCGGGGCGGTGCGGCGCGATCCCGCCATCCCGCGGAGCTGCCCGACGAGCTGCTCCGTCGGGGACGCGGCGTGCCGGACGGCACTGTCATGGATCATCCGCTGCGGCCTGCCCCACGCCCTGAGCAGGTCGAGGGCGGCCCGGCCGGCTCCGGTCTGCGCCAGGGCCAGGTGCGCCGCGACGTCGCGGACCCGCCATCCCGCGCACAGCGAGGGGCGCGTCCACTCCGCGGGGGCGAGGTCGTCCAGCAGGTCGGCCAGGTCGAGCCGCTCGCGGTCGACGGCCGCCCAGACGGCGTCGGTGTCCAGCGTGGGGATCGGGTGAGGTCCCATGGGGTGCCCCTCGGGAACTAGTACGATGATCGAACGAGATTAGTTCGATCGGCTGACCATCGTCAAGGGAGCTCCGCGCATGGCCGCCCCTGCTCCCGTACCGGAAGAGCTGAACGTCGGGCTGCTCCTGTTCATCCCCTACCGGGCGATGGAGAACCGCATCTTCGACGCGCTCGCGCTGGCGGGCTTCGACGACTTCAGCCCCGCCCAGGCCCGGGTGATGCAGCGGATCGGCCCCGACGGCACCCGGCTGACCGAGCTCGCCGAGTCGGCGCAGGTGACCAAGCAGACCGCCAGCCACCTCGTCGACCAGCTCGAGCGGACCGGCTACGTGCGCCGCACCCCGGACCCGTCCGACGCCCGCGCCCGCCTGGTCCGGATCGCCGAGCGGGGCGCGGCCGCCCAGCCGGTCGCTGCGGCCGCCCTCGCCCAGGTGGAGGACGAGTGGCGCGCCCACCTGGGTGAGCGCCGGTGGCGGCAGCTCCGCGAGGCCCTCGCGGGCCTGCGCGAGATCACCGACCCCTACCGCTGAAGATCAGCGGAGCCGGCGGGTGTTGTCCGGCAGCCGGGTGCTGACGCCCCGGGCGTCGAGCCACTCCATCAGCGGGACGGCGACCCGCCGACTGGTCCCCCACGCCTGCCGGGCCTGGCTGACGGTGAACGGCTGGGCCAGCCCCGCCAGCCGCGCCCGTGCCACCTCCGCGATCCCGGGCGCCAGGTAGACGGCGTCGGCGACGCGGACCAGCTGACCGCTGCGCACGGCGGCCGCCAGCTCGCGCGGACCCAGCCCCGCGGCCGCCAGCTCGGGGACCTCGGGTGCGGAGAACGGGTCGGTGGCCAGCCGGACGCGGATCGCGTCGACGGCCCGTTGCACCTCCGGAGGCAGATCGGCCGCGCCGTCGACCACCCTCCCGTCGCGCAGCGCGAGGGGCGGGCGGACCAGCGCCTGGACGAGGTCGGCATCGGGCAGGTCGAGCGCCCGGCGCACGACCTCGACCGGCGGGCCGGGCTCCAACGGGCGCAGCCGCCGGAACCGCGTGACGACGTCGGGCACCCGGGCGGCGAGCGCGTCGCCCAGGCCGGGCGCGAGCAGCCAGGGGCCGTGCTCCGCGGCGCCCTCGGGGACCGGCCAGCCCATCGCGGTGAACTCGGCGGTGCGGACGATCCGCCGACGGGCGAGGTCGGCCGTCGCGCCGGCGTCGCCGGCCGGCTGCGCGGCCAGGTCCGCGGCGCGCTGCCGGGCCGCGCCGCGGCGGCGCAGCTCGGGCGGGTCGACGTCCCGGACCTCGGCACCCAGCACCCGCCGGGCACCCGGGTCCCGGAGCAGCAGCCGGTCCCCGATCCGGAGCGGCAGCGCGGCGTCCAGGCGCAGCCGGACGCCGACGCCGTCCAGGGGCCGCACCCGCGCGCCCACGGTCGCCGAGCCGACGTGCACGACCGCCTCGGCCGGGAGCCGGTCCTCCGGCGCCCCTACGAGCGTCACGTCCACCTCGGCGGTGCTGCGGAACGCGCCGGGGGTGAGCAGGGCGTCGCCGCGGGAGATCTCCTCGACCGCGATCCCGCGCAGGTTCAAGGCCACGCGGGCGGTGGCCTGCGCCCGGTCGACCGGCCGGCCGAGCGACTGGACGCCGCGCACGACGACGTCCCGGTCTCCCAGCCGGAACCGGTCCTCCGGCGCCACCGTGCCCCCGGCGAGAGTGCCGGTGACGACGGTGCCCGCACCCTTGATGGTGAAGGCCCGGTCGATCCACAGCCGGACCGGGGCCGCCGCGTCCGGCGCCGGCAGGCCGGCGAGCAACCGCTCCAGCGCGGCGGTGAGCTCCGGCATCCCGGCACCGGTCAGCGCGCTGACCGCCACCCCCGGCACGGCGCCCATCGACGTCCGCGCCAGCCGCTCGGTCGCATCGGTCAGCACCGGCACCGGGTCGGCGAGGTCGACCTTCGTGACGGCGAGCAGCGCGTGCCGCACGCCGAGCGCGTCCAGGACGGCGACGTGCTCCGCCGTCTGCGCCGACCACCCGTCGTCGGCCGCGACCACCAGCAGCGCCGCAGGGACCTGGCCGATGCCCGCGAGCATGTTCCCGATGAAGCGCTCGTGCCCGGGCACGTCGACCACGGCGACCGTGCGGCCCGACGGCAGCGCGGTCCAGGCGAAGCCGAGGTCGATGGTCAACCCGCGCCGGCGCTCCTCTGCCCAGCGGTCGGGTTCCATGCCCGTGAGGGCGCGCACCAGGGCGGACTTGCCGTGGTCGACGTGCCCGGCCGTGGCGATCACGTCCACTTCTCCGCCACCTCCAGGACGGCGTCGGCCAGCGCGCCGTCGTCGTCCGGCAACAGGCTGCGCAGGTTGAGCAGGGTGCGGCCGTCCTCGACGTACCCGACCACCGGCCGGGCGCCCCGCCGCAGGGGCTCGGCGAACGCCGCGGGCAGCGAGACGGCCACCCCGGCCAGCGGGTGCTCGGGGGCGCCTCCCCCGCCGACGCGGCCGGGCGCGTCGACGACGTGCCCGTCGATGCCGGCCGCGGTCAGCCGCCCGGCGATCGTCGCGGCGCGGGCCCGCAGGCCGGCGGGATCGGCCTCGAGCAGCTGCTGCACCGGCGGCCGCGGGCCGCGCAGGGTCGCCTCCAGCGCAGCCAGCGTCGTCTTGTCGACGCGGAGCGCGCGGTAGAGCGGATGTCGGCGCAGCCGCTGGACGAGGTCGGCCCGGCCGAGCACGAGCCCCGCCTGGGGTCCGCCGAGCAGCTTGTCGCCGCTGGCGAGCACCAGGTCGGCGCCGGCGGCGAGCGTGGACTGGAGGTCGGGCTCGTCGGGCAGCAGGGGATGTGGCCGGAGCAGGCCGGAGCCGACGTCGGCCACCAGCGGGATGCCGGTGCCGGACAGGGCGCCGGCCAGCTCGGCCACCGAAGCGGCCCGCGTGAAGCCGCGGACGACGAAGTTGGAGGGGTGCACCTTGAGCACGGCGCCGGTCTCCGGGGAGAGCGCGGCGCGGTAGTCCTCGACGGTGACCCGGTTCGTCGTCCCGACCTCGCGCAGCCGGGCGCCGGTGGACTCGAGGAGGTCCGGGATGCGGAAGCCGTCGCCGATCTCCACCAGCTCGCCACGGGCGAGGACGAGTTCGCGGCCCTGCCCCAGCGCGGTGGCGACCAGCGCCAGCCCGGCGGCGCAGTTGTTCACGACGATCGCCGCCTCGGCTGCGGGAACGGCCGCGAGGAGGGCGCCGATCGCCGCCTCGCCGCGCGGGCCGCGCCGGCCGGTGCGCAGGTCCAGCTCCACGTCGGTGGTGCCTGCCGCGGCGGCGATCGCCTCGACCGCGGCCGCGGACAGCGGCGCCCGGCCGAGGTTGGTGTGCACGAGCACGCCGGTGGCGTTGAGCACCGGCCGGAGGCTGCCGGCCGTGGCCGGCAGGGCGTCCAGGACGGCGGCGACCGCCTCGGTCGCGGCGAGCTCGCCGGCGCGGATCCGGCCCTGCACCTGCTGGACGGCGTCCTTGACCAGGCTCCGGCCCAGCCGCTCCTCGGCGGCCTGCACCAACGGGTCGCCGAGGAGCGCGTCGGTGCGCGGCACCGCGCGCCGCGGGTCGTCGCTGCGGGGCTGGTCGGACATCGCACCGCAGCGTAGGCGGGCGGACGGGATGGCGGAGGCGGACGGGAATCGAACCCGCCTGACCGAGGTACTCGGCCACGTCGGCTTTAGAGGCCGCGGGGGCCACCAGACACCCTGACGCCTCCGCCGGGCAGCCTACGGGCAGTCGCCGGCGAGAAGTGTCGGAGGTCGCTGCCAGCATCCGTTCCGTGAAGCGCACCGAGATCCGCTCCGCCGCCCTGCTCCCGCCGGTCACCCTCACCCCCGAGGAGGCGGCGGCCGTCGCCGTCGCGCTGACCGCCCAGCCCGACGGCCCCTTCGCCGGCGCCGGTCGCGAGGCGCTGGAGAAGGTGCTCGCCGCGCTCGAACCCGACCCCCGTCGCCGCGCGGAGCTGCAGGCGGCCGGCGAGCGGTCGCGTCACCCCGCGGGGCGGGCCCGTCGCCCGCAGCCTGCGGCGCCGCAGCCACCGCGGCTGGTGCTGCTGCCCGGCGGGCTGTCCTGACGGGCGGCCCCGGTCGCCGATCGCGACTACGGTCGGACGGCGTGACGATCGCGCCTGCCATCCGCCTCACCCAGTACGCGCACGGCGGCGGGTGCGCCTGCAAGATCCCGCCCGGGGAGCTGGAGGCGGTCGTCGCCGGGCTGACCGCCCGCGGTCCCGCGGATCCGGCTGCCGAGCTGATCATCGGCCTGGACGACGGCGACGACGCCGCGGTGGTGCGCCTCGCCGGCGGTCAGGGCCTGGTGCTCACCACCGACTTCTTCACCCCCGTCGTCGACGACGCGTACACCTTCGGCCGGATCGCCGCGGCCAACGCGCTCTCCGACGTCTACGCGATGGGCGGCACCCCGGTCGTGGCGGTGAACCTGCTGGGCTGGCCGCGCGACGTGCTGCCCGCAGAGCTCGCCGCGGAGGTGCTGCGCGGCGGTCTGGAAGTGGCGCACGAGGCGGGCTGCCACGTGGGCGGTGGGCACTCCATCGACGACCCCGAGCCCAAGTACGGCATGGCCGTCACCGGCGTGGTCGACATCGACCGGCTCATCACCAACTCCGGCGCAGTCGCCGGCACCCCGCTCAGCCTGACCAAGCCGCTGGGCGTCGGCGTGCTCAACAGCCGGATGAAGGCCACCGGCGAGGTGTCCGAGGAGGCGGTCGCCTCGATGACCGCGCTCAACCGCGAGGCCGGGCAGGCCGCAGTCGACGCCGGCATCCGGGCGGGCACCGACGTGACCGGCTTCGGCCTACTGGGCCACCTGTACAAGATGGCCCGCGCCAGCGGGGTCACCGCCGTCGTCGACGCCGCGGCGGTGCCCTACCTGACCGGAACGCGCGAGGCGCTGGCCGCCGGCTTCGTCTCCGGCGGCACCCGCCGCAACCTCGACTGGGTGCGCCCGCACACCGACCTGTCAGCGGTGAGCGAGGACGAGGCGCTGCTGCTGGCCGACGCGCAGACCTCCGGCGGGCTGCTGCTCGCCGGCGAGGTGCCCGGGGCACCGGTCATCGGCGAGTTCGTGTCCCGCGGGGAGCACGTCGTCGTCGTCCGGTAGCCGGCCGCTCAGCCCCAGAAGGCGCGGGCGGCCTCGAGCGTCGCGGCGGCCTGTGCCCGGCCGGCGCGGGCCGAGGGCTCGCGGGTGGCCGGGTCGAGCACGTTGCTGCCGAATGCGGCCAGCGAGGCCTCGTCGGCGGTGACCACGTGCACCTCGGCCTCCTTCTCCAGGATCTCGATCTCCCGGTCGAGTCCGGGGCCCAGCAGGCCGCCGGGCATGCCGCGTGTCGGCGTGACGATCAGGACCTTCTCGCAGCCCGCGGCGAGGTCGGCGTTGGTGACCGAGCGCATGCCGCCGTCCATGAGCCGGCGGCCGTTCACGGTGACCGGCGGCCAGACGCCCGGGACGGCGCAGCTCGCGGTCACGGCGTCGAGCAGCCGCACCCCGGAGGAGGCGTCGAACGGCAGGAACTCGCCGTCCGCGGTGTCGACTGCGGTGATCACCAGCCGGGCGGTGGGCCACTCCGGGTCGCCGATCCGGCCCTCGATGATGGCGCGGCGCTGCGCCTCCGGGACGGCATCGATGGTGAGCGCGAGCGCACCCAGACGGGCCCGCGCGTCCTGCTCACCGGTGTTGCCCTTCATCGCCTCGGCGAAGGCGGCCATCGTGGACACCCCGTCGAACTGCACGTTCATCTCGCCGGTCGGCGGGAGGAGCTGGCGCTCGAAGAGGGACTGGACGGCGCCGTCGAGGCGCAGCTGCGCTCCGACGACCGAGCCGGCAGAGGTCCCGACGACCAGATCGGCCCCCGTCACGTCGACGCCCTCGGCGGCCCAGCCGCTGAGCAGGCCGAGCTCCCAGGCGATGCCGGCGACGCCGCCACCGCCGAGTACGAGTGCACGTGTCGTCATCGAGGAACCCCTTGCGTCGACGGGTGTGATCAGCGACAGGTTAGGGGGGCGGTCAACCACCCGCGTCGCTGCCACCGCACACCTCGGTTAGCGTCCGGTCATGCTCGCTGCCTTCGTCTCCACGCCCGCCCCGAAGGACCCGCTCTCCGTCCTCGAGGTGGGTGAGCGCCCGGAGCCCGAGGTCCCCGACGGCTGGACGACGATCCAGGTCAAGGCGGTCTCCCTCAACCACCACGACCTGTTCAGCCTCCAGGGCATCGGTCTCCCCGAGGAGCGGATGCCGATGATCCTGGGCACGGACGCGGCCGGCATCGACGAGGACGGCAACGAGGTCGTCGTCCACGGCGTGATCGCCAGCCCCGGCTGGATGGGCGACGAGACGCTGGACCCGAAGCGCTCCCTGCTGTCCGAGGTCCACCAGGGCTCGATGGCCGAGCGGGTCGCCGTCCCGAAGCGGAACCTGCTGCCCAAGCCGGCTGACCTCTCCTTCGCCGAGGCCGCCTGCCTGCCCACCGCATGGCTCACCGCCTACCGGATGCTGTTCGTCCGCTCGGGCCTGCGGCCTGGTCAGACGGTGCTCGTCCAGGGCGCCAGCGGCGGCGTCGCGACGGCGCTCATCGTGCTCGGCCGCGCCGCCGGATACCGCATCTGGGTGACCGGCCGCAGCGCGGAGAAGCGCGCCGCCGCCCTCGCCCTGGGCGCCGAGCAGGCCTTCGAGAGCGGCGCCCGGCTGCCCGAGCGGGTGGACGGCGTCATGGAGACGGTCGGCAAGGCGACCTGGAGCCACAGCATCAAGTCGCTCAGGCCCGGTGGCGTCATCGTCACCTCCGGCGCGACGACCGGGTTCGACCCCGGCGCCGAGCTCAACCGGGTCTTCTTCACCCAGCTGTCGGTGATCGGCTCGACGATGGGCACCAAGGACGAGCTCGAGGCGCTGATCCGGATGTGCGCCGTCACCGGCATCCGGCCGCAGATCGACGTCGAACTGCCCCTGACCGAGGCCCGTGAGGGCTTCGCCCGGATGTCCGAGGGCCGCACCAACGGGAAGATCGTCTTCACGCTCTGACCGCCTCCGTCGTCGGCCACACAGCCCCACCGTGAGGCCGACGAAGCAGCCGATCAGCCCCCAGGTCAGCAGCACCATGGCCAGTGACCCCCGCGCGGTGCCGGTCACCATCGCGTAGACGACGGTGATCG
>JBBSKB010000036.1:0-29362 GCA_038256725.1 Mycobacteriales bacterium | reverse complement strand
GCTCGAGGTCGTAGGCGGCGATCCCGTACTCGAAGAAGCAGGCGTTGAGGAAGTTCCACAGCGGCTGGGCCAGGTACAGCGGGTGCCACTTCTGGTCCTCGTCGACGCGCATGATGCCGTAGCCGAGGTCGTTGTCCTTGCCGATCACGTTCGTGTACGTGTGGTGCAGCTCGTTGTGCGAGTGCTTCCACTGCGCCGCGGGGCTGGCCATGTCCCACTCCCACGTCGTGGAGTGGATCTTCGGGTCGCGCATCCAGTCCCACTGGCCGTGCAGGATGTTGTGCCCGATCTCCATGTTCTCGAGGATCTTCGCCAGCGAGAGCCCGGCAGTGCCCACGAGCCAGGCCGGGGGGAACATCGAGGCCAGCAGGACGGCGCGGCTGCCCAGCTCGAGCTTGCGCTGCACGTCGATGACGGTGCGGATGTACTTCGCGTCGTCCTCGCCCAGGCTGTCCCGGATCTCCTGGCGGATGGTGTCCAGCTCCTTGCCGATGAGCTCGATGTCCTCGGCGGAGAGGTGGGCGATCGGGTTGTCGTCGATCTTCTTCTGGATGACGGTCATGTCCGGCTCCTGGGGTGTCGGGTCGGGCAGTGGTGGGCGAGCTGGACTCGGCTCAGTGGTCGACGGTGCAGGCGCCGGCGGCGGCGCTGACGCAGGTCTGGATGAGTACGCCGTCCCCGGGGGCGGCGGTGGTGATCTCGCCGTTGCGCAGGTCGCGGACGACGCCCTCGCGCAGCGGGAGGACGCAGCCGAAGCAGATGCCCATGCGGCAGCCGCTGGGCATGAGAACGCCGGCCTCCTCGGCGGCGTCGAGGATCGGCGTCGCGCCGTCGGCCTCGACGGTGGTGCCGTTCTTCGTGAACGAGACGGTGCCGCCCTCGCCGGTGACGAGGATCCGCGGGCGGAAACGCTCGGTGTAGAGCCGGTCGGCGATGCCGGCCGACGCCCAGTGCTCCTCGAGGGCCTCGAGCATGCCGACCGGGCCGCACGCCCAGGTGGCGCGCTCGTGCAGGTCGGGGACGAGGTCGGCGATGGAGCGGGCGTCGAGCATGCCGGCGCTGTTGGTGTGCTGCTCGATCAGCCGGATCCGGCCCTCGGCGGCCAGCTGCCGCAGCTCGTCGCCGAAGACGACGTCGTCGGCGGTGGGGGACGAGTGCACGAGCACGGTGTCGGCCAGCTGCGCGGCGGAGTTGCGCAGGATGCCCATGACCGGCGTGATGCCGGAGCCGGCGGTGACGAACAGGGCCTTCTCCGGCGCCTGCTCGGGCAGGCAGAACTCCCCCGTGGCCTGGTCGAGCTGGACGATCGTGCCGGGCTGGACCCGGTGGACGAGGTGGTTGCTGACCTTCCCGTCGGGGATCGCCTTGACGGTGATGGTGAAGCAGCCGCCGGGGCGGCCGAGCACCGAGGTGATCGAGTAGGCGCGCCACTGGCGGACCCCGTCGATGTCGATGCCGATGCGCACGTACTGGCCGGGGCGGTGCGGCAGCCAGTCCTTGCCGGGGCGGATGACGATGCTGGCCGCGTCGCGCGTCTCGTGCAGGACGGCCTCGATCCGGCCGCGCAGGGCAGCGCCGGAGCGGAGCGGGTCGAACAGGTCGAGGTAGTCGACGGGCAGCAGGGGTGTGGTCACCCGCTCGGCCAGCCGCACGGCCCGCTCACGCAGCGAAGCCAGGGGCGACCGCACCGGGTCCGGGCGAGGAACGGTCGTCGTCATGTACTGAGGTTGTCCATTCCAGCGGTCAGTTACCTGTGTGCCGGACGTGAATCAACCGGTACGTTCTGTTCGCTGCGAACAAAGGAGGCGGATGACCGACGAGCCGAACGCCATCCCGGCTGCGGTCGCGCGGGCGATGCGCGACGAACTGCCGACGGTCGCCGGGCACACCGTCGCCGAGATCATCGTCGAGGTGCCCAGCTACGCCGACGCCTTCTCGGGCCGGATGGGCCAGAAGATCGGCAGTGCCGTGGAGCTCGCGCTCGGCGGGTTCCTCGAGCTGGCCACCGCGAGCACCGGCGCCGATCCCGGCACCCCGATCGGCCCCGCGCTGGCCGCCGCCTACGACCTGGGCCGCGGCGAGGCGCGCGACGGTCGATCCATGGACGCGCTGCAGGCCGCCTACCGCGTCGGCGCACGGGTCTCGTGGCGGGAGATGAGCGCGACCGCCGTCCGCGCCGGGCTGTCGGCCGAGCAGCTGGCCCGCTTCGCCGAGCTGGTGTTCGCCTTCATCGACCAGCTGTCGGCCGCCAGCGTGGCCGGTCACAGCGACGAACTGGCGACGACGGGACGGGTCCGCCAGCGGTACCTGGAGCGGCTGGCCACCCTGCTGCTGGCCGGCACGACCCCCGAGGAGCTCGTCGCCGCCGCCGAGCGCGCGGACTGGGCTCCGCCACGCACGCTCACCGCCGTCCTGCTGCCGGAGGCGCGGGTCCGCGGCGCCATGGTCAGCCTCGACCCGCGGACGCTGCGCACCACCGACGACGTCCAGGACCCGGCCGGGGAGGGCGAGCTGGTGGTGCTGCTGGTCCCCGACGCGGAGGGCCGGTCGCGGCCGGCCCTGCTGCGCTCGCTGGACGGTCGCTGCGCCGTCGTCGGGCCGCCGCGGCCGTGGACGGAGGTGCAGGTCTCCTACGCGCGGGTGGGCCGGGCGCTGCAGCTGGAGCTGGCCCCCGACGGCTCGGCGCCGCTGGACACCGAGACCCGGCTGACCGAGCTCGTGCTGCGGGCGGACGGGGCCGCGCTCGCGGACCTGCGGGCGCGGGCGCTCGCGCCGCTGGCGGACCTGGGCGACAGCGCCCGCGAGAAGCTGGTGGAGACCCTGCGCTCCTGGTTGCTGCACCAGGGACGCCGGGACGCCGTCGCCGCCGAGCTGTTCGTGCACCCGCAGACGGTGCGTTACCGCATGGGCCAGCTGCGCGAGCTGTACGGGGCGCAGCTGGAGGACCCGCGCACGGTGCTGGAGCTGGTCCTGGCGCTGGGCGTGGATCGGGAGAAGGGGACGACGTGAACTTCCTGATCGTGCACGGCTGGCAGAACCACCGGCCGGAAGGCCACTGGCAGCGCTGGCTGGCCGGCCGGCTGACCGCGGCCGGCCACGAGGTGCGCTATCCCCAGTTCCCGGAGCCCGACGTGCCGGTGCTCGAGGAGTGGACGGCCCTGCTGCGCGCCGAGCTCGCCGCCCTCGGCGGGGACGGCGGCGAGCGCGTGCTGATCTGCCACAGCCTGTCGGTATCGCTCTGGTGGCAGGCGGCTGCTTCGCTGGGCGAGCTCCACGCCGATCGGGTGCTCTTGGTCGCACCGGGAGCGGCCCGGCTGCTCAGGCGGCACCCCGACGTGGCGTCGTTCGCGCCGCCGGGTATCGAGGCCACGGCGCTGGCTGCAGAACTGGTGCCGCGGGTTCGGCTGGTCGCCGGCGACGACGACCCGTACTTCCCGGGCGGTGCGGCCCGGTTCTACGCCGAGGAGTTCGGGCTCGACGTCGACGTGATCCCCGGCGGACAGCACCTCGACCTGCTCGCCGGGTACGGCTCGTGGCCGTCGGTGCTCGACTGGTGCACCGACCCGACGGTGCGGATCACGGCCCGATGAGCGCGCTGCTCGCCGAGGTGGCGGCGGCGACCGGGCTGCCCGCCGCCGCGGTGGAGCTGGCCGGGTCACCCGGCCTGGGTGGGCCGCTGGCCGTCGGCGACCTGGTGACCGGTGCCGTCGCCGCGCAGCTGCACGCCGCCCGACTGCTCGCCGGCAGTGACGGACCGGTCCGGCTGGACGGGCCGCTCCGGCTGGACGGACCGCACGTGGGCCTCGCGGTGCGCAGCGAGCGCCACGCCCGCCTCGCCGGGCGGCCGGTCGGGATGGGTTTCGCGCCGCTGTCCCGGTTCTGGCGGACCGCCGACGGCTGGCTGCGGCTGCACGGGAACTACCCGCACCACCGGGCGGCCGCCGCCACCGTCCTGGGGGCCGAGGACGTCGACGCCGTCGCCGTGGCGGCGGCCCGGTGGCCGGCGGAGGAGCTGGAAGCGGCGGTGGTCGCCGCCGGCGGGGCGGCGGCCGCCGTCCGGACGCCGGAGGTCTGGGCCGCGTCCCCCCAGGGCCGGGCGGTGACCGGCCTGCCTCTGCTGGCGCTGCGCCGGGTCGCCGACGGGCCCGCGCGTCGGCCGGCGCTGCGCGGGCTCCGGGTGCTGGACCTGACCCGGGTGATCGCCGGGCCGGTGGCCACCCGGGTGCTCGCCTCGCACGGCGCCGACGTGCTGCGGGTCGACGGGCCGCAGTTGCCCGACCTGCCCGAGGGGCTGCTCGACACCGGCGTCGGCAAGCGGCACGTGGTGCTCGACCTGGCCGGTGCCGGTGACCGCGCCACCGTCGAGGAGTTGCTCGCGGTCGCGGACGTCGTCGTGCAGGGCTACCGGCCGGGCGCGCTCGAGGCGTTCGGCCTGGATCCTGCGGCGCTGGCCGAGCGGCACCCGCACCTCGTCGTCGTCCGGATCTCCGCCTGGGGGCTGTCCGGGCCGTGGGCGGGCCGGCGCGGGTTCGACTCGCTGGTGCAGGCGGCGACCGGCATCGCGACCGTCTGCGGCACCCATGAGCAGCCGGGCGTGCTCCCGGCGCAGGTGCTGGACCACGCGACCGGCTACCTGGCCGCCGCGACGGTGCTCGCCGGGCTCGTGCGGCAACGCGCGGAGGGCGGCGGCTGGTACGGCGAGCTGTCGCTGGCCCAGACGGCGCGGGAGCTGTTGGCCGCGCCGCGCGACCCGGCGTCCCCCGCGCCCGACACCGATCCGGCGCCCTACCTGCAGCGGCTCGACTCGCCGGACGGCCCGGTCGAGGTGGTCGCTCCCCCGGGATCGCCGCCCTGGACCTCGGCGGCCGTCCTGCCGCCGCACGCCGATCCGGCGTGGCGCTCCCGGGCAGGATCGGCGGCATGACCGTGGACCTCGGGGCCGCCGGCGCGTTCCTCGCCGGGCACGGGCGGCTGCTCGACCGCCGCCGCTTGGATCTGCTCACCGGCTCGGGCGGTGCCGACGCGGTGGTCGCCGCCGTCGACGGCTACCGGAACGACGACGGCGGCTACGGCTGGGGGCTGGAGCCGGACCTGCGCTCGAAGAGCAGCCAGCCCGGTGGCGCGCTGCACGCGCTGGAGGCGTTCGCTGACCTGGCGCCGGCGACGAAGCCACGTGCCGCGGAGGTCTGCGACTGGCTGGCGTCGGTGACGTTGCCCGACGGCGGGCTGCCGTTCGCGCTGCCGGTGCCCGATCCGGCCGCGTGCGCGCCGTTCTGGGCGCATGCCGACCCGTCGACGTCGTCGCTGCAGATCACCGCGGTGGTGGCGGCGACCGCGCACCGGGTGGCCGCGGCCGATCCGGCGGTCGCGGGACACCCCTGGCTCGCGCGGGCGACGGCGTACTGCCTGGCGGCCGCCGGTGCGCTGGACGGCTCCACGCATGCGATGGAGCTCGCCTTCGCGGTGCAGTTCCTCGACGCGGCCGGCCGCTCCGGAGCGGCCTCGGAGGAGGCGCGCACCCTGCTGGACCGGCTGCGCCCGTTCATCCCGGCCGACGGGCTGCTGCACGTGGCCGGCGGCGCGGCCGACGAGTTCATGCGACCGCTGGACTTCGCCCCGTTCCCCGGCGGGCCGGCACGGGAGCTGTTCGCGTCGTCCGTCGTCGACGCCGAGCTCGACCGGCTGGCGGAGGGCCAGCAGGACGACGGCGGCTGGACCGTCGACTTCGACAGCTTCTCGCCTGCGGCCACCCTGGAGTGGCGGGGCCACCGGACGGTCGGCGCGCTGGTCCTGCTGCGCGCCGCCGGCCGGCTCTGATCAGACCGGTCGCAGCACCGCGACGAGGAAGTCGGCGTCGGGGGTGAACGGCCGCAGGTCCCAGGTGGAGAGCAGCAGGTCCTCCGCCCAGCCGGTGGCGCGGGCGTCGGCCAGGAAGGCGTCGAACTCGTACCCGCGGCCGGCGCCGAAGCCGAACACCGCCCGTCCGTCACCGGCGACGACGTCGCGCAGCCGGCGGAGCACGTCGGTCCGCGTGCTCTCGGCCAGGAACGTCATCACGTTGCCCGCGCAGACGATCGCGTCGAAGGCTGCGTCGATGCCCTGCGCGCGCAGGTCCAGCTCGGCCAGGTCCCCGACGAGCCAGCGCGGGCCGGGGTGGTCCTCCTCGGCGGCGGCGATCAGCACCGGGTCGGAATCCACCCCGACCACCTCGTGCCCGACCTCGTGCAGGTACGCCCCCACCCGGCCCGGCCCGCAGCCGGCGTCCAGCACCCGCGAGCGGCGCGGCAGCATCGCGTCGACCAGCCGCGCCTCGCCGACGAGGTCCATGCCCTGCTCGGCCAGGGTCCGGAACCGCTGCACGTAGGCGGTCGAGTGCTCCGGGTCCTCCTCGGTCATCCGCAGCCACGCGTTCTGTTCGGTCACGGTGCCCGTTCTACACGGCGTCGACGAGGACGCCCGGGTTGAGGACGCCGGCCGGGTCCAGCGCCGCCTTGGCCGCCCGCAGCGCGACGGCGAACGGCTCGGGGCGCTGCCGGTCGTAACCGGGGCGGTGGTCGCGGCCGACGGCGTGGTGGTGGGTCACGGTGCCGCGCAGCCGCGTCAGGACCTCCATGGCGGCGGTCTTCACGTCGTCCCACATCGCGACCTCGGAGCCGGGCCGGCCGACGCCCACCACGGTGAAGTACGGCGCCGGGCCGTCGGGGTAGACGTGGGTGAACCGGCAGCTCACCCGGCCGGGCGCGCCGGTGATCTCGCGCACCGCGGCACCCACCTCGGCCTGCACCGTCGCGTACAGCTCGTCCACCCGGTCCCAGGTGGTCGCCGTCTCGAAGGTCTCCACGACGGCGCTCATCCGGGCCAGCCCGTCGCGGCCGTAGGCCGCGCGGAGGAAGGACGAGCGCCAGGCCTCGGCCGGGGCGTCCTTCCCCCGCTCCTGCGCGGGGGCCACGATCCCGCCGTGGTCCCGGGCCAGCTCGGTGAGCTCGGCCAGCCGGCCGTCCACCGGGTGGGCGGCGGACTCCACGCCGAGCACCAGCAGGCAGGTCCCCTCCGGCACGCCGGTCGAGGCGGCCTCCGCCGGGTCGAGCAGCCGGCAGTTCGCCGGGTACAGCCCCGCCTGCGAGATCGCGCGCACCGCGGCCATGCCCGCGGTCATGTCCGGGAAGACGACCGACGACGAGGCCTTGAACCGCGGCCGGTCCTGCAGCCGCATCCACGCCTCGGTGATGACGCCGAGCGTCCCTTCCGAGCCCAGGAACATCCGGTCCGGCGACGGGCCGGCACCGGAACCGGGCAGCCGCCACGACTCGCTGATCCCGACCGGGGTGACCACGCGCATGGACTCGACCAGGTCGTCGATGTGGGTGAGCACCGTCGCGTAGTGGCCGCCGGCGCGGGTGGCCAGCCAGCCGCCGAGCGTGGAGAACTCGAAACTCTGGGGGTAGTGGCGCAGGGTCAGGCCGTGCGGGCGGAGCTGTTCCTCGAGCACCGGGCCGAGCGCGCCGCCCTGGATCCGGGCCGCCCGGCTGGTCCGGTCGATCTCCAGCACGCGGTCCAGTGCGGTCAGGTCCATCGAGATCCAGGGCCGGTCGCCGCGGTACTCGACCCCGCCGACCACCGAGCTGCCGCCACCGAACGGCACGACGACGACGCCGGCCGACGACGCCCAGTCGAGCAGCCGCACGACGTCGTCCTCGTCCGCGGGGTGCGCGACGGCGTCCGGCGCCCCGGGCAGCTCGCCGGACAGCGCCCGGACGACGTCGCGGTAGGCCTTGCCGTAGGCGTGCCGCACGCGGTCGTCGTGATCGGTGGTCACCGGCAGCCCGTCCGGCGGCGTCACCCGGGACGCCGGCAGGACGACGTCGGCCAGCCGGGGGATCGGCCGCGGCCGATCGGGCAGGCCCGGCAGCGCCGCGGCCCGTGCCACGCATTCCTCGTCGCTCAGGGCCTGGTCCTCTGCGCCCCAGCCCCACCACGAACGTTCCTGCGTCATGCGGTCGGCCTCCAGTCGGGGGGATCGGCGGGCTGCAGGAGCGGATCGTCCGCGGCCAGCGTGCGCACTGGACCAGGATTGGTCAGCGGCCCCTCGAACCGGACCGTAACGCGCCCCAGTCCGCGGCCCCACACCCAGCCCGCCCCCAGCTCCTCGTGCCGCACGTCCTGCCCGGGCCACCAGCGCTTGTCGGCGGGCAGCGGCGGCTCGGGGGCGGCGTCCTCGAGCGCAGGCTCCCCGGTGTCGGCCGTCGGGGCGCCGTCGTCGTCCTCGGCGAACAGGTCGCCCTGGGCGTAGAGCGAGAGCCCGGAGACCCCCACCCCGAGCAGCCGCAGGCCGCCCTCCGCGCCGGCGTCGGCCAGCAGCCGGCGGGCGATCGTGGCGATCTGCCGGGGGTCGTCGGTGGGCTGCGGGAGCGTCTGCGAGCGGGTGAGGGTGGTGAAGTCGTAGCGGCGCAGCTTGAGGGTGACGGTGCGGCCGGAGAACGCCGAGTCGCGCAGCCGCTTGCCGACCCGGCCGGCCATCGAGTCGATCTCCCGGCCGAGGACGGCGAGATCGGTGAGGTCGCGCTCGAAGGTCTCCTCGTGCGACACCGACTTCGCCTCGCGGTCGGGCACCACGGCGCGGTCGTCCTCGGCGCGGGCCAGCGCGTACAGGCCCGCGCCGTGCGCCCGTCCGGCGAGGGCGACCAGGTCGGCCAGCGACTTGGCGGCCAGGTCGCCGACGGTCTTCACACCGACCTGGTGCAGCCGCTCCGCCGTCGCCGGGCCGACCCCGCCCAGCGTGGTCACCGAGAGCGGGTGCAGCAGGTCGAGCTCCGCGCCCGGGGGGACGACGACCAGGCCGTCGGGTTTCTGCAGCTCGGAGCCGATCTTGGCCATCAGCTTCGACGAGCCGATGCCGACCGAGCCGGTCACTCCCCCCGTGGCCGCGGCGATCCGGGCCTTCAGGTCCCGACCGAGTTCCGTCACGGCCGGCATCGAGAGGTCGTACCCGCCGGCCGCCAGATCGACGTAGGCCTCGTCGATGGACACCGGCTCGACCAGCGGCGAGAGCTCGCGCAGCAGGCCCATGACGACCTCGGAGGTGCGCCGGTAGGCGGCGAACCGGCCGCCGAGGAACGCCGTCCCCGACGGGCAGCGCCGCCGCGCCTCCGCCGTCGTCATGGCCGAACGGGCGCCGTAGGCGCGCGCCTCGTACGACGCGGTGGCGACGACGCCACGACCCCCGACCCCGCCGACGACGACCGGCCGCCCCCGCAGCGAGGGCTTGTCGCGCTGCTCGACGGCGGCGAAGAAGGCGTCGAGGTCGAGGTGCAGCACACCCGCCTCCCGCCTCACTCCCCCAGTGTCCCCGTTAGGTTGCGGGACATGACCGACAGCGACGGCCGCGTCGAGCCGCCGCCCGCGGGTGACGAGTTCGCCGTCCTGGCCGGGTTCCTCGATTACCAGCGCGGCACGCTGGCGTGGAAGACCCGCGGCCTGGACGCCGACGCCCTGCAGGTGACGGTGGCTGCCACGACCATGACGCTGGGCGGGTTGCTCAAGCACCTGGCCTTCGTCGAGGAGATGTGGTGTTCCCGGCGGCTGTTCGGCCGGGGGTGGAGCGAGACCTTCGCCGACGTCGATTGGGACGACGACCCGGACTGGGAGTGGCACTCCGCGCTCGGGGACTCCCCCGAGCAGTTGCACGTCCTGTGGTCCGGCGCCGTCGACAGGTCCCGGGCGCTCGTGGCCGAGGCGATGGCCGACGGCGGCCTGGACCGGCCGGCCGACGTCGGATCGCCGGACGGGACGACGCCGAGCCTGCGCTGGATCCTCGTCCACCTGATCGAGGAGTACGCGCGGCACAACGGCCACGCCGACCTCATCCGGGAGTGGATCGACGGCGAGGTCGGCGAGTAGACCCGACCGACGTTCACCCGACTGTGGCTTTCCTTGCCGGAGTCGTCCCGGAACTGGGAAGCTGCAGTTCGACGGCTGAGGAGGACGCGCGAGTGGCAACGGTCTTCCTCGTCATCGGTGTCCTCGGCCTCGTCGTCCTCCTGCTCTCGCTGTTCGTCGGCGAGTTCGACCTGGGGCTGGGTGACGCCGACGGGCCGTTCTCCGTGCCGGCGCTCGCGGCCCTGCTCGGCGGCATCGGCTTCGGCGGTGCCGCCGCCACCACCCTGCTGCCCGCGGACCTGTCGGACGCCGTCGCCGCCCTGCTCGCGCTCGCCGTCGGCCTGGTCGTCGCAGTACCGCTCGCCTGGGGCGCGATCCGGCTGTCCCGAGCGCTCACCGACATGCCGACCCAGCCCACGCTGACCCGCCACTCCCTGGTCGGCGCCCAGGGCGTCGTCGTCTCCGCGGTGCCCAGCCCCGGCTACGGGGAGGTCCGGCTGGCGCTGGCCGGTCAGCAGCTCAAGTACTCCGCCCGCAGCGACGTGCCGCTGGCCACCGGCACGCCGGTCTACGTCGTCGAAGCCCTCAGCGAGACCGCGGTCGAGGTCGTCTCCACCGCGCCCGAGCACCACCCCCTGACCGGAGGCTCCTCCTCGTGACGCTGCTCTACGCCCTCGGTGGCCTCGCGGCCCTGGTCGTCCTGCTGGTGCTGCTCGTGCTGTCCCGCATCAAGGTGGCCGGGCCCAACCAGGCCTTCATCGTCACCGGACGCCAGGGGCGGGAGGTCACCAGCGACAGCGGCGTGATCTCGCGCGACTCCTCCGGCCAGAAGGTCGTGCTCGGCGCCAGCGTCTTCGTGCTGCCCGTCGTCCAGAAGCTGCACTCGATGGACCTGTCCAGCCGCCGGATCCCCGTCGGCATCCGGGGTGCGGTGTCGTTGCAGGGCGTCAAGTGCGACCTCGAGGGCGTCGCCATCGTCAAGGTCGGCGGGTCCGAGAGCTCCATCCGGGCCGCCGCGCAGCGCTTCCTCAACCAGCAGCAGGGCATCGACACCTTCACCTCGGAGGTGCTCGCCGGCGCGCTGCGCTCGATCGTGGGCCGGCTGACGATCGAGGAGATCATCCGCGACCGCGCGGCTTTCGCCTCCGCCGTCGCCGAGGAGGCGGAGTCCTCGCTGACCGGCCAGGGCCTGGTCCTGGACACCTTCCAGCTGCAGGACATCCAGGCCGAGGGCTCCTACCTCGCCGACCTGGGCCGTCCCGAGGCGGCACGCGTGCTCAAGGAGGCGAGCATCGCCGAGGCGCGCGCCCGCCAGGCCGCGCAGCAGGAGCAGCTGCTGGCCGACGAGGCGATCGCGATCTCGCAGCGCCAGCTCGCCCTCAAGCAGGCCGAGATCACGGCCGAGACCGACGCCGCGACGGCCCGGGCCGCCGCGTCCGGTCCGCTGGCGCAGGCCGCCCAGGACCAGGCGATCCTCATCGAGCAGGAGAAGGTCGCGGAGCGGACGGCGGCACTCACCGAGCGGCAGCTGGACACCCAGGTGCGCCGTCCCGCGGACGCCGAGCGCTACAAGGTGGAGCAGGAGGCGGAGGGGCGCAAGAACAGTGCGATCCTCACCGCCGACGCGCAGCGCCAGGCGACGATCGCCGCCGCCCAGGCCGCCGCGGAGCAGGCCAGGCTCTCCGGTGAGGGCGAGCGGGCCCGCCGCTCGGCCCTGGCGGAGGCCGAGGCGATCGAGGGCGCGAAGCGCGGTGAGGCCGAGAAGCTGCGCCGCGAGGCGATCGCCGAGGCCGTCGAGCGGGAGGGCGCCGCCGAGGCGTCGGCGATCCTGGCCCGCGGTCAGGCCGAGGCGGAGTCGATGGACGCCCGCTCGGACGCGTTCGCGAAGTACGGCGAGGCGGCGATCCTGGAGATGCTGGTCAAGGTGCTGCCCGAGGTCGTCGGCGCGGCCGCCGCCCCGCTGTCGGCGGTGGAGAAGATGACCGTCATCTCCACCGACGGAGCCGGCTCGCTGGGGCGGTCGGTCGCCTCCAACGTCGCGCAAGGGTTGCAGCTCTCCGGTGACCTCACCGGCATCGACGTCGCCGCCCTGCTCCGCCGGCTCGGCGGTGCCACCGGCACGGACGTCGTCACCCGCGTGCCGATGACCGACAACAGCGACAGCGGGAGCCAGAGCTGAGTTCCGGACCCGCTGTGCGGGTCGGTTCCGGACATTGCCGACGGGATCGCCGCGGCAACGTCCGGAACCCGCGCGCACGGTGGCGGCGCACTCTTCGTCGGAACGGGCCGCGCCGGCAGAGCCGCTGGGCGGTCGCGGGCCTGGGCGTGTGCATCACCGTCCTCGTGGCCGTCGCCGCAGCGATCGACTCCGACCCGGTCGTGGGGCTGCTCGCTCTGGCGCTGCTGGCCGGCACCGTCACCATGGACCGGTGGTGCCTCCGCCGAGTCCGCCAGGCCGACGACCTGCTCGACTCGCTGGACGCGTGAGCGTCGGCAGCCGCCGCGCCGCGCGGGTGGAGCCCGGGCCTCAGGCCGGCCAGATCCCGGCGAAGTGGTGCACCGGCCCGTGCCCGGACCCCACGGACAGGGACGCGCCCTCCACCAGGGCGCGCTGCAGGTAGTCCCGCGCCCCCTCGACGAGGGCGGGCCAGTCCGGTGCTCCCGCTGAGCGGGCAGCCAGCGCCGCGAGCGCCGACGACAGGGTGCAGCCGGTGCCGTGCGTGGCCGTCGTGGCGATCCGGGGCCGGCGGCTGACCACGGCGCCGGTAGCGGTGACCAGCACATCGGTGCTCTCCTCGCCGCCGAGGTGCCCGCCCTTGAGCAGCACCGCTCCCGGGCCGAGATCGAGCAGGGCCCGCGCGTGCTCGTGCATGCCCGCGACGTCGGTGGCCGGGGGAACGTCCAGGAGCGCGGCCGCCTCGGGCACGTTCGGCGTGATCAGGTCCGCCAGGGGCAGCAGCACGGTCCGGACCGCGACGATCGCGTCGTCGTCGATCAGCCGGTCCCCGCTGGTCGCGACCATCACCGGGTCGCAGATCACCGGCCCGGGGCGGCGTTCGGCCAGCACGGCGGCCACCTCGCGCACCACGTCGGCGCTGCCCAGCATGCCGAGCTTGGTGGCGTGGACGACCACGTCGTCCAGGAGGGTGGTCAGCTGCCGGCCCACGAACGCCGCCGGCACGGGGTGCACCCCGGTGACGCCATGGGTGTTCTGCGCGGTGAGCGCGGTCAGCACGGCGGTCCCGTAGACGCCCAGGGCGCTGAAGGTCTTCAGGTCGGCCTGGATCCCGGCCCCGCCGCTGGGGTCGCTGCCCGCCACGGTCAGCGCCGTCGGCGTCACTGCGCAACCGCCACGGCGGCGGCCCGGTCGACGTCGATGCCGCCGATCGGCACCGCGAGGAGGCCGCCGGCGTGCGCGGCCCGGGTCATCTCCCGAACCGCGTCGAGACCCAGACCGGGGACGGCGCGGGTGAGGGCCAGGAGGTCGCGGCGGGAGGCGTGCTTGTCGCGGACCTGGACGGCGGTGACGCCACCGGCCACCGCGGCACCCACCACGTCGGCCACCGGGCGCGGGCGGCACAGCCCCGTGTCGGTGACCAGGTACAGGGCCGGGTCGAACGCCGGTCGCATCAGGCGGTCCGCACGTCGGCGCCGGCCAACTCCTCCGGACCCACGGCATCGAGGGCGTCGAGCCAGGCGGGGGCGAAGCTGCCCGGCCCGGCCGCGGTGCCGGCCGCCCGCTCCGCCGCGACGGCGACGTGCGCGTGGGCGGCGACCGCGCCGGTCAGCGCGTCGCCGGTCGCCGCGACGTAGGCCGCCACCAGGGCGCCGAGAGCACACCCCGCCCCGGTGGTGCGGGTCAGGAGCAGTGACCCGCCGCCCACCCGGACGGTGCGCCGGCCGTCGGTGATCAGGTCCACCTCGCCGCTGACGGCGACCACCCCGCCGGTCCTGGCGGCGAGCGCGGTGGCCGCGGCGGCGGCGTCGTCCGCCCCGGCCGTGCTGTCCACGCCCCGGCCCCCGGCGCCGGCCCCGGCCAGCGCCATGACCTCGGAGGCGTTGCCCCGCACGACGGTCGGCGCGAGCTCCACCAGCTCGGCGGCCAGCTGCGTCCGGTAGGCGAGCCCGCCGACGGCGACGGGGTCCAGCACCCACGGCGTGCCGGCCGCGCGCGCCGAGCGGGCGGCCAGGCGCATCGCCTCGGCGGTCCGCTCGTGCACCGTGCCGACGTTGATCAGCACGGCCGAGGCGACGGCGGCGAAGTCGGCCGCCTCCTGCGGGGCGTCCACCATCGCCGGGGCGGCCCCGACGGCCAGGAGGGCGTTGGCGGTGAGGGTCTGCACCACCGTGTTGGTCAGGCAGTGCACGAGGGGGGTGCTCGCGCTGAGCGCCTCGCGGGCCGCGCGCAGGTCGATCGTTCCCACAGCACTGGACATGCTGGTGACATCCCTTCGCCAGTGTGAGCTGGAGCAGGTTCGACGGGTGTGTTCTCAGTCCCGGGCGGACACCCCGTGCCACGTACGCGGCGAACGTAACACCCGTCCCGGCCGGGGTCGGGCGGCGGCCGCCAGGGGGTGCTCGCTACGGTTCGCCCGTACCGCGGGAGCCCATCGAAGTGGGCTGAGAGGACGGCTGCGGCCGCCGACCGTTCGAACCTGTCCGGGTCATGCCGGCGTAGGGAGGCAGCAGATGCGTGCGATCCGGTTCCACGGTCCAGGCCGGCCGGTGGCCCTCGAGGAGGTCGACGACCCGCGGCCCGGGCCGGGTGACGTGCTCATCGACGTGGCCGCGGCGGGGGTCTGCGGAACCGAGCTGCACTTCCTCGACGGTCTCCTGACCCCGGCGAGCACGCCCATCACGCTGGGGCACGAGGTGGCCGGCGTGGTCGCGGAGGTGGGTGCCCAGGTGGAGGGCATCGCGCCGGGTGATCGCGTCGCCGTGCACTACCTGCACGCCTGCCACCGCTGCCGCTCGTGCCTGGCCGGCGACGACCACCTGTGCGATGCGCCGCTGGGGTTCCTGGCGTTCATGACCGACGGTGGCTTCGCCGACCGGATCGTCGTGCCCGCCTCTGCTGCCGTGCCGGTGCCGGCGGGGCTGGACCTGTCGGTGGCAGCCACGCTGTGCTGCAGCGCCACCACGGCGCTGCACGCCGTCGACGTCGCCGGGGTGCAGCCGGGAGCCTCCGCCGTCGTCTACGGCACCGGCGGTGTCGGGCTGGCGCTGGTGCAGGTGCTGCGGGAGATGGGCGCCCGCCCGATCGCCGTGGCGCGGAACCCCGAGCGGTTGGCCCTGGCGCGCGAGCTCGGCGCGGTGGCGACGGTGGACGCCACGAGCGGGGACGTCGCGGCCGGGATCCGCGCGGCCACCGACGGGGCCGGCGCCGACGTCGTCTTCGAGCTGGTCGGTACCCGGGAGACCGGCGCGGCCGCCCTCGCCTCGCTCGGCAAGCGCGGCACCCTGGTCTACGTGGGCTACAGCTTCGACACCGTGGAACTGACGCCGCTGTCCCTGGTCGTCCCCGAGCAGCGGATCCTCACCTCGGTCGGGAACCGGCGGTCCGAGCTGGTCGCGGCCCTGGACCTGGCGGCGCGCGGAAGGCTGCGGACGACGGTCGTCGAGTACCCGCTGGAGCAGGCGGGGACCGCGCTGGAGGACCTGCGGGCCGGCCGGGTGACGGGCCGGGCGGTCCTCCGTCCCTGAGCGTCAGCTCTCGGCCGGCGCGCCGAACCGGGCGACGCAGTGCCAGACCTTCTTCAGGTCCTGCGGATCGTCCTCCCCCGCCTCCGCTGCCCGACCGACCACCGCAGCGTCCAGCAGCCCGGCGACGGCGATGCGGCGGCCGACCTCCACCGTGCGCGGGCCCCGGAACAGCGGGTGCTCGGCGAGCGCCCGCACGGTGAGCCGCCGTCCCTCGTGCCACTCGACCGCGACGCCGAGCGCTCCCGCCTGCACCTCGATCGGGGAGCCGCGGAAGCAGGGGTCGAGCACCAGGGCCTCGACGTCGACGGCCAACTCGACGGGGCCGTGGACGTGCGCCTCGACGTAGTCGTCGAGCAACCCGCCTTCGGTCGCCTCGATCTCGTCGGTGAACACCGAGTCGGGGAAGCAGAAGGTGCTGCGGTCCAGGACCGCCTCGGTCAGCCGCAGGTGGGCGGAGCCGAAGATGCGCTTCTCCCAGTGCCACCGAGCGCCGCCGCGATGGGCGGTGAGTCCCCCGCTGCTGGTGCCCGTCTCGAACTGGGACCGGTAGACGCCGTCCCGCGCCAGGGACTCGAGCACCGTGACCCCGCCCGACAAGCGGTCCGGGTGGAAGTTGATCGTCACGCGCAGCGACCGATCCAGCGGCCCGCCGGACGCGGAGCGCGCCGCCGGGTGACCACGCCGGCCGATGCTGCCAGCTCGATGCCCACTCTGCGGGCTGTTTCCGCACGTTGCGGCAGCGATCGCGCCGGCAACGCCCGCAGTCCGCCCGCAGAGTGGTCCCGCGCTCAGCTGAGCAGGCCGCGGACGTCGTCGGCGGTCAGCGCCCCGGAGCTGAGCGCGCCGTCCTCGACGACCCGGGAGAAGAGCGCCGACTTCCGCGCCTTCAGCTCCATGACCTTCTCCTCGATCGTGCCCACCGCCACCAGCCGGTAGACGATCACCGTCTTGTCCTGACCGATCCGGTGCGCCCGGTCGACCGCCTGCGCCTCGCTGGCCGGGTTCCACCACGGGTCGAGGACGAAGACGTAGTCGGCCTCGGTGAGGGTGAGGCCGAAGCCGCCGGCCTTGAGGCTGATGAGGAACACCGGTGCCGTGCCCGTGCGGAACTCCTGGAGGACGGCGTCCCGGTCGCGGGTGCGCCCGTCCAGGTTCACCCAGTCGATGCCCTCGGCGGTCAGCCGATCCCGGATGCCGCGCAGGAACCGGGTGAACTGGCTGAACACCAGCACCCGGTGCCCTTCGGCGACCACCTCGCGCAGGTGCTCGAGGAAGGCGTCGGCCTTGCTGGAGCGGACGTCGGCGTAGGCGGGGTCGATCAGCACCGGGTCGAGGCTGAGCTGCCGCAGCAGGGTGAGCGACCGGAAGATCGTCATCCGGTTCTTCGACATGTCCTCGACCAGGCCGAGAACCTTGCTCCGCTCCCGCTGCAGGTGGGTCTGGTACAGCTTCTGGTGCCGCGGGTTGAGCACGACCTCCAGCACCTGCTCCTGCTTGGGCGGCAGCTCGGTGGCCACCATCTCCTTGGTCCGCCGGCGCATGAGCGGTCGGATCCGGCGGCGCAGCAGCGCCAGCTTCTCGCGGTCGCCGTCCCGCTCGATCGGGATCCTGTACTGCTCGGAGAACCGCTGCGGATCGGGGAACAACCCCGGCGCCACGATCGACAGCAGCGCCCACAGGTCCATCACGCTGTTCTCCAGCGGCGTGCCGGTCAGGGCGAGCTTGACCGGCGCCCGGAGCCGCCGCGCGCACTGGTACGTGCGGGCCCGGTGGTTCTTGACGAACTGCGCCTCGTCGAGCACCAGCCCGCGCCACGGCAGGTCCGTCCAGGCGTCCTCGTCGATCCGGAACAGCGCGTACGAGGTGACGACGACGTGCGCGCCGGCCACCCGGTCGCGCAGCGTCGTGCCGGCCTTGCGTTCGGTCTCCCCGACGACGGCCACCCGCAGGCCGGGGGCGAACCGAGCGGCCTCCCGCGCCCAGGTGGGCACCACGCTGGTCGGCGCCACCACCAGCACCGGTGCCTCGTCCAGATCGCCGGCCTCGTGCGCGCGGACCAGCAGGGCGAGGGTCTGCAGCGTCTTGCCCAGCCCCATGTCGTCGGCCAGCACGCCGCCCAGCCGGTGCTCCCACAGGAACGAGAGCCAGCCGTACCCCTCGAGCTGGTAGGGCCGCAGCTGCGCGAGCAGCCCGGCCGGCGCCGGCGGGGGCTCGGCGTGCTCCAGGTCGAGCAGGCCGCGCACCTCACGGGTCCACCGCTCGCTCTGCTCGTCCACCACCCCGAGCGCCAGCAGCTGCTCCCACAACGACGCCTGGTAGCGGCTCACCCGGGTGCCCTCGCCGGGCACGTCCTGCAGTGCACGGGCCTCCTCGATGAGCAGCCGCAGCTGCTCGAACTCGGGGCGCTGCAGGGAGAAGTACGTACCGCTGATCAGCAGCAGGCGGGTGCGCCCGGCGGCGAGCGCCTTGTACAGCGTCTCGAACGGCACGCTCTGGCCGTCGACGGTGACGCTGACCCCCAGGTCGAACCAGTCGGACTCCCCGGTGTCGCGGGCCGAGAAGCTGATCGCCGGGGCCGCGGTGGACTGCCGGTAGTCCGGCGGCGAGCCCAGCACGGTGACCTCGACGTCGGGGTCGGCGCGCAGGGCGGGCAGCACCTCGGTGGTGAAGTCCAGCGCCTCCATCCCGCCCAGCTCGACCGTGTCGGTGAGCACCCCCGCCGGGGCCCAGAGCTCGGGCAGGACGCCGACCGGGCCGGGCAGCGCGTCGACGAGCGACCGCTCGGCCGCTGGGTCCCGGCCGTCGCCCGGGGTGGTCGGTGAGCCCGGCGGGAAGGCCCGCTCGGGGCCGTAGCGGACCGACCAGGTGACGCAGGCCGTGGCGTCCCCGGGGTAGCGGACCTCGACCGCCAGCCGGGGCGGGACGACGTCGGGCAGCTCCACCGAGCCGTCGGCGGAGATCACCGGCACGGCCTGTCGCAGGCCCGGGAACCAGTCCCGCCGGAAACGGTCGACGTCGCCGGCCGGGATGGTGATCGCCCCGCCCCGCGCGACCAGCCCGGCCAGCGCCGGCGGGGCCGGGGTGTCGAGGCGGGCCAGCACCAGGCCGGGGGCGCCCTCGGCGGGCGGACCGTCGACGGTCACCCCGTGCGGGGGCATGCCGAGGAAGGACAGCGCGGCGGGCGCGACGGGGCGGCCGTCGACCCGCAGGACGGCGGACAGCTCGGTGGCGTCGGCCATTCGGCGCAGGTCGACCGCGACGTCGGCCTCGTCCGCCGCCAGCACCACCGGCCGGGGTGGGCGGTCGGCGGTCATCAGCTGCACGCCGTCGCTGACCGCCTCGGCGAGCAGCCGCCAGAGCCCCGGGCCGAACTCGTGCAGGTACACATCGGCCGTGGCGTAGGAGTAGTACTGGTTGCGCGCCGCGGAGTGCGTGGCGTGCAACGCGCGCAGGGCCGCCAGGTGCGCCGGGTTCCAGCCGGCCCGCACGCTGTCGTACTGCAGCTGCCGCCAGGAGATCCCGGTGCGCACCCACTGCCCGCGGGTGCCGGGGATGACCGGCCGCAGCCGCACCAACCGCTGCCGCACGCCGGGCGAACCGACCGAGCCGCGCCCCCGGTCGGCGTCCGCCGTCTCGAACTGCAGCCCGATCGGCACCGTGCTGCCCGGCGCGATGTCGGCGGCCGCCGACACCAGCTCCTCGAGCTGCTGCTCCCAGCTGGGAAGGCCGGGCCGCCCGTTGCCGGGGGTGCCCAGCCGGGACCGGAGGGACAGCAGTACGGCGACGGCGTGCTTGCAGTCGTCGCCGACCGGGCAGGTGCAGGCCCCGATCCAGCCCGTCCGGCCGCCGTCGGTGCGCACCACCGTCGTCCGGTAGGGAACGGCATCGCCGCCCTGGACCAGTGCGCTGGCCCGGCGCCCGTCCTCGGTCAGCTGCAGGCCGAGCACGCTGCGCCGCGCGTACGGCCGGGCCCGGTCCAGCACCCCCGGCCCGACCACCTCGGTCAGGGCCTCGTCGGTGACCATCTCCCGCCAGTCGCCGAGCACCCGGACAGGCTACGGCGGCCCTCCGACGGTCCGGCCCGTCCGCGCCGGCACCGCCGCCGAGCCGGCGGTCAGGCCTCGCTGAGCGCGGTAGCGGGCAGCCAGTCGGCCTCGAGCAGCTCGGCGATCTCCTGCAGCGCCGAGGTGTCCGCGCCCGCGGTCGAGCCGGTGAGCGCCAGCCGCTCGACCATCACCCGCGCCACCTGCTCCTCCACCGTGTCCTCGGCGAACGCCACCAGCCACGGCGAGGTGCGGCCGTCTCGGTGCGTGCGGCCGGTGACCTGCCGGGCCTGGATGCCGGAGAACCGCGGCTGGTGGAACAGCCCCACCCGGGGGAGTTCGGAGGCGTGCGAGCCGTCGGGCAGCAGCTCGCCGGCGTGCAGGCTGATCGAAGCGGTCACGGTGAACACGCAGACCTGCGCGTCACCGCGCTGGAAGCGCAGCCGCTCGCCCTCGACGTCGAACCGGTCGCGGCCGTAGATCCCGGCCACCTCGATCCCGGCGGACAGCAGCGCCTCGCGGATCGGATCGGCCGCCGTCTCCACGAACTCGACCGACACCGCGACCTGCCGCTCGGCTTCGACCTGCGCCTTCACCCAGTCCACGGTCGCCTGCACCCGGATCAGCCCGGCCTTCTGCCGGAAGCGCAGCAGCGCGGCCCGTCCGCGCGCGCTCTGCCGCGACCGGCGGGCCAGCTGCATCTCGGCCCGGAACTCCGACCACTCCGCCTCGTAGGACGCCCGCTCCGCCGGGGTCAGGGCCACGGGTGCACCGCTCACCGACACCGGGCCCCACGGCGCGGGGCGGTGCAGCGTCGCCGGCGGCTCGGCCTCGGCCAGCCAGCTCTGCAGCGTGCCGAGGTCGGCTCGGCGCTCGTCGGCGTCCTCGGTCCACTGCCAGCCGTAGCGGCCACGTTCCACGTGGAACCCGCGCGCGGCCAGCCGGGCGGGGAGGTCCGCCCAGTCCTTCAGCGGCTCGCCGTGGTGGGCGGCGAACTGCGGCGCCAGGTACGGCAGCTCGAGCGGGGTGTGCGCCGGCGTCGCGGTGCAGGCCAGCACGTACGGGGCGTCCTTCACCCGGCCGGCGCCGGAGACCGCCTTCCAGTGCTTCCACCGCTGGGTGGTCGTGTGCCGCACCATGTGCGCCTCGTCGGCGACGACGACGTCGAACCGGGCACCGGTCGCCCGCTGCACCGCGGCCACCTTGCCCAGCCGGTCCCAGGTCGTCACGCACCAGCGCAGCTCGCCGTCGCCGAAGCCGGCGATCGAGCGGGACCAGTGCGGGATGGTGATCGCCGCAGGGCGGTCGGCCACGACCAGCACCCGCGAAACGACGCGCTGCTCGGCGATCGCCTTGACCGCGAGGATCGCCGTCCCCGTCTTGCCGACGCCGGGGTCGTCCCCGAGCAGGAAGACCCGGCCGCCGGCCGCGGCGTGGGCGGCGACGACGTCGGCGCCGTCGCACTGCTGGTCGCGCGGGGTCAGCGGGCGCCCCTCGGGCAGGGAGCGCGGCTCCTCGTTCAGCTCGTCCTCGACGAACCGCTCGAAGCTGTACGGCGGCGGGTCGTAGGGGACCAGCGCCGCGGGCAGCTCGCCACCGACCCAGACGTGCGCCTGCAGCCCGGCATGCCAGACCGCGCCGGGCGCCGGTGCCCGGAACGGCACGGCCAGCACCCACACCCGCTGCCCGGGGCCCGCCACCGGCAGCCCGGCCGCTGCCTTGCTGGGCTTCGCGGCCGCCCGCTTCCGCGGCGCCGCGGTGCGGGTCCGGGCGGTCGTGCTGCTCGTGCTGCGACCGGCGGTCGCGCTGCGCCGTCGTCGTCCGGGCATGCCGGCACCTCCCCCTCGTCCCGGGGCACGGTAGGCGTCGCCTCCGACGGATCCGTCGCGCCGTGCGGGCGCGTCGCGCCGCGGACGGGTGTCAGCGCAGGTGGAGGGGTTCCGGGTGCCGCCCGTCACGACTACGGTCCACCGCGTCGCGGCCCCTGACCGTGCGACAGCGAGGAGGCGCTCGTGCCCAGGACCTGGCGCGCACTGCTGGTGGCGCTGACGGCGGTCGCCGCCGTCCTGCTCCCGATCGGCCCGTCGGCGCAGGCCGCCGAGCGGGTCGTCACCTACTCCGTGGTGACGCAGGGCGCCGTGCGCGGCGACCTCGGCTCCTTCGCCGCCGTCGCGGCCGGCACCCTCAACGATGCCCGCGGATGGGGCCTCGGCGGCGCGCTCGCCTTCCAGCAGGTCCCCTCGGGCGGCGAGTTCACCCTCATCCTGGCCGCGCCGTCCGTCGTCGGCGCACAGGGCGGGTGCGACGCGTTCTACAGCTGCCGCGTGGGCCGCAACGTCTACATCAACGACGACCGCTGGCGCGGTGCCACACCCACCTGGCCGCACGGGCTGGCGACCTACCAGCAGTACGTGATCACCCACGAGGTCGGCCACTGGCTGGGCCTCGGGCACCGCAGCTGCCCGGCCGGGGGCCGGCTCGCCCCCGCCATGCAGCAGCAGTCGATCGGCCTGCAGGGCTGCCTGTCCAACATGTGGCCGGTCATCTCCGAGCGCGAGGAGGCGGGCCGGAACATGCGGGTCGCCGTCGGCTGGACCTGGATCGAGCGTCGGTACATCGAGCTCGGTCAGGAGCGCGGGCTGCTCGGCGGTGCGGTCACCTGGGAGACGCCCACCCCGTTCGGCCTGGGCTGGATGCAGCACTTCAACCGGCCCGACGGCGCTTCCATCTACTGGTCGGAGTCCACCGGCGCGCACGAGGTCTACGGGTTGATCCGGAACCGGTACGGCCAGGTGGGCTGGGAGCTGGGACCGCTGGGTTTTCCGGTCACCGGCGAGCTGCCGACGCCGGACGGCTGGGGCCGGATGACGCACTTCGCCGGATCGGGCGGCGCCTCGATCTACTTCCACCCCTGGACCGGCGCGCACGAGATCTACGGCGGGATCCGCGCCCAGTGGGGCGCGCTGGGGTGGGAACTCGGGCCGCTCAGCTACCCGGTGACCGGTGAGCTGTCGACGCCGGGCGGCCGGGGCCGGTACAACCACTTCGCCGGGCAGGGCGGGGCGTCGATCTACTGGTCGCCGAGCACCGGCGCGCACGAGGTGTACGGCGCGATCCGCGCGCGCTGGGCGCAGCTGGGCTGGGAGCAGGGTGCGCTCGGCTTCCCCGTCAGCGGCGAGTACGCGGTCCCCGGCGGCCGGCGGAGCGACTTCGAGGGCGGGTCCATCCGCTGGGACGCCGTGCGCGGCGTCACCGAGGTCCTGCCGCGCTGACCGCGGGCCCCGGAGCGACGCCGCGCCGGCGGGCTGGTGGGATGGACGACGTGGACGACGACTCGCGACTGCACGCCCGCACCCTGGGCGGGTCCGGCCCACGCGTGGTGTTCGTGCACGGCCTGTTCGGCCAGGGGAAGAACTGGACGACGATCGCCAAGGGGTTGTCCGACCGGCACCGCGTGACGCTGCTCGACCTGCCCAACCACGGTCGCTCGCCGTGGACCGACCGGGTCGACTATTTGGACATGGCCGAGCTGGTCGCGGCCGAGCTGGCCTCGTTCGGCGAGCCGGTGACGCTGGTCGGGCACTCGATGGGCGGCAAGGTGGCGATGACGCTGGCGCTGCGCCGGCCCGAGCTGCTGCGCGCGCTCGTCGTCGTCGACATCGCGCCGGTCGAGTACCCGCTGCAGGGCGGCCGGACCGACGACGAGGACGAGGAGGCCTCCCCCTTCGGCGCGTTCATCGTCGCGATGAAGGCGATGGACCTGGGCGGGCTGCAGACCCGCGACGACGCCGACGCCGCCCTGCGGGCCGCCGTCCCGAGCCGGATGGTGCGCGGCTTCCTGCTGCAGAGCCTGGTCCGGGAGGCCGCCGGCGGCGGCTGGCGCTGGCGGCTGAACCTGGACCTGCTCGAGCGCGACCTCGGGGAGCTGCGCCGCTTCCCCGACCCGCCGGCCGGGGCCACCTTCGACGGCCCGGTGCTGTGGATCGGCGGGGCGAACTCGCACTACGTCCTGCCGCGCGACCGCGAGCGGATGGACGAGCTGTTCCCCTCCACCCGGCTGGTGAAGGTCAAGAACGCCGGCCACTGGGTGCACTCCGAGCAGCCCGAGGTGTTCCTCGAGACCCTGCGGCTGTTCCTGGACGCCGTCGACGGGTGAACCCCCTGGCCGCAGCGGGCGGCCGCGGCCATGCTGGCGCGGTGACGCAGGAGTCGGTGGTCCACCGCGTGCACCCCTGCCTGCACCCGTACGTGGCTGCGGCCGTCGGCTACCGGCACGAGGGACTGGCGCCCGGTGAGCACCTGGGCCTGCCCTCACCATTCCTCACGCTGATCGTGCCGCTGGACGATCCCCTGCAGATGGCGGCCCATCCGGACCCCGCGCAGGCCCCCGGGAGCTACGACGGACTGGTCGGCGGCCTGCACACCCGCCCGGCGCGGATCAGCCACCCCGGACGGCAGTCCGGCATCCAGCTGTCGCTCACCCCGGCGGGCGCCCGAGCCCTGCTGAGCTGCCCCGCCGGCGCTCTCGCCTCGCTGGACAGCCCGCTGGAGGACGTCCTGGGCGCGGTCGGCGTCGAACTGGTCGAGCGGGTGCGGGCGGCCGGGAGCTGGCCGGCGCGCTTCGCCGTCCTCGAGCAGGTGCTGCTCCGCCAGGTGGTGGACGACGTCGTGCGCCCCGAGGTGGCCGAGGCATGGCGGTTGACGACGACGTCCGGCGGGCGGCTGCCGGTGGCGGAGGTGGCCGCGCGGGTGGGCTGGTCGGTCCGGCACCTGGAGCAGCGGTTCCGCGCCGAGACCGGGCTGGGCCCGAAGGAGGCGGCCCGCGTGGCCCGGTTCGACCGTGCCCGCCGGGCCCTGGCCGGGCGGGCGGCGACCGGGGGACGCGTGGACCTGGCCGGGCTGGCCGGCGCCACCGGCTTCGCCGACCAGGCGCACCTGACCCGCGAGTGGCGGGCGTTCTCCGGGCTGCCGCCGACCCGCTGGCTGGCGGAGGAGTTCGGATTCGTGCAAGACACCCGGGCGCTGAGCGCGGCACTCTCCTCGGCATGACCACTCCGCAGCCCACCAGCCCCCAGCCCACCGTCTGGCCCGCCTTCCGCGCCCGCGACGCCCGCGCCCTCATCCGCTTCCTCGTCGACGCGTTCGGTTTCGAGGAGACCGCCGTCTTCGGCGAGGGCGACCGGGTGGACCACGCCCAGCTCTCCTGGCCCGAGGGCGGCGGCGTGATGCTCGGCTCGGTCCGTGAGGAGGCGGACAACGCCTGGCCCGCCGTCCCCGGCACCGCTGCCTGCTACGTCGTCACCGCCGATCCGGCCGCGGTCTGCACGCGCGCCGTGGCCGCCGGCGCGACGGTCGTCACGGAGCTGAGCACCACCGACTACGGCTCGTCGGAGTTCTCCGCCCGCGACCCCGAGGGCAACCTGTGGTCCTTCGGCACGTACGCGGGGGAGCCGCGCAGCGCCGGGTGAGCCGCTCTACCGTCCTCCGGTGACCGTCGCGCGCTCCGTCCTGCTGTTCGTGCTGGCCGCGATCGCCGAGATCGGCGGTGCCTGGCTGGTCTGGCAGGGCGTGCGCGAGTCGCGCGGGTGGCTCTGGATCGGCGCCGGTGTGATCGCGCTGGGTGCCTACGGCTTCGTCGCCACCCTGCAGCCCGACGCGAACTTCGGCCGGATCCTCGCCGCGTACGGCGGCGTCTTCGTCGCGGGCTCGCTGCTGTGGGGCATGGCCGTGGACGGGTTCCGCCCCGACCGGTACGACGTCGTCGGCGCCCTGCTGTGCCTGGTCGGCGTCGCGGTGATCATGTACGCCCCGCGCGCCACCTGACCCGCCCCCGAGGGCAGAAATGGCCATTTCTGCCCTCAGGCGAGGGCGCACCGTACGCGGGCGACGACGCCGTCGAGGTCCCGCAGGTCGGCTGCACCGAGCCGGACGACGGTCCACCCCGCCGCCTGCAGGGCTGCGTAGCGGACGTCGTCCCGGACGATCTGGGCGTCCTCGAAGTGGTAGGCGCCCTCGTACTCGACGACGACGCGTTCCTCGGGGAAGGCCAGATCCACGTGCACAGTGCCCGCCGGTGTCTCGATCTCGTACTGCGGCTCAGGCGCCAGTCCGGCTAGGACGAGGGCGATCCGCACGCGCGACTCGGGCGGGGACGCAGCGCGGGGATCGATCAGCCCGAAGGCGCGCCGTACGCGCGTCACACCCCACCGGCCCGTGCCGCTCTCGGTGAGGGCAATGAGGTCGGCTTGGGCAACGGTGCCGGTACGAACCATCGCGTCCAGCGCGCTGACGGCCGTTCCGAGCGGTTCGAGCGCCGCGACGTCCCACGCCGTGCGCAAGGCGGAGGTCACCGGCACGTCGTCGAGATCCGGGAACGCCTCCACGGGCATGCCGCTGCGGTGCACCCGGACGCCGCGCGGCCCCTTCCACTCGACGTCCGACGGCCGCACGACGGTGACGGGGTCGTGCGCTGCGGCGAACGGAGCGCCGTACCAGGCAGCCGCCGAGTACCCACCGATGGCCAGCCCGCGGGGAAGGAGCAGCGCGACACCACGGCACCGGAGGCGGTGGTCGTGGTCGAGCCCCGGGTCGGCGTACACCCCGTGGACCAGCCGACGGTAACCGCGCGAGCGCAGCTGCTTGCCGGTCAGCGCCCCGCTGGACACGGCGTGGCTACCGATGAACACACCGGGCAGGAAGCGGAAGTGCTCGGACACGGGCCGAGCGTGGTCTATCGGGACGCGAACCCGCTTCCGTCGTCCACAGGAGGGCAGAAATGGCCATTTCTGCCCTGGGAGGTTCGCCACAAACGGCCGGTTCGACCTCTCGATGCACCGACGTATCCAATACATTCGTGCATCGTGAGCAGCGACAGCCTGGAGGAACGGCCGAAGCGGCGCCGGGCCGACACCGTGGAGCGACTGCTCGACGCCGCGCTGGAGACCTTCGCCGACCTCGGCTTCGCCGCCGCCAGCGTCGAGGACGTCTGTCGCCGAGGTGGCTTCACCCGCGGTGCCTTCTACTCCAGCTTTCGCACCAAGGACGAGCTGTTCGCCGCGCTCTTCGCCCGGGAGACCGGCCGCGAGCTCGCCCGGGTCGAGCAGCAGCTGGAAGGTCTGGAGCACGAGCCCGACCCGGTCGCGGCCTCCGTGGAGCGCTGCCTGTCGGTGTTCCGCGTCGACCGGCCCTGGGTGCTGGCGCGCACCGAGTTCGCGCTGCACGCCGCCCGGCACCCCGGGGCCGCCGTGGCCCTGCGTCAGCACGAGGAGGCGCTGCTCGCCCGGGTCACGGCGATCATCGACGACACCCTCGGCCGCACCGGCCTGCGGCTGACCGTGCCGGCCGGTTCCCTCGCCGGCATCCTGCTCGCCCTGCACGACGGCCTCGCCCTGCGCGACGCCGTCCCGTCCGGCGACCGGGCCCCCGACCCCGACCTCGAGCGCACCGCCCTCGTGCACCTGCTGCGCGCCGTCACCGACTGATCCCGGAGAACACCCCCCCATGGCAACCCTGCTGGCCCGCGTCGGCTCTGCCGCCTTCCGCCACCGCCGGCTCGTGACGACGGCGTGGGGCCTGCTGCTCGCCGTCGTCGTCGCCCTGCTCGTCACCGTCGGTGGCGCGTTCGACGACGAGTTCACGATCCCGGGCTCGGAGTCGCAGGAGGCGCTGGACCGGCTCGAGCAGCTCTCCCTCGAGGCGGCCGGCGCTGGCGCGCAGGTGGTCTTCGTCGCCCCCGAGGGGCAGACCGTGCTCGACCCCGCGTTCACCGCGGCCATCGAGCAGACCCTCGTCGCGGCGTCGGAGGTGCCACAGGTCGGCAGCGTGGTCAGCCCGTTCGACAGCGGGTCCCTCAGCGCGGACGGCCGGGCGGCGCTCGCCCAGGTCCGGTTCGACGTCGGTCCCCAGCTCGTGGACGACGGCGCGCTGGACGCCCTGGTGACGACGACGGAGCCCGCACAGCAGGCCGGCCTCGAGACCGCCGTCGGCGGGAACGCGTTCGGCACGAACGGCGTCTCGGTGGGCCCGCTGGAGTTCCTCGGCGTCGGGGTCGCCGTCCTGGTCCTCGTGCTGACCTTCGGCTCGCTGCTGGCCGCCGGGATGAACCTCGCGGTCGCGGTGGCCGGCATCGCGGTCGGGATGGGCGGGCTGCTGCTCACCTCCAACCTGGTGACGCTCTCCTCGACCGCCCCGACGCTGGCGCTGATGATCGGCCTCGCGGTCGGCATCGACTACACGCTGTTCATCCTGTCCCGGCACCGCACCCAGCTCGCCTCGGGCATGCCCCCGCTCGAGTCGGCCGCCCGGGCCGTCGGCACCGCCGGCTCGGCGGTCGTCTTCGCCGGGCTCACGGTGATCATCGCGCTCTCCGGGCTGGCCGTCGTCGGCATCCCGTTCCTGACCGTCATGGGCATCGGGGCCGCCGGCACCGTCCTCGTCGCCGTCCTCGTAGCGCTGACGCTGCTGCCTGCGCTGCTCGGCTTCGCCGGTGAGCGGCTGGCGCCGAAGCCGGGTTCCCGTGCCGCGCGGCGCGAGGCGGCCGCCGCGGAGAACACCGGGGTCGGCGGCTCGCTGGGGGCCCGCTGGACCCGGCTGATCACCCGGCGGCCGCTGCTCACCGTGCTCACCGTGCTGGCCGGCCTCCTCGTCCTCGCCGTACCGGCACCCCAGCTGGAGCTGGCCCTGCCGGACAATTCCGCGGCGGCCGAGGACACCCCGCAGCGGCAGGCCTACGACCTGGTCGGCGAGTACTTCGGCCCCGGTCTCAACGGCCCGCTCGTCGTCCTGGTCGAGGGACTCGACCCGGCGACCGCCGAGGGATCGCTGCGGGAGGTCGCCGTCGCGATCGCCGGCACCCCGACCGGTACGCCCGGAGAGTTCGAGGGCGGTCTCGACGGCGTCCGCTACGCGCAGCCGACCCCGCTGCCCGGCGGGACGGCGGCCATCGTCAGCGTCATCCCGGAGACCGGGCCGCAGGACGAGGCGACGCACGACGTCGTCGCGGAGCTGCGCGTGCTGGCCGGAGACCTGGAGGCCCGGACCGGTGCCGAGTTCGCCGTCACCGGGCAGACCGCCGTCGGCATCGACATCTCCGACCGGCTCGCCGACGCGCTACTGCCGTTCGCGCTCGTCGTGGTCGGCCTGGCGCTGGTCCTGCTGCTGCTGGTGTTCCGTTCGATCCTGGTGCCGATCAAGGCCACCGTCGGGTTCCTGCTCTCGGTGGCCGCCTCGTTCGGCGCGGTCGTCGCGGTCTTCCAGTGGGGCTGGCTCGCCGGCGCACTCGGCGTTCCGACCACCGGCCCGGTGATCAGCTTCCTGCCGATCATGCTCATGGCGATCCTGTTCGGCCTGGCCATGGACTACGAGGTCTTCCTGGTCTCCCGGATGCGCGAGGAGTACGTCCACGGCGCCGCGCCCCGGGACGCCGTGGTCACCGGTGCCCGGCACGCGTCGCGGGTGGTCGTCGCCGCCGCGTTGATCATGTTCTCGGTGTTCGCCAGCTTCGTGACCATCGACGATGTCACGGTCAAGGCGATCGCCTTCGGCCTCGCGGTCGGCGTGCTGGTGGACGCCTTCCTCGTCCGCATGACGCTGGTCCCGGCCGTGCTGGCGCTGCTGGGCCGCTCCGCGTGGTGGCTGCCCGGCTGGCTGGACCGCGTCCTGCCGGACCTCGACGTCGCGGGCGCCGGGCTGGCCGACGCACGGAGTGGGACGGCGACGCGCGCGCCGGCCACCGCGGCTCG
>JBBSKB010000035.1:0-29688 GCA_038256725.1 Mycobacteriales bacterium | reverse complement strand
TCTCAAAGAGCGGACGCGCACAAACTCGACCCTTCCGGGCTCCGTCTGCAGCTGGATGTCCAACACTACGCCGGTTTCCGTGAACCGCCAGAAGCAGGTCCCGGTCCGGCGGACCCTCAGGTCCGCGCGGCGCATGGAGAAAGTTACGTGGCTCGGCAGGCGGTGTCAAACCGCCCCGGAGTGACGCCCGACACCGGCCCGTCACATGCGGCACATCCGCTGTTCACTCGGCGCGGAGCACCTGGTCAGGCGCCTCGTCGCACGCCTGCGACCGCCCGCTTGCCGCGCCGCAGCACCAGCCAGCCCCCGGGCAACCAGGCGTCGTCGCCCGGTACGGCGTCGGCGTCGGTGACGCGCTCGTTGTTCAGGTAGGCGCCGCCCTCCTTCACGGTGCGGCGGGCCTCCGACAGGCTGGCCGCCAGGCCGGTGCGCTGCAGGAGTTGGGCGACCGACGGCAGATCGCCGTCCACCGCGACGGCGCCCGCCTCCGTCAACGCGGCAGTCAGCGTGCCGGCGTCCAGGGATCCCAGGTCGTCCCGCCCGAAGAGGGCCCGCCCCGCGGCCTCGGCCTGGCGGAGCTGGTCCGGACCGTGCACCAGCAGGGTCAGCTCCTCGGCCAGCGCCCGCTGGGCCGTCCGGGCCGCCGGCCGTTCCTCGCTCTCGGTGATCAGGGCCCGGATCTCCTCGGGCGGGCGCTCCGAGTACAGTGGCAGCCACGTGCGCGCGTCGGCGTCGTCGGCGTTGAGCCAGAACTGGAAGAACGCGTACGGCGAGGTGAGGGCGGGGTCCAGCCACACCGCGCCGCCCTCGGACTTCCCGAACTTCTGCCCGTCGGACTTGGTCACCAGGGGGGTGGACAGCGCGTGCGTCCTCGCCCCCGAGGTCCGCCGCACCAGGTCGATGCCGGCGGTGATGTTGCCCCACTGGTCGGAGCCTCCGGTCTGCAGCGTCACACCGTGCCGTTGGTGCAGTTCGCGGTAGTCGTTCGCCTGCAGGATCTGATAGCTGAACTCGGTGTAGCTGATGCCGGCATCCGAGTTGAGCCGCGCCGACACCGCCTCCTTCGCCAGCATCTGGCTGACCCGGAAGTGCTTGCCGATGTCGCGGAGGAAGTCGATCGCCGAGAGCGGCTGGGTCCAGTCGAGGTTGTTGACGTACACCGGCGCGAGGAGACCGTTCCGCTCGGCCGGGAGATCGAGGAACGGCGCGACCTGTTCGCGGATGCGCTGCACCCAGCCGGCCACCACATCGCGGTCGTTGAGCTGCCGCTCCGCAGTCATGCGGGGATCCCCGATCAGGCCGGTCGCCCCGCCCACCAGGACGACGGGGCGGTGCCCGGCCCGCTGCAACGCCCGCAGGACCATGAACTGCACGAGGTGGCCGACGTGCAGGCTCTGCGCGGTCGGGTCGAACCCGGCGTAGTAGGTGACCGGCCCCTCGGCGAGGTGCGCACGCAGCGCGGCCTCGTCGGTGCTGAGGGCGATCAGCCCGCGGCGGTGCAGCTCGTCGATGATGTCGTTCACAGGTGCTCCGGTCACGGGGGTCCATCCTGCCCGGTGGCGGCGCGGCGGGGCTTGCCGCCCGCCCGGAAGACGCTCACGGAGGAGGCGCCGGTCTGCCAGAACCGCCACGGCAGCTCCTGCGCCCGGCTGATGCCGACCCGCGGGCCGGCCGACACGGCGGCCGGCGGCGCCCCCCGGTGCAGCCGCACGGACGACGACGGGTCGAGCAGGTCGGCACCCCGGTCGTCGGGGCCGACGGCCAGGGCCTGGGTGAGCCGGGCCGGGCCGCGGGCGAGATCCCGCGCCACCCGGGCAGCAGGGCGGCGGGAGCGGGCCAGCCCCTCCCCCACGACCACCTCGCCGGCGCGCAGCAGCACCGCCGAACCCCGGCCCTCGGGCCCGACGACGACGTTCGCGCACCAGTGCACGCCGTAGCTGAAGTACACGTAGAGCCGGCCGGGCGGCCCGAACATGATCGCCGCGCGCGGGGTCGGCCCGCGGTGGGCGTGCGACGCCGGGTCCGCCCCCTCGCCGGAGTACGCCTCGACCTCGGTCAGCCGCAGCGCCACCCGCCCCTCCGGGCGGTCGGTGACCACCCAGCAGCCCAGCAGCGAGGGCGCCACGGCGTCGACCGGCCCGAGCAGGTCCTCCTCGTGCAGGAGGGCGCCCGGCTCGGGCCTGGAGGCGTCGGGCCTCGGGGACGACGCAGCGGTCAGAGCGCGGCCGCCACCGGCGAGGACGACGCCCACTCGGCGTGCTGTCGGGCGAGCTCGGCCAGCGAGGTCAGCTGCTCGGCGACCCGCTCGGGTGCGGTCCCCCCGCGGGCCTTGCGGGCGGCGAGCGCGCCGCGAACGGACAGCACCGTGCGCACGTCCGGCGTCAGCCGCTCGTCGATGCCGGCGAGCTGGGCGTCGTCCAGTTCGTCGAGCTCGAGCCCGGCCTGCTCGCAGAAGGCGACCATCTCGCCGCTGATCTCGTGGGCGGACCGGAACGGGACCCCCTGGCGGACCAGCCACTCGGCGACGTCGGTGGCCAGGGCGAAGCCCTGCGGTGCGGCCGCCTCCAGCACCTCCGGGCGCAGCGTCAGGGTGGCCATCATCCCGGTGACGGCGGGCAGCAGCAGGAGCAGCTGGGAGAGCGAGTCGAAGACCGGCTCCTTGTCCTCCTGCAGGTCGCGGTCGTAGGCCAGCGGCAGGCCCTTGAGCATCGTGAGCAGCCCGGTGAGGTTGCCGACGAAGCGGCCGGACTTGCCCCGCGCCAGCTCGGCGATGTCGGGGTTCTTCTTCTGCGGCATGATCGACGACCCGGTCGCCCAGGCGTCGTCGAGCCGCGCCCAACCGAACTCGGTCGAAGTCCAGAGCACGACCTCCTCCCCCAGCCGGGAGAGGTGCACGCCGATCAGCGCCGCGACGAAGCAGAACTCGGCGGCGAAGTCGCGGTCGCTGACACCGTCGATCGAGTTGTCGGTGGCGCGGTCGAAGCCGAGCTCGGCGGCGACGGCATCGGGGTCCAGCGGCAGCGACGAGCCGGCCAGCGCCCCCGAGCCGTACGGGCTCACCGCGGTGCGCCGATCCCAGTCGCGCAACCGGTCGACGTCGCGGGCGATCGAGTGCGCGTGCGCCAGCAGCTGGTGGGCGAACAGCACCGGCTGGGCGTGCTGCAGGTGGGTCATGCCGGGGGCGGCTACGTCCGCGTACCGCTCTGCGAGCCCGACGATCGCGTACTCCAGCGAGGACAGCTCGCCGGCCAGCTCGCGGACGTGGTGGCGGAGGTAGAGACGCAGGTCGGTGGCGATCTGGTCGTTGCGGCTGCGGCCCGCGCGCAGCTTGCCGCCGAGCTCACCCAGCTTCTCGGTCAGTCCCCGCTCGAGGGCCTCGTGCACGTCCTCGTCGCTCTCGATGGCCGTGAACGTGCCGGCCTCGACCTCGTCGGAGAGCTCACGGAGGGCGCCGAGCATCTGCTCGAGCTCGTCGGCAGCCAGCAGGCCGGCGCGGTGCAGCACCCGGGCGTGGGCGCGCGAGCCGGCCAGGTCGAAGGGCGCCAGGGCCCAGTCGAAGTGGGTCGACTTGCTCAGCGCCGCCATCGCCGGCGACGGGCCACCGCCGAAGCGGCCGCCCCAGAGCCGGGTCTGCGATCCAGGGGGGTTGCTGCTCACGTGCCGGCGTCCTCTTCCAGGTCGTTCTGCAGTTCGGGGTACACGGCCGGCGTCCGCTCGGCGAGCGCGCGCAGCCGGTCGGCCAGCGCCGCCCCGCCGTCGGGGTCGCGCGAGACGACCAGCAGAGTGTCGTCCCCGGCGATGGTGCCGAGGACGTCGGGGAGGCCGACCTTGTCCAGCGCCGAGGCGAGGAACTGCGCGGCTCCGGGCGGCGTCCGGAGCACGGCCAGGTTCGCGCTGCCCTCAGCACTGGTGAGCAGGTCGGCCAGCAACCGGGTCAGCCGGGCCGGCGCGGCTTGCGCCGGGCGCAGCGGCGCGTTCTCCGGCGGCAGCACGTAGGACGCCGGGGCGCCGTCGGAGCCGCGCATCTTGACCGCCCCCAGCTCCTCCAGGTCCCGCGACAGCGTTGCCTGGGTGACCTCGATGCCGGAGCCGGACAGCAGCGCGGCGAGGTGCGTCTGCGAGGTGACCGACTCGGCCTCGATGAGCTGCCGGATCCGTGCCTGGCGGGCGCTGCGGCTGGGGGCAGCCGTCATCGTCGGCCCGTCACAGGTTCTTCTCCAGCAACCAGATGAGGACCGCCTTCTGGGCGTGCAGCCGGTTCTCGGCCTCGTCCCAGACCGCGCTCTGCGGGCCGTCGATCACGTCGGCGGCGATCTCCGTGCCGCGGTAGGCGGGCAGGCAGTGCAGGACCACGGCGTCGTCGGCGGCCCGGGCCAGTGCGGCGTCATCGACGGCGTAGGGCAGGAACGGCGCGACATGACTGCGGTACTCCCCCGTCGTGCCCATCTCGCTACCCATCGAGACCCAGGTGTCGGTGACCAGGACGTCGGCGCCGTCGGCGGCGGCCGCGGCGTCCGGGGTCCAGGCGACCGAGCCGCCGGTCCCGGCGGCGATCTCGCCGGCCCGCTTCAGCACCTCCGGGTCGGGCTGGAAGGCCGCGGGCGAGCCGATCCGCACGTGCATGCCCGCGGTGGCGCCGCCGAGCAGGTAGGAGTGCGCCATGTTGTTGGCGCCGTCGCCCAGGTAGCTCATCGACCGGCCGGCCAGCGAGCCCTTGCGCTCGATGACCGTCTGGAGGTCGGCGAGGATCTGGCAGGGGTGGAACTCGTCGGTGAGCGCGTTGACCACCGGGACACGGCTGGCCGCGGCCATCTCCTCGATGCGGTCCTGGCCGAAGGTCCGCCACACGATCGCGGCGACCTGCCGGTCGAGCACCCGGGCGGTGTCGGCGATCGGCTCGCCGCGGCCGAGCTGGCTGGTCGCGGCGTCGATGACGAGCGGGTAGCCGCCAAGCTCGGCCACGCCCACCGAGAAGGAGACGCGGGTGCGGGTGGAGGGCTTGTCGAACAGCACCGCGACCGCCCGCGGCACGCCGTTGGCAGCGCGCAGCGGGACGGGCGCCTCGGCCGTGTGCCGGGTGGCCTTGAGCGAGGCGGCCAGCGCCAGCACCTCGGCCTGCTCGGCCGGGCTCAGGTCGTCGTCCCGGAGGAAGGAGCGGGTCACGAGTCGGACTCCTGGAGAGCGGCATCGAGGGCGGCGGGCAGCGCAGCGACGAAGGCGTCGATCTGCGCGTCGGTGAGCACCAGCGGCGGAGCGAGCCGCAGCACGCCCGGCGCCACGGCGTTGGTGAGGAAGCCGGCGGTGCGCAGAGAAGCCTCCAGTCCGGCCGCGACGTCGGCGGTGAGGACGACGCCCAGCAGGGCGCCCTTTCCCCGGACGCCGCTGATGCCGGCGTGGCCCAGGCCCTCGATGCCGGCGGTGAACCGGTGCTCGATCTCCGTGGCGCGCTGGAGCAGGCCCTCGTCGCGGATGGTGTCGAGCACGGCGAGCGCGGCGGCCGCGGCGATCGGGTTGCCCCCGAAGGTCGAGCCGTGCGATCCGGCGGTCATCAGCTCGGCGGTGTCGCCGAAGGCGAGCATCGCGCCGATCGGCAGCCCACCGCCGAGCGCCTTGGCCAGCGTGATCACGTCGGGCGCCACGCCGTCGGCCTGGTGGGCGAACCAGTGACCGGTGCGGCCCATGCCGGTCTGCACCTCGTCCAGGGCGAACAGCGCGCCGGCCTGCGACGCCGCGCTCGCCGCGGCGGCCAGGTAGCCGGCCGGGGCGGGCAGCACGCCGCCCTCGCCGAGCATCGGCTCGAGCAGCACCATCGCCGTCTGCTCCCCGACGGCCGCGGTGAGCGCGGCGGTGTCGCCGTAGGGGACGTAGGAGACGCCCCCGGGCAGCGGCGCGAACGCCGCGGCCTTCGACGGCTGACCGGTCAGCGCCAGGGCGCCCATGGTCCGGCCGTGGAAGGCGCCCTCGGCGGTGATGACCTGCGGCCGGCCGGTCAGCCGGCTGACCTTGAACGCTGCCTCGTTGGCCTCGGCGCCGGAGTTGCAGAAGAACACCCGACCGGGACGGCCGACGAGTTCCAGCAGCCGTTCGGCCAGCGCGACACCGGGCTCGTGCATCGCCAGGTTCGAGACGTGCCCGAGCTTCGCGGCCTGGGTGGTGATCGCCTCGACCACCTTGGGGTGCGCGTGGCCGAGGATCGTCGTCGCGATGCCGCCGAGCAGGTCGGTGTACTCGACCCCGTCGACGTCGCGGACGGTCGCGCCGGAGCCGGAGTCCAGCGCGACCGGCGGCGTCCGGTAGTTGCCCATCATCACGGCCGACCAGCGGCGGGCCAGTTCCTCGGTGTGCGTCATGGTGCTGTGCCCTCCTCCGGGGTCGTCGGTGCATGGGTCGGTGTCGGCAGGGCCGGGACGACCATCGTCCCGGTGCCCTCGGTGGTGAACATCTCCAGCAGCAGGGCGTGCGGGGTGCGGCCGTCCACGACGGTCGCCCGCTTCACCCCGCCCTGGACCGCCCGCAGGCAGGCGGCCATCTTCGGCGCCATCCCGGCGTCCAGGTCGGGCAGGATCTCGGCCAGCTCGGTGACGTCGATCTGCTGGACGAGCGAGTCGCGGTCGGGCCAGTCGGCGTAGAGACCCTCGACGTCGGTGAGGACGACGAGCTTCTTCGCATCCAGCGCGACGGCGACGGCCGCCGCGGCGGTGTCTGCGTTGACGTTGTGCACGACGCCGTCCCGGTCCGGGGCGACGGTGGCGATGACCGGGATGTGCCCGGCCTGCAGCAGCGCGCGGACCGGCGCGGGGTCGACCTGCACGACGTCGCCGACCAGGCCGATGTCGACCGGCCGGCCGTCCACGACCGCCTGGGTGCGCTCGGCGGTGAACAGTCCGCCGTCCTCGCCCGAGAGGCCCACGGCCAGGGGGCCGTGCTGGTTGATCAACCCGACCACCTCCGGCGTGACCTGCCCGGTGAGCACCATGCGGACGACGCCGATCGTCTGCTCCGTGGTGACCCGCAGGCCGCCCCGGAACTCGCTCTCGATGCCCAGCCGGCCCAGCATCTCGGTGATCTGCGGGCCGCCGCCGTGCACGACCACGGGCAGGATCCCGCAGGTCCGCAGGAACACCATGTCGTCGGCGAAGGCGCGGCGGCACTCGTCGTCGACCATCGCGTGGCCGCCGTACTTGATCACCACGACGTTGCCGTGGAACTCCTTGAGCCACGGCAGCGCGCCGGTGAGCACGGCGATCCGGCGCGCGTCGCCGTCCGGGTCGTTGGTGCGCATGACGCGGTGCGTGCCGATGCGGCGCGGCGGGGTGGCCTGGTCGATCGAGACGTCCGGCGGGGTGGGGTCCTGGGCGGCATCGTCGTGCACCGTGGTCACGTGCGGCTCCGGTTCGGGGGCGTTCACGTGGAGTACGCCGAGTTCTCGTGGACGTAGGCGATCGACAGGTCGTTGGTCCAGATCGTCGCCTGCTCGGCGCCGGCCTTCAGGTCGACGTCGATGGTGATCTCGCGGCCGGTCAGGTCGACGCCCTCGCGGGGGTCGCCGATCGAGCCGCCGCGGCAGACCGTGACGCCGTTGATCGTCACGTCCACCTGGTCGGCCTCGAACGCGGCGTCGGTGGTGCCGATGGCGGCGAGCACCCGGCCCCAGTTCGGGTCGTTGCCGAACAGCGCCGTCTTGAGCAGGTTGTTGCGGGCGCAGGCCCGGGCGGCGGTCAGCGCGTCGTCGACGGACGCCGCGTTGCGGACGGTGATCGCGATGTCCTTGGTCGAGCCCTCGGCGTCGGCGAGCAGCTGCATCGCCAGGTCGGTGGCGGCGGCGACCAGCGCCTCCGTGAACGCTTGCGCGGTCGGGCTGATGCCGCTCGCGCCGTTGGCCAGCGCGATCACCGTGTCGTTGGTCGACAGGCAGCCGTCGGAGTCGACCCGCTCGACGCTCAGGCCGGTCGCCGTCTTCAACGCGGGCTGCAGGATCTCGGCCGGGACGACGGCGTCAGTCGTGAGGACGACGAGCATGGTGGCCAGGCTGGGCGCCAGCATCCCGGCGCCCTTGGCCATGCCGCCGATGCTCCAGCCGTCCCGCTGCTGGACCGTCGTCTTGGGCACGCTGTCGGTGGTCATGATCGCGCGGGCCGCGTCCGGGCCGCCGTCCTCGGAGAGCGCCCGGACCGCCTCGGTGATGCCCGCGGCCAGCTTGTCCATGGGCAGCCGCATGCCGATCAGCCCGGTGCTGGCGACGGCGACGTCGATCGCGCCCAGGCCGAGCTCCTCCGCCACGTGCTCGGCGGTGGTGTGGGTGTCGGCGAAGCCCTCGGGCCCGGTGCAGGCGTTGGCGCCGCCCGAGTTGAGGACGACGGCCCGGCAGCGCTGACCGGCGAGCACCTGGCGGCTCCAGACGACCGGTGCGGCCGGGAAGCGGTTGGTGGTGAAGACGGCGGCGGCGACGTCGTCGGGGCCGGTGTTGAGCACCAGCGCGACGTCGGGGTCGCCGCTGGACTTCAGCCCGGCGGCGACGCCGGCGGCGCTGAAGCCCTTCGGGGTGGTGACGCTCACGGTGCGACTCCTACGAGCGGGAGACCTGTGGTCTCGGGAAGGCCCAGGGCGAGGTTGGCGCACTGCAGCGCTGCGCCTCCGGTGCCCTTGGTGAGGTTGTCCACGGCGGCGACGACGACGAGGCGGCCGGCGTCGGCGTCGACCGCGAGCTGCAGCGCGACGGTGTTGGCACCGAGCACCTGCGACGTCGTCGGCCACTGGCCCTCGGGCAGCAGGTGGACGAACGGCTCGTCGGCATAGGCCTGCTCGTAGGCGGCGCGGGCGCTCGCGGCGTCGGCGCCGGGGGCGAGCTTGGCCGAGCAGGTGGCGAGGATGCCCCGGCTCATCGGCACCAGGGTCGGGGTGAAGCTCACGGACACAGGGATACCGGCTGCCTGTGACAGGTTCTGGATCATCTCCGGCGTGTGCCGGTGCACCCCGCCGACGCCGTAGGCGCTGACCGAGCCCATCACCTCGCTGCCGAGCAGGTGCGGCTTGGCGGACTTGCCCGCGCCGCTGGTCCCGCTCGCCGCGACGACCACCACCTCGGGCTCGATCAGGCCGGCGGCCAGGGCCGGGGCCAGGGCCAGGGTGACGGAGGTCGGGTAGCAGCCGGGGACGGCGATCCTGCGTGCCTTCGCCAGCTTCTCCCGCTGGCCCGGCAGTTCGGGGAGCCCGTACGGCCAGGAGCCCGCGTGCTCGTTCCCGTACCAACGAGCCCAGGCGGCGGGGTCGGTCAGCCGGTGGTCGGCGCCGCAGTCGATGACCACGGTGTCCTCGGGCAGCTGGGCGGCGATGGCCGCGGACTCCCCGTGCGGCAGCGCCAGGACGACGACGTCGTAGCCGCCGAGACTCGCGGCGTCGCTGGGCTGGACGACCAGATCGGCGTAGGGCAGCAGGTGCGGCTGCAGCTCACCCAGGCGTCGGCCGGCACTCGAGTTGGCATGCACCCCGGTCAACCGGAAGAACGGGTGCGCGGCCAGCAGGCGGCACACCTCTCCCCCGGCGTACCCGGTGGCGCCGGTGACCCCGACCGTCCACGTCTGCCCTGTGCTCACGATGCATGACCATACACCGCTGTGCATGATTGCTCAGGCGGGTTGCCGGCGGTGTGACTGGGAAAGGAGTGGACGTGACCGCGTTCGACCGGATCGTCCTCATCTTCAACCCGCAGAGCACCGGCAACGCGCAGGAGTCCGCCGAGGAGCTCCAGGCGCAACTCACGGCGCGACTGCCCGACGTCCCCGTGACGCTCTCGCCCACCCGGCACGCCGGGCACGCCCGCGACCTGGCCCGGGAGGCGGCGCGGACGGGAACTCCGCTCGTCGTGTCGGTGAGCGGCGACGGCGGTTACAACGAAGTGGTCAACGGCCTCATGGACGCCGGCAACGACTCCGCGGTCTCCGCCGTGCGCGCGGCCGGCAACGCCAACGACCACCGGCGGGTCACCCGGCGACGACCGCTGGCCGACGCCATCGTCGCGGGCGACCTCCGGCGGCTGGACCTGCTGCGGCTCACCGTCGGCACGGGCGAGGCGGCGGAGGTGCGCTACGCGCACTCCTACATCGGGGTCGGCCTCACGCCGGTCGTCGCCGTGGACCTGGAGAAGGGCGGCAAGGGCTCGTGGCGCGAGATCGCGTCGGTGGTCCGCGGGTTCTCCCGCTTCCGCCCCTTCCCCATCCGGCTGGAGGACGGCCGCCGACGCCGGATCGACAGCCTGGTCTTCGCCAACATCGACGAGATGGCCAAGGTCGCACGGCTCAGCGACGCCGGAACGCCGGACGACGGCCGGTTCGAGGTCATCACCCAGCGGCAGACGGGCAAGTTGCGGGTCCTGGCGACCGCGGTGCGTGCGGCCACCCGCGGCCTCGGGCCGCAGCCCAGCGCGACGCACTACGGCTTCACCCCGCTCGCGCCGATGCCCCTGCAGCTGGATGGCGAGCTGATCGAGCTCGAGGCCCATGTCCCGGTCGCCGTCGACATCGCCCCGCTGGCGCTGGCCACGGTCGTCTGAGCAGACGGCCTCAGGCGAGCGGGTCGTCGTCCCCGTAGGGCCGCAGCCGCAGCTGACGGGCGGCGTCCTCGGGGGTGGTGGCGCGGAGGACGTCGAGCGAGTCCTTGCCGGCGCGCACGAAGCGGCCCGACCACTGGTCCAGCTCACCGGCCGCGATGGCCGCGATGATCCCCACGACCTCCTCCGGCGGGGTCCAGTCGGAGAACCCCTCCCACATGTGCATGGAGCGGGTCATCGGGGTGTCGACGACACCGGGGGCGACGTCGAAGGCATGCACGTCGCAGCCCTCGAGCGCGGTGGCCAGCGACTCCGTGAGCCGCATGAGCCCGGTCTTGGCGACCGAGTAGGCCGAGTAGTCCGGCGCGCCCCGCGTGCCCATGCCGCTGGCGATGTTCACGATCCGCCCGCTGTTGCGCAGCACCATCCACGGCACGACGGTGCGCACGGTCAGCAGCGCACCCCGCACGTGGCTGGCGACGACGTCCCACCACTGGTCGGGGTCGGCCTCCCAGACCGGCACCTCGAACTCGTCGATCAGGCCGGCATTGTTGACCAGCAGCGCGATCGGGCCGAGCTCCTCGCGCACGATGCCGACCGCCTCCTCCACCGACGCGCGGTCGGTGACGTCCGCGGCCACCGCGAGGGTGCGCCCACCGGTGGCGGCGGCGACCTCGTCCATCGCCGTCGCGAGCCGGTCCTCGGTGCGGGCCAGCCCGGCGACGGCCATGCCGCGGGCGGCGAGACCCTCGACCAGGTGCCGGCCGATGCCGGACGACGCCCCGGTGACCAGGGCGACGCCGGAGAGCTCAGCCACGGAGCTCCGCCCCGGTCGCGGCGGCGGCAGCGGCCACGGCGGCGTCACGCACGGCGGCCGCCTCCTCGCCGGTCAGCGTCCGGTCCGGTGCGCGCAGGGTCAGCGCGAACGCCAGCGACCGCGAACCGGCCGGCACGGGCGCGCCCGTGTAGACGTCGAAGAGCCGCAGCGACTCCAGCAGCTCCCCCGCACCCGCGCGCAGCGCCTCGGCCACCGCGGCGGACGGGATCTCGTCCCGCACCACGAGGGCGAGGTCCTGCAGGACCGGCGGGAAGGCCGAGATCGGCGGGCCGACGGCGACCGCGGCCGCGGGCAGCGCGTCCACGTCCAGCTCCATCACCGAGGTGCGGGCGGGCAGCTCCAGCGCCGCGCACACCCGCGGGTGCAACTCACCGGCATGCCCGACGACGACGTCGCCGATCAGCAGCTCCGCGCAGCGGCCCGGGTGCCACGGCGCCCGCTCCCCCGCCCGGACGGTCAGCTCGACCCCGGAGGCGGCGGCCACCCGGCGGGCGGCCTCGACGGCGTCGGCCCACGTCGCGGGGCGCCCGGCGCCCCACCAGCCGCGCGGCTCGCGGGAGCCGGCCAGCGCGACGGCGACGTGCCACGGCTGGGCCGGCACCGCGCCCAGCACCGCGGCGAGCGTCTCGTCGTCCGGGCGGCCGTCGACGCCGGGCAGCGGCGCCGGCGTGCGCACGCTCCCGGGGAAGACAGCGCCGTGCTCGAACAGCGCCAGGTCGCGCTGGCCGCGGGAGAGGTTGCGCGCCAGGGTGGCGAGCAGGCCGGGGAGCAGCGTCGTCCGCAGCGCCGGCTCCTCCTCCGAGAGCGGGTTGCGCACGATGACCGTCTCGCGGAGCGGGTCCCCCTCGGGAAGACCCAGCGCGTCCAGCGCCGCCGTCCCGATGAACGGGTAGGACGGCGCCTCCACGTAGCCCGTCTCGGCCAGCGCCCGGCCGATCGCGCGGCGGCGGCGCTGCACGTCGGTGAGACCGCGGCCGGGCGGGGCCGTCGGCAGCACCGACGGGATGTCGTCGTAGCCGGCGAGCCGGACGACCTCCTCGATCAGGTCCGCGGGATCGGTGAGGTCGGGCCGCCAGGACGGCGGGGTGACCAGCAGGTCGGTGCCGTCGCCGTCGACGGAGCACCCCACCGCGGTCAGGAGCTCGACGACCTGCATCGGGGTGTAGGCCACCCCGGCGACGCGTGCCGGGCGGCCCGCGTCCAGCGGGATCTGCGGCCGGGGGCCGCGGGTGTCGAGGTCGACGACGCCACCGACGACGCTCGCGCCGCCGTACTCGCACAGCAGGTCCGCGGCGCGGGCCAGGGCGACGACGGTCAGCTCCGGGTCGACGCCGCGCTCGAAGCGTTTGGCCGCCTCGCTAGGCAACCGGTGCCGCCGAGCGGTGCGGGCCACCCCGGTGGGCTCCCAGTGCGCCGCCTCCAGCAGTACCGAGGTCGTGCGGTCGCCGATCTCGGTCGTCGCACCGCCCATGACCGCGGCCAGGCCGATCGGACCGGTGTCGTCGGTGATCAGCAGGTCGTCGCCCGGCGCGAGGGTCCGCGTGCTGCCGTCGAGGGTGGCCAGCTTCTCGCCCTCGCGGGCCAACCGGACGGTGATCGGGCCGGTGACCTTGTCGCGGTCGAAGGCGTGCATCGGCTGGCCGAGCTCGAGCATCACGTAGTTGGTGACGTCGACGGCCAGCGAGATGCTGCGGATCCCGGCCTGGGTGAGCCGGCGGCGCAGCCACCACGGGCTGGGGGCGGTCGGGTCGAGCCCCTCCATGGCCAGCATGGAGAACCGGTCGCAGCGCTCGGGCGCGTCGACCGCCACCGACCAGGCGGGGGCACCGGACCAGGCCGGCGGGGTCGCCGTCGCCGGGTCGCGCCAGGGCGCGGCCAGGCCGGTGCCCATCTCGCGGGCGATGCCGCGCATGGAGAGGCAGTAGCCGCGGTCGGGGGTGACGGCCAGCTCGATGACGACGTCGTCCAGGCCGGTGACCGGGCCGGCCGGCGTGCCCGGCGGCGGGACGTCGGCGCCCTCGCCACCCAGCACGAGGATGCCGGCGTGGTCCTCGCCGATGCCGAGCTCGCGGACGGAGCAGATCATCCCGTCGGAGATCCGGTCGTAGGTCCTCCGGGTGGCGATCTCGAAGCCGCCCGGGAGCACCGCACCGGGCAACGCGACGACGACGGCGTCCCCGACGGCGAAGTTGCGCGCGCCGCAGACGATGCCGCGCGGCGCGTCCTCCCCGACGTCGACCGAGCAGAACCGGATCGGCTTCTTGAAGCCGGTCAGCTCCTCGATCTCCAGCACCCGTCCGACCACGAGCGGACCGGTGACCGCCTCGGGGCGGTGGATCTCCTCGACCTCGAGGCCCAGCCGCACGAAGGCGGTGTCGAGGTCCTCGACCGACGTCCCGGCGGGGACGTCGACGTACTCGGCCAGCCAGCCGATGGGGACTCTCACTGATCTACTCCGAAGGTCCGGGTGAAACGGATGTCGCCCTCGACGATGTCGCGCATGTCGCCGACGCCGGAGCGGAACTGGAGGGCGCGTTCGATGCCCATCCCGAAGGCGAAGCCCGAGTACTCGTCGGGGTCGATGCCGCACGCGACCAGCACCCGCGGATTGACCATCCCGCAGCCGCCCCACTCGACCCAGCGCGGGCCGTCGCGGTGCTCGGGGAACCAGACGTCGAACTCGGCCGACGGCTCGGTGAACGGGAAGTACGAGGGCCGCCAGCGGGTGATGGCGTCGGTGCCGAAGAGCGAGCGGGCCAGGTGGTCCAGCGTTCCGCGCAGGTGGGCCATGGTCAGGCCGCGGTCGATCGCCAGGCCCTCGACCTGGTGGAACACCGGGGTGTGCGTCGCGTCGAGTTCATCGGTCCGGTAGACCCGCCCCGGGGCGACGACGTAGATGGGCGGCGTCCGGGAGAGCATCGTCCGGGCCTGGACGGGGCTGGTGTGCGTGCGCAGCACCAGGCCGGAGTCCTCCGGGGCCACGAAGAAGGTGTCCATCATCGTGCGGGCCGGGTGGTCGCGGCCGATGTTGAGGGCGTCGAAGTTCAGCCACTCCGCCTCGAGCTCCGGGCCGTCGGCGACCTCGTAGCCCATGCCCACGAAGATGTCGGCGATCCGGTCGGTCAGCGTCGTCAGCGGGTGCCGGGCGCCGCGAGGGGTGCGGTCCCAGGGCAGGGTGACGTCGACCCGCTCCTCGGCCAGCACCCGGGCGTCGCGCTCGGCCTCGAGTGCGGCCAGCCGGGAGGCGTAGGCCTCGGTGAGGGCGACCCGGGCGGCGTTCACCCGCTTGCCGGCGTCGCTCCGGGCGGCCGGCGGCAGCGCGCCGAGCTCGCGGCGGGCCAGCAGCACCGGCGCGCGGTCGCCCAGGTGGGCCGGTCGCACGGCAGCGAGACCCTCGAGATCCGCCGCCCCGGCGAACGCCGTCCGGGCCGCGTCGACGGCATCGTCGAGGGCATCGGCAGAGAGGGCGGCGACCTGCTTGGGGTCGTAGGGATCGTTGGCGCCAGACACGGGACGCCATTCTGCCCGCCCTCCGCCCCCGGCCGCGCCTGGGTTCGGTTCGCGCGCTGACGCGTCCGGACGAGATCGTCGATGGGGACGGTGCGATCCGTGCCCCGTCGGGGTGAGACGGGCCGGATCGGCTCACCTCCCGGGGCGCCGCGGCCGATGGCGGGACGTGGACTTCTCCCCTGAGCACCCCGGCAGCGCACTCGAGGCAGCGTTGGCCCCCGGCGGCGTGCGCAGCGTCTTCCAGCCCATCGTGGAACTCGACACCGGTCGAGTGGTCGCCTACGAGGCGCTCGCCCGGGGCCCGCAGGGCCCGCTCGAGCGCCCCGACCAGCTGTTCGCCGCGGCCCGCGCCGCCGGCCGGCTGGCCGAGCTCGACGAGCTCTGCCGCGCAGCGGCGTTCCGCGGCGCGGTGGAGCAGGGGCTGCTGGCCCCCCTCACCGTCTTCGTCAACGTGGAGCCGGAGGTGCTCGACAGCGCCCCGCTCGACGAGCTGCTCGCGATCGCCGAGGGCGCGCCGCGGAACCTGCGGGTGATCATGGAGATCACCGAGCGTGCGCTGGCCGCCCGGCCCGCGGAGCTGCTGCGCACCGTCGAGCGCGTCCGCAGCCTGGGCTGGGGCGTGGCCGTCGACGACGTCGGTGCGGACTCCATGTCCCTGGCGTTCCTGCCGCTGCTCTCCCCCGACGTCATCAAGCTGGACCTGCGCCTGGTCCAGGACCGTCCCGGCCCCGCGATCGCGGAGATCATGAACGCGGTCAACGCGCACGCCGAGCGGACCGGCGCCCTCGTGCTCGCCGAGGGCATCGAGAACGAGGAGCACCTGGCGATGGCCCGCGCGCTGGGCGCCACGCTCGGCCAGGGGTGGCTGTTCGGCCGCCCCGGTCCGGGTGCCGCACCCGGCCTCCCGTCCGGCGAGCTCGTGCTGGCCCCGGCGCCGGTGGCTGCCGCCCTCGACACCTCGCCGTTCGCCTGCCTGCCGGCCGGCGTGCCGCTGCGCCGGTCGGTCAAGTCGCTGCTCATCGAGCTGAGCAAGCAGCTCGAGCGGGAGGCGATGCGTCTGGGCGAGACCTGCGTCGTCGCGTCCACCTTCCAGGAGGCCCGCCACTTCACGCCCTCGACCATCCAGCGCTACCGCGACCTCGTCGAGCGCACCGGCTTCGTCTGCGCCCTGGGCGAGGACCTGCCGGTCGAGCCGCTGCCCGGCGTGCGCGGCGCTGCGCTCGACCCGGCCGACCCGGTGCGGGGCGAGTGGGACGTCGTCATCCTCAGCCCGCACTTCAGCGCCGCGCTGCTGGCCCGCGACCTCGGGGACGACGGCCCGGACCTGGAGCGCACCTTCGAGTACGCCCTGACCTACGACCGCGCGACCGTCATCCGGGCCGCGCACGCCCTGCTCACCCGTGTCGTCCCCCGCACCGGTGCCACCCTGCCGTCCGCACCGGAACACCCGGCCCTTCCCGCGCCGTCCCCCGTCGTCCCGGCGGACGGGCTGCACGTCGGGCCCGACGGTGACGCCCTGCTGCGCAGCGCGCTGGCCGCCACGACCAGCGGCGTCACCATCGCCGACATGCGCTCGCCCGACCAGCCGCTCATCTACGTGAACAACGCGTTCGAGACCCTCGCCGGGCTCTCCCGCGACGAGGTGCTGGGCCGCAACTGCCGGTTCCTGCAGTCGCCCGACGCCGACCCGGCCGCGGTCGCCCGCATCCGCGCGGCCATCGACCGGGGTGAGCAGTGCCGCGAGACGGTGCTGAACCTCCGTGGTGCGGACGGGGAGCCGTGGTGGAACGAGATCCACCTCGCCCCGGTCTTCGACTCCGACGGCGTCCTGATCCAGTACATCGGCGTGCAGCACGACGTCACCGCCCGCGTGGTGGCCGAGCGGGCGCTGCTGCAGGAGCGCGACCGCAACCGCGCGTTCCTCACCCGCATCGAGGAACTGGCCTACACCGACCCGCTCACCGGGCTGCCCAACCGGCGGCGGCTCGAGGAGCAGATGGAGACCGCGCTCTGGGACGCACGCAGCGGCTCGGACACCGTCGCGCTGCTCTTCGTCGACCTCGACGGCTTCAAGGCGGTCAACGACGACCTCGGCCACGCCGCCGGGGACGAGCTGCTCCAGACCGTCGCCCGGACGCTGCGCGCCCGGCTGCGGCGCGGTGACCTGCTGGCCCGGCTGGGTGGCGACGAGTTCCTCGTCGCGCTCCCGGGCCTGGCTCCCGAGACCGCCGCGAGCGAGGCGCGCCGCGTGGCCGACGACCTGTCCGCGGCCGTCGGGGTGGAGCGGGAGGCCGGGGGCCGGGAGGTCCGCGTCGGCGCCAGCGTCGGGGTGGCCGTGTACCCGGCCGACGGCGAGGAGTTCGGCGCCCTGCTGCACAGCGCCGACATGGACATGTACGCCCGGAAGTCCGCGCGCCGGGGGCTCGTCCCGCGCTGACCCGAGGTCCGCCGCCCTCACCCGTCGGGGGTGGGGGCGGCGGACTCGGCTCAGCACCGGCCCGCGACCGGCCGATGTGGAGACGTGCGCCGCGACCTCCCCGCTCCCCTCGCCGATGCCCTCGACCAGGTGCTCGACGGCGGGGTGCACAGCGTCTTCCAGCCCGTCGTCGACCTCGACAGCGACCGCGTCGTCGCCTACGAGGCGCTCGCCCGCGGCCCCGAGGGCCCGCTCGCGAACCCGGACGCGATGTTCGCCGCCGCCCGTGCCGCCGGCCGCCTCGCCGAGCTCGACGGGGCCTGTCGCGCCGCTGCATTCCGGGGTGCGGTCGCACACGGCCTGCTGGCGCCCACCACCGTCTTCGTCAACGTCGAGCCCGAGGTCCTCGACACCGCCCCGCTGGCCGACCTGCTCGCCGTCGCCGCCACCGCACCCGGCGACCTGCGCGGCGTCCTCGAGGTCACCGAGCGGGCACTGGCCGCCCGCCCGGCGGAGCTGCTGCGCACGGTCGAGCGCGTCCGGCGGCTCGGCTGGGGCATCGCCCTGGACGACGTCGGCGCGGACCCGATGTCGCTGTCCTTCATGCCGCTGCTGCGTCCCGACGTCGTCAAGCTCGACCTGCGGCTGGTCCAGGGCCGCCCCGGCCCCGCGATCGCCCGGGTCATGAACGCGGTGAACGCCTACGCCGAGAGCACCGGCGCGCTGGTGCTGGCGGAGGGCATCGAGACCCAGGCCCACCTGGACACCGCGCTCTCGCTCGGGGCGGTCCTGGGCCAGGGCTGGTTCCTCGGCCGCCCGGCGGCCGGCGCCCAGCTCGACCGCCCGGCCGGCGGGCTCGTCCTCCCCACCCCCGAGCCAGAAGCGTCCGCCGACGACCCCGGCTCACCGTTCGGCTGCCTCCCTCGCGGCACCCGGCTGCGGCGCTCGCCGAAGTCGCTGCTGGTCGAGCTGAGCAAGCAGCTCGAGCGCGAGGCCGTGGGCGTCGGCGACACCTGCGTGGTCGCGTCCACCTTCCAGGAGGCCCGGCACGTCACGCCGTCGACCGAGCGGCGGTACGCCGAGCTGGCGGCCGCCACCGGCTTCGTCTGCGCCGTCGGCGAGGGTTTGGACGCCGAGCCCCTGCCCGGCGTCCGCGGCGCCACGCTCGCCCCCGCCGACCCGGTGCGCGACGAGTGGGACGTCGTCGTCCTCGGCCCGCACTTCGCCGCCGCGCTGCTGGCCCGCGACCTGGGTTCGACCGGCCCGGACATGGACCGCCAGTTCGAGTACGCCCTGACCTACGAGCGGGCCACGGTGGTCGAGGCGGCCCGCGCCCTGCTCTCCCGCGTCGCCCCTCGGCCCGCCGCAGTCCCGGGCGTCCCCGCGGCCCTGCCGGCCCCGATCCCGGCGCCCAGGTCCGCCGAATCCGACCACCGCAGCCGGCTGGCGGAGCTCAGCGGTACGGACCCGGCCACCGGCCTGCCCAGCCGCCGGCGGACCGAGGCCCTGCTCGAGGTGGCCGGCTGGAACGCCCGCACCGGCGGCGGACTGCTCGCCGTCCTCACGGTCGACCTGCAGGGCGTCGGCGTCCTCGCCGAGCGGTTCGGGCCCGACGCCGCGGACGACGTCCTGCGCGCCGCGGTCCGGCGGCTGCAGAGCCGGTTGCGCCACGGGGATCCGATGGGCCGGCTCGGCGCCACCCGGTTCGCCGTCGCCGTGCCGGAGCTGGCGCCCGCCACCGCGGCGCAGGAGGCGGCCCGCATCGCCGCCGCGCTGGCCGACGCCGTCAGCGCGCCGTTCGTCGTGGCGGGCGAGCAGGTGGTGCTCGGCGTCCGTGTCGGGACGGCGTTGTGCCCGGCCGACGCCGACGACGTCCCAGGGTTGCTCGGCATCGCGGCAGCCGGCGAGACCGCCGTCCGCCGCTGAGCCGGCTCAGACCTCGGCGGCGCGGTCGAGCAGCTCGACCGGGAACGGCGGCCGGCCGAGCCCGGTGACCTCGCCGTCGTAGCCCTCGGGCTGCGCGTGCTCGCTCATCGGCTCCTCCGTCGCGGGGGCGGGGTCAGCCGGGTGGGTCAGCCGGGTGGGTCAGCGGGGTGGGTCAGCGGGGTGGGTCAGCGGGGGTGGCGGGTCAGCGGGATGGTGGCAGCAGCGTGCCCAGCCCGCCGTGGGCGAGCTCGGTGAGCTGGTCGATCAACTGGGCGGCCGGCACCGTCCGCGCGGCCGACCACCAGTGCGCGGCCAGCTGGACCATGCCGACGACGCCGTAGGCCCAGGTGAGCGCGGCGTCGGGCGACCGGCCGGCGGCCGCGAGCCGCTCGCCCATCAGCACACCCAGCGCCTCGGCGATCTCCCGCTCGGTGGCGGCCACCAGGTCCGCCCGCCCGGACCGGCCGGCGTGGGCGTAGGCGAACCGGTAGAGCGCCGGTTCGTCCTCGATCAGCGAGACGAACGCCGCGATGACGGCCTGCAGCTGCGCGCGGTCGTCGGCGCGCTCGGCGACCAGCTCGCCCATGAGCCGCGGCAGCAGGATCGCCTCGGAGATCCGGCCCAGGACGGCGTCGACCAGCTCGTCCTTGTCGCTGAAGTAGCGGTAGATGACCGTCTTGGAGACCCCCGCGCTGCGGGCGACGTCCTCGACCGCGAACTCGGGCCCGGCCAGCCGCACGGCCTCCACCGCGGCCGTGACCAGGTCCGCCCGCCGCGCTCGCCGGTGCTCGGTCCACCGGGCACGCCGGCCGTCCGTGGGCGCCTCGGGCGCGTCGTCCGACGGCTCGGCGAGCGCGTCGGGTTGCATGTGTTCCACCGTAACAGCTACCTTTCGGGACAGCCCCGCTCGACCTTCGAGGGAGACCGCTGATGACCGCCACACTGCCCTCCGGCACCGCCGGGCACGACTCCGCCACGCGCAAGGCGCCGGTCGACCGGCAGTCGCTGTCGGCGCGGCTGCTCGGTTCCGCCGCGAAGAAGTCCTACGACCCGGTCGTCGACATCGACTGGGACGCGCCGATCCCCGACCACCTCTACGGCCTCTCGCCGGAGTGGTCCAGCCTCTACGGCACCGAGCTGTGGGAGGGGCTGACCGAGGAGCAGCGGGTCACGCTCACGATCCACGAGTACTGCTCCATCTCCGGCGTCGGCATCTGGTTCGAGTGCCTGCTGATGCAGCTGGTCCTGCGCGACATCTACGGGGTCGACCCGGCCCAGCCGCACGTGCAGTGGGCGCTGACCGAGATCGCCGACGAGTGCCGACACTCGGTCATGTTCGCCCGCACCGCGGAGACCTTCGGCGCACCGTCCTACCAGCCGTCGAAGAAGATCCTGCGCCTCGGCAAGGCCTTCGCCGCCAAGGGCGACGGCCCGGCGGCCTACGCCGCGATCCTGGTGGCCGAGGAGATCCTCGACATCTTCCAGCGCGACCTCATGAAGGACGACCGGGTCCAGCCGCTCACCCGGGCGACGAGCCAGATCCACGTCGTCGAGGAGGCCCGGCACATGCGCTTCGCCCGGGAGGAGGTCGCCCGTCGCACGCCCGAGCTCTCGGCCTGGCAGCTGCGCAAGCACCGCACCGTCGTCGCCGCGGTTGCGGCGATCGTCGCCGAGAACCTCGTCCAGCCCGAGGTGTACGCCTCCGTCGGCCTCGACCCCGCGACGGCGAAGGCCGCGGCGCGCGCCAACGAGCACTACGCGGCCAAGCTGCGCGCGGCGTCGGCCGGGCTGGTGACGTTCCTGCGCGGGCAGGGGCTCATCGGCGGCCCGTCCGAGCGCCTCTGGAAGCGCGCCCAGCTCATCTAGCCGCGCTGGACGAGCTGGGTCGTGTAGAGGCAGATCGCCGCGGCGGCGGCGAGGTTGAGGCTCTCCGCCCGGCCGCGCATCGGGATCCGCACCCGGGCGTCGGCCAGGGCGGCGAGTTCCGCGGGCACGCCACGGGCCTCGTTGCCGAACAGCCAGAGCACCGGCCCGGCCAGTCGGCCGTCCGCGGCCGCCGCGTCGAGGGGGACCTCTCCCCCGCCGTCGGCGGCCAGCACCGTGCCGCCGGCGGTCTGCCACGCCGGGAGGAACTCCTCCAGCGGAGCACCCCGCACGACGTCGAGGTGGAACAGGCTGCCGGCGCTGGACCGCACCGCCTTGCCGCCGTAGGGGTCGGCCGAGCCGGTGCCGAACACGACCGCGCCGGCGCCGCAGGCATCCGCCGTCCGCAGCACGGTGCCGGCGTTGCCCGGATCGGCCAGCTCGGCCAGCGCCACCGCGAGCGCGGGCGGCGCGGCGAGGACGTCGTCGGCCGGGACGTCGCGCAGCGCGCAGAGGGCGACCAACCCCTGCGGGGTCACCGTCTCGGACAGCCCGGCCGCGGCCTTCTCGGTGACCAGCCGGACCGGGACGCCGGTGGCGGCCAGCAGGTCGGAGTGCGCCGTCGCGGCGGCCTCGGTGGCGAAGACCTCGCGCACGGAGTCGGGGTCGGCGAGCGCCTCGACGACGGCCTGCCGCCCCTCGGCGAGGAACGATCCCGCGGCGTCCCGGCCCGCCCGGCGGACCAGCTTGCGCGCGGCCACGATCCGGGCCGACCGCTCGGTCAGCAGCTCGCTCACGCTCGATGCTCCTCTTCTCGGGGCTTCCCGGCCGCACAGACACCGACGCCGCCGGCGCCCGGCCCCGAAGGGTCGTGCACCGACGGCGTCGGACGGTGTCGCCTGGATCAGGCAGCGGCGCCGGTCGCCTCGGGGTTCGCGGCGAGCGCGGCCCGGGCGGACCCGACGAGCGTGGCGAAGGCCGCCGGCTCGTTGACGGCCAGCTCGGCCAGGACGCGACGGTCCAGCTCGATGCCGGCCAGCTTCAGACCCTGCATGAACCGGTTGTAGGTCATGTCGTTCTGACGCGCCGCGGCGTTGATCCGGGTGATCCACAGCTTGCGGAAATCGCCCTTGCGGGCCTTCCGGTCGCGGTAGTTGTAGGTGGCCGAGTGGAGGATCTGCTCCTTGGCCTTGCGGTACAGCCGCGAGCGCTGCCCGCGGTAACCGCTGGCCTGCTCGAGGACGCTACGGCGCTTCTTCTGGGCGTTGACCGCCCGCTTCACGCGTGCCACGGAAGTGCTCCTGTTCTGCTAAAGGTCAGTGGTGAGGGGGCGCTCAGAGGCCCAGGAGCTTCTTCATCCGCGGCGCGTCGGCCGGGGACAGGACGCCGATCCCGCTCACGCGGCGCTTGCGGCTCGAGGACTTGACCTCGAACTTGTGCTGGTTGTTGGTGTGCTCGCGCACCAACTTCCCGGAGCCCGTCACGCGCACGCGCTTGGCCGTGCCCTTGTGGGTCTTCATCTTCGGCATGTCACGAGTCCTCTTCGTCTGGATGTCGGTGCGCGCGGCAGCGTGCGGCTGCCGCACGGCACCGGCCGTCTTCGGTCGTGCGGTCGATCGCAGGCGTTCGATCAGGCCTGTGCGGTCTGCTCGTCGTTCGCCGGCTCGGACGCCGAGGCCTTCTCCTGCTTCGCGGTGCGTCGCGCAGCGTCGGTGGCGGCCTGGTTCTTGTGCGGGGCGATCACCATGACCATGTTCCGGCCGTCCTGCTTGGGGTTGGACTCGACGACGCCCAGCTCGGCGACGTCGGCGGCCAGCCGCTGGAGCAGCCGGTAGCCCATCTCCGGTCGCGACTGCTCGCGCCCACGGAACATCACGGTGATCTTGACCTTGTCGCCGCCCTTGAGGAAGCGGACGACATGGCCCTTCTTGGTCTCGTAGTCGTGCGGGTCGATCTTGAGACGCAGCCGCATCTCCTTGATCACGGTGAGCGTCTGGTTCCGGCGGGCATCGCGTGCCTTCTGCGCGGCCTCGTACTTGAACTTGCCGTAGTCCATGAGCTTGCAGACCGGCGGCCGGGCCATGGGAGCGACCTCGACGAGGTCGAGCTCCGAGTCCTGGGCCAGACGCAGCGCTTCGCCGATCGACACGACGCCTACCTGCTCGCCCTCGGGTCCGACCAGGCGGACCTCGGGGACGCGGATGCGGTCGTTGATGCGGGGCTCGGTGATGGCCTCTCCTCTGCTCTTGCCTGTGAGGAGCTCGCCCGTCCCGGGATGCGGAGAGAACGAAGGCCCCGTGAGCAGCTGCTCACGGGGCCCACTCTCCGGGTTCCGCAGCCGTCCGAGGACGGGTGCAGGACGCGAGCACCGACCAGGGTCGATCCTCGCGATCCGGGGACCTGAGCGCCTTGACGGCGTCAGGTGGGAGCGGGCTCCTCTTGGATCAGCGGCCCGGGGCGGGGCCGCTGGTTGGTTCGCGCGCCTCATGTAGCGGGGGGAGGCACGCCCACCCTACAGCGTCGGGCCCCTCCCGGTCATTCCCGGGTCCCGCGTCAGTCGTCGTAGAGAAGCGGTGGGCGGACCGGGTCCTGCGCCCGGGCGGCGGAGTGCAGCGCCCGCAGGCCCTCGACCGCCCGCACGGCGGACCCGCCGTCGGCCGCCTGGAGGCCCAGCAGCGAGATCTCGTCGCCGTTCTCCAGCGCCAGCGAGCCCCAAGCGGACTTCCGGTCGAACCGGACCGCGCGCACCGACTGCCACGGCAGCTCGTGACGGACCAGCAGATTGCGCACCCGGATGCCCGTGGCGTCGGCGTCCACGCGGAGCCGGCCGAGGCACAGCACGCCCGCGGCGAGCAAGAGGCCGATACCGCCCAGCGCGACCTGGTCGACCACCCCGTAGTCGACCACGGTGTTCGTGGTCGAGGGCAGCGTGACGACGACGACTCCCGTCACCGCGAGCACGACCGCCGCCAGGACGACGAGCAGCAGCCGGAACCGCCGCGGCGCGGCGCGGACGGCGGCGGGGACGGCGGTGGCGGGACCGGACATGCCTCCATGGTGACAGCCGGCGCCGCACCCGCGGCTGGCAGAGTGCCGGGCGTGGAGATCTCCGGCACCGCCCAGCACGAGGCCTGGCAGGCCCGCGTGATGCCCCCCGTCGAGCAGCTGCGCGCGGATCTGTGGTCCATCCCGGTGCCGATCCCGCACAACCCGCTCCGCTACAACAGCATCTACGCCTTCGCCCTCGACGGCGGCGGGCTGGGGCTGATCGACACAGGCTGGGGCGACGACGCGGCCTGGACGGCGCTGACCGGCGGGCTTGCCGCGATCGGCGGCGACGTCTCCGACATCCGCGGGGCCCTGGTCACCCACCTGCACTTCGACCACCTGGGGCTGGCCGGACGGGTCCGGGAGGCCAGCGGCGCGTGGATCGCCATGCACCCGGCCGACGCCACCGCCGTGCAGCAGATGACGACGGCCGGCGCCCAGTCCGCGGTGGACACCGAGATCGAGTTCCTCGTCGGCCTGGGCGCCGACCGCGACGAGGCAGTGTCCGACGTCGGCCCCGCGGAGAACATGGGCAGCTGGACGTCGATGGCCGTGCCCGACCGGCTGCTCGAGGACGGGGAGCACGCCGACTTCCCGGGCTGGCGGCTGCGCGCCGTGCACACGCCGGGGCACACGCCCGGCCACCTCTGCTTCGCCGAGGAGGACGCCCGGCTGTTCTTCTCCGGGGACCACGTCCTCCCCCGGATCAGCCCGAACATCTCCACCAACGCCCGCGGCGGGGACCCGCTGCGCGACTACCTCGACTCGCTGGCCGCCGTCCGCGACCTGGACCCCGCCGAGGTGCTCCCGGCGCACGAGTGGCGCTTCCGCGGGCTGGCCGACCGCGTGGACTCGCTGACCGCCCACCACGAGCACCGGCTCGCCGAGCTGCTGGCCGCGATCACCGCGCACCCGCACTCGACGCCGTGGCAGCTGGCCGCGCACCTCACCTGGTCACGGCCCTGGGAGCAGTACGAGCGGCGGATGCGGATCTTCGCCGTCACCGAGACCGACGCGCACGTGCGGCTGCTCGCCAGCCGGGGGCTCGTCGTGAGCAGCGGCGGACCGGTGCCGACGTGGACGCCGGCCGCGCGCTGACCTTCGGCGGCCTCACCGCGGTCACGTGGGGCGCTTCGTGCCCCTGGAGGACACATGCCGGTAACGCCGGGCACGCACGATGGGTCGACCGCCGGCCACGAGGGGGACGACGTGAGCGATCCGGAAGCCGATCCGACCACCGCTGCCGAGCTGCCCCTGGCCGGCTACACGGTGGCGGTGACCGCCGCCCGCCGCAAGGAGGAGCTCGGCGCGCTGCTGGACCGGCGGGGCGCCCGCGTGGTCTACGCACCGGCGATCCGCATCGTGCCCCTGTCCGACGACACGGAGCTGGTGGCGGCCACCCGGCGGGTGCTGGCGGCGCCGGTCGACCTCGTCGTCGCCACCACCGGCGTCGGCTTCCGCGGCTGGCTGGAGGCCGCCGACGCGTGGGACCTGCCGCTGGTGGAGCACCTGCGCGACGCCCGCGCGATGGCCCGCGGACCCAAGGCGCGCGGTGCGATCCGCGGCGGCGGCCTGGTGGACGCGTGGTCGCCGGAGTCGGAGTCCTCCGCCGAGGTGCTGTCCCACCTGCTCTCGGGCGCCGAGGGCCCCCTCGAAGGGCGGCGGATCGCCGTCCAGCTGCACGGCGACCCACTGCCCGACCTGGTCGAGGGTCTCCGCGCGGCCGGCGCCGAGGTGCTGACCGTGCCGGTCTACCGCTGGGTGCTGCCCGAGGACGTCGCCCCGGTGCGTCGGCTGGTGGCCTCGGTGATCGCGGGCACGGTGGACGCAGTCACCTTCACGAGCGCGCCCGCCGCCGCCAGCCTGCTCGCCGTCGCGGCGGAGCTGGGCCGGCGCGAAGAACTGGTCGCCGCGCTGCGGGACCGCGTGCTGGCCGTCGCCGTCGGCGCGGTCACCGCCGGCCCGCTGGAGGCCGTGGGGATCCCGACCCGGCAGCCCGAGCGGGCCCGGCTGGGTGCGCTGGCCCGCGAGGTCGTCACCCGGCTGCCCGAGCGCGACCCGGCGCTCCAGGTCGGTGCGCACACCCTCCAGGTGCGTGGGTACGCCGCCGTCGTCGACGGCCGGGTGGTCGAACTGGCCCCCGGGCCGATGGGCGTGCTGCGGGCCCTGGCCCGCCGTCCCGGCACCGTCGTGTCCCGCGCCGAGCTGGTCGACAGCCTGCCCGGCGGTGGGGACGGCCACGCCGTCGAGATGGCGGTCGCCCGGCTGCGGGCCGCCCTCGGGGCACTCCTGGTCACCACCGTGGTGAAGCGCGGGTACCGGCTCTCGGTCTGAGCGGCCCCATCGGAGGTCGAGCCGCATGAGCACGCGCGGAAAGGCCAGCACGCCTGGCCGCGGCTCCTCGCCGACCAGCTCGCGCACCCGCTCGCCCCGCGCCGGCCCGACCAGCGCCTGGTTCTCCTCGGAGCTGAGCAGCCGGTTGCCCACCGACATCAGACGGAGTGCGCCGCCTGCGGGCGGAGGTAGACGACCCAGGTGACGGCGACGCAGACGACGTAGAACGCGATGAAGACCAGATAGGCGGAGTCGCCGGTGCCGGTGGTCATGAACGACTGCCGGAACGCCAGGTTCACGAGCACCCCGCCGAAGGCACCCACCGCGCCGGCGATGCCGATCAGCGCGCCGGACATCCGGAGCGCGTGCCGGTCGGCCGCCTCCGGATCGCCGCCGCCGGCGACCCGCTGCAGCGCCTGCGAGCGGAAGATCGCCGGGATCATCTTGTAGGTCGAGCCGTTGCCCAGGCCGCTGAGCACGAACAGCAGCACGAAGCCGACGACGAACAACGGCAGCGACTCCACCTGGCTCGCCGTCCACACGACGCCCGCCCCGAGGGCCATCGCGACGAAGTTCGCGCACGTGATGCGGGCGCCGCCGTACCGGTCGGCCAGCGCACCGCCGACCGGGCGGATCAGCGACCCCAGCAGGGGTCCGAGCCAGGTCAGCGAGGCCGCGGCCAGCGGCGTGGCGAAGGAGCCGGTGAACTGGTTCTGCAGCACCTGGCCGAACGCGAACCCGAAGCCGATGAACGAGCCGAAGGTGCCGATGTAGAGGAAGGACATGATCCAGGTGTGCGGCTCGCGCGTCGCCTCGCGCATGGCCCGCGGCTGGTTGCGCGCCGTCGTCAGGTTGTCCATGACCAGGGCGGCGCCGACCGCCGCGGCGATGATCAGCGGGATGTAGACGACGAGGATCAGCCGGGGCTGCTCGGCACCGGCCGTCGCCAGCACCAGCAGCCCGACGAGCTGGACGACGGGGACGCCGAGGTTGCCCCCGCCGGCGTTGAGGCCCAGCGCCCAGCCCTTGAGCCGGTCGGGGTAGAACGCGTTGATGTTGGCCATGGAGCTGGCGAAGTTGCCCCCGCCCACGCCGGCCAGGCAGGCGACCAGCAGCAGCGTGCCGTAGGAGACGCCGGGCTCGAGGACGATCGCGGTGGCGATCGTAGGCACGAGCAGCAGCGCGGCGCTGACGATGGTCCAGTTCCGCCCGCCGAAGCGGGCCACGGCGAACGTGTAGGGCAGCCGGACGAAGGCACCCAGCGCCGTCGGCAGGGTGGTGAGCAGGAACTTGCCGGCCGGGTCGATGCCGAACACCGGCTCGGGCAGGAACAGCACGAGCACCGACCACAGGCTCCAGATCGAGAAGCCGACGTGCTCGCTGAAGACGGAGAAGAACAGGTTGCGGCGGGCGACGCCCTTGCCGGTCGACTCCCAGAACTGCGGGTCCTCCGGCCGCCAGTCGTCGATCCACCTCCCGCCCCGCGGCGGTGGTGCGGCGACGACGGTCGGTCGGGGCTGGGTCGGAGCGGCCATGCGGCAACGGTGACCGCTCCGGGTTTCCCTGGCGTCGCCCTGCGGCTGATCTCGTGTTCCGTTCCGCTCACCGCCGCTGCCCCGCTGTGGTGAGGCCGGGGCCGCCGGCGTGCAGGACCGGCGCCCGGTTGGCGATGATCACCGGGTGACCGCCCCCGAGGAGACCGCAGAGCTGCCCGGCCGCACCCTGATCGAGCAGGGTGCCCCGGTGGCCGGCTCGATGAGCCGGGCCGCGGCCACCGTCGTCTTCGATCCCTCGTCCGCCCTCGTGCAGATCGCCGCTCCGCTCGCCGGCTGCCTGTGCACCACCGCGACCGAGGCGGCCACCGTGCCCGGGCCGCGGGAGCAGGTGCGCGCCGGCGCCGCGCTGGCCTTCGCCGTCGAGTACGCCGCCACCCAGCACCGCGCGGGCCGCCCGGCCCGGTCCGACGGCTGGTTCGACGCCCGTCCGGGCAGCCGGCCCGCCGCCGACGAGCTCGCCGAGGCCGTCGTCGCCGCCGCACGCCGGTCCGCCGATGAACGCCGGGTGCGCCACCTCGGCTACCTGCTCGCCGAGGTCTCCTGCTCCCCCGACCTGGACGACGAGGTGGCCGGCCGGGCGCTGCGGCTGGCCGACGACCTGAGCTGGCGCCGGCTGGGTCTGCTGGCCGCCGTCGGCCGCCGCGACCGGGTGCCGCTGCCGATGGCTCCCCTGCCCGATGAGCCGCGAGGCTGGTCCGCATGGGGCGCTCGCGAGGACGTCGCCGACCTGCAGCGCGCAGGACTGCTCGACCCGCCGCTCACTGCGCCCCGCCCGGGCGCGACCGTGCCCCGGCTGCGGGCCGCGGACCTGCGGCTGACCCGCCGCGGCGTGCTGCTGCACCGGCTGCTGGCCCTCGACCTGCTGCACGAGGACGCCGTCGCCGAGGCCCTCGCGGCCCTGGGGCTGCCGCGCTCCTGACCGCCCCTACCGGCGCCGGGCGACCAGCACGGTGTCCGGCACCGGGTTGCCCGTGCGGTGTGCGGCGCCCGGATCGCGGTCGCGCGTCTCGGTGACGACGTCCGCCCACTCGTCCGGGTCCAGCACCGCTGCGACGTCGTCGGCGCTGTAGAGCGCGCCCGCCTCGTGCGCCTGCGCGTGCCCGTGACCCCATGCCTCGCCGTGCTGGTGCCCCACGACCAGCAGCGTGCCGCCCGGCGCGACCGCGGCGGCGAGCCGGCGGAACAGCGCGCCGCGGTCGGTCCAGGTGGAGTGCAGGTAGTGCGCGGTGACCAGGTCGAAGGCGCGCTCGGGCGGCGTCCAGACGTCGAGGTCCTCGTGCCGCCACTCGATCCGGTCGTCGACGAGCAGCTCGGCCGCCTTCGCCGCACCCCGCCCCAGAGCGACCGGCGAGAAGTCGACGGCGGTGACCCGCCAGCCGCGCGATGCGAGCCAGAGTGCGTCGCCACCCTCGCCGGCCCCGGCGTCCAGAGCGGTGCCGGGCGCCAGATCGGTGGCCTCGGCGACGAGCTGCCCGTTCGGCCGGCCGGTCCACACTCCCGGCGCCGAGCGGTAGAGCTCGTCGTAGCCGTCGCGGGTGATCGCGGGCTCCCGCGCCGCCGCGTTCTCGTGCTGGTGCTCGTGCTGGTGCTCGCTCATGCCGCCACGCTCCGCTGCGCGGCCACCGCGCGCGCGGTGTCCTCCTCGACCAGG
>JBBSKB010000034.1:0-29845 GCA_038256725.1 Mycobacteriales bacterium | reverse complement strand
TGCGATGAGTGGAGCGGTAGTTCTGCTCCAGCAGGATCGTCGTCGCCTGCGGGTAGTCGCGCTCGAACTCGTCGATGTTGCGGCTCGTGGCGCCGCGGAAGGCGTAGATCGACTGGTCCGCGTCGCCGACGACGCACAGCTCGGCCTGAGGAACAGCGACCCCCTCGGCTCCGTAATCCTCGAAGCCCACCAGCTCGCGGACCAGCATGTACTGCGCGTGGTTGGTGTCCTGGTACTCGTCGACCAGCACGTGGCGGAACCGGCGCCGGTAGTGCTCCGCGACGTCGGGGAACGCCTGCAGCAGGTGCACGGTGTTCATGATCAGGTCGTCGAAGTCCATCGCGTGCGCCTGGCGCAGCCGCTGCTGGTAGAGCGTGTAGGCCTGCGCCAGCACCTGCTCCGGCGGCGTCCCCGGAACGAAGCTCTCCTCGTCGACCAGCTCGTTCTTCAGGTTGGAGACCTGGGCGGCCAGGCTGCGGCCCGGGAAGCGCTTCGCGTCGAGGTCGAGATCCCGCGCCACCATGGTCATCAACCGGACCGAATCGCCCTGGTCGTAGATCGTGAACGAGGACTTCAGGCCCAGCTTGCCCGCCTCGGCCCGCAGGATGCGCACGCACATCGAGTGGAACGTCGAGACCCACATCGCCCGGGCGCGCGGGCCGACGAGGTGCGCAACCCGCTCCTTCATCTCGCCCGCGGCCTTGTTGGTGAAGGTGATCGCGAGGATCTCGCCGGGCTGGGTGTGCCGGGCGCCGAGCAGGTAGGCGATGCGGTGCGCCAGCACCCGGGTCTTGCCCGAGCCGGCGCCGGCGACGATGAGCAGCGGGCCACCTTCGTGGACCACGGCCTGCCGCTGGGGGCCGTTGAGACCGGCGAGCATGCGGTCCAGCTCCCGACCCAGGGACCCGGGGGCGGAACGCTGGAGTGCGGCTGTCCCGGGGAGGGCCTGCTGGACGCTGCTCATAGCCACATCACTGTAAGCCGGACGGGTGACGCTTCCGGACCGCTGTGGCAGACTCCTCGACGTGCTCGCCACGACGACCAGCCTTGTCACGGTTGGTTTTGCCTACGGCCACCGGGTTCCGGTCGCCGTCACCGCTGGCTGAGCACAGCCGCACCAGACGCCCCGGGCCACAGGCTCCGGGGCGTTCCGTCGTTCCGGGCAGGTCCACCGAATCCCCGAAGGACGACCGATGAGCACCACCCCTTCCTCCCCCGCCGCCGCCGTCACCGGCTCCGGCGTCGACCGGATCGGCGAGCTGCGCGAGCAGATCGACGCCTGCGACGCCGCGATCATCGAGCTCGTGCAGCGGCGCCTGGCCGTCTCCCGCGAGATCGGCGTCAACCGCTTGGCCTCCGGCGGCACCCGGCTGAACCTGGCCCGCGAGCAGCAGATCCTCGCGCGGTTCCAGACCGCGCTGGGCGCCGACGGCGCGGCGCTCGGGATGCTGCTGCTCCGGCAGGGCCGCGGCCGGCTCTGATCAGAGCCAGGCGCGCCAGACCAGCGAGTCGTCGTCGCCGAGCGCCGCGGCCTCCAGCACGTCCCCTGCGCACCGCGCGCGCAGGTCCTCGCCGAGCGCGTGCGCCAGCTCGAGCGCCGCGTCCAGGTCCACGGCCTCGCACTCGGTGGACGCGCGCAGCGCGGCGCGGTCGGGCTCGCGCCAGACCCGGAGCTCCTCGTCACCGGGGCGCAGCCCCGCGGCGACGGTCTCGACGGTGGCGTCGTCCACGGCAGTGGTGGCCCGCAGCACGGCGTAGACGGTGAAGGTCGGCACGCGGCGAGTCTGCCCGATGTCACATCCCCGTCGGACGCGACCGTCGGCTGCTCCTGGTGCCTGGACGACGCCCAGCTGGTCGAGCTGACGATGACGATCTCCGTGGAGAACTCCGGCTCGCGGTTCAGCAGCGCCCTGGGGCCGACCAGCCAGGCTTCCGGGACCGGTGCGAGATCCCGGCCCGATGAGCGACGCGCTCGGCCCCTTCGACGCCTGCGCTGGTCGGCGGCCGACCGCGACGACGTCGAGGACCCGCGCGCCGACCTGGTGCAGGTGACCACCCGGCCGGCGATCGACCGGTCCGGGTAGGCGCGGGTCCGGCGGGAGAGCTACGTGGGCCCGTGGTTGCCCGAACACCGAGTCCGCCGTCCGGCAGATGGCGCATCGGGCACGCGAGCACGTGCAGGCCCGGCGTCCCCGGTTCGACGCCGACCGGCGCGCACAGCGGGAGGTCACCGAGCGGTTCCTGGCCGCGTGCGCCGGCGGTGACATGGCCGCGCTGCTCACCGGAGCTGACGATGTCGCTGGTCGTGGACGACGGCCTGGTCGAGCAGGTCCTCGTGGTGCGCAACCCCGACAAGCTGTCCGGGCTGGCACCTAGATCGTGCACGACGTGATCTGACCCACCTCTTCCCACCGGCAGCGAGCAGGAGGTCCGGCCGCTCGGTAATGTCGGGATCCACGTCGGCACGCGCGACCACGGCCGGTGCCACCCCCCGACCGGGCTTCACAGGGATGCGAGGGCGCGCATGTCGGCAGCCGAGGCGCCCACCTTCACGGTGCCGATCGACTTCCAGCTCCTGTTCGGCGCCCTCCCCACGGCCTTCCTGGTGATGGACCCGGGCCTGGTGATCGTCGACGCGAACGCCGCATACCTGCAGCTCCTGGGCCGGCGCCGGGACGAGCTCATCGGGCGGCCGGTCTTCGAGGCGTTCCCGCCGGCGCCGGACGCGCTCGACGAGCACGGTCGCAACCCGGTCGAGGCCTCGTTCGAACGGGCTCGCGACACCGGGCAGCTCGACCCGATGCCGATCGCGAAGTACGACGTCCTGGACGCGGCCACCGGGCAGCTGAGCGAGCGGTACTGGTCACTGATCAGCGCGCCGGTGCTCGATGCGGACGGCCGTACCGCGCTCGTCCTGCAGCGGGTCGAGGACGTGACGGCCTACGTCCGGGAGCGGTCGACGCTGCAGGCCGCCCAGGCGGGCGGTCGGCCCGGGAGCCGCGCCCTGGAAGCGGTGGAGGCCGACCTCTACGCCCGCGTGCAGGAACTGGCGGCCGCCCAGGAAGCGCGCGACACCGCCGCCCGGCGGCTGTCCAGCCTGGCCGAGGTGGCGCTGCAGCTGACCACGGCCGAGACGGTCGAGGACCTCGAGCGCATCGTGGTCAGCCGCGGGCTCGCCGTCCTCGGTGCGGACGGCGGCGGCATCATCTCCCCCGACGACCGCGGCGGCTGGCGGGCGACGCTCAGCGCTGCCCTGGGCGAGCAGGTGCAGCTCGGCTACGGCAACGTGCCCTACGACAGCCCGCTCCCTGCACCATGGGTGGCCCGCACCGGGCGGGAGCTGCTCCTCCCGACCGAGCGGTCGGGACTGGCGTTCGACGGGTCGATGGTCGATGTCTACGCCGACATCGGCCGGTACGGCTGGGCCTTCCTGCCGCTGACCGTCAACGACGCGTGCGTCGGGAGCCTCGCCGTGGCGTGGGCCGAGGAGCACCCGTTCAGCACCGACGAGCTGGAGTTGCTGCGGGTGTTCGCCGCCCAGTGCGCGCAGGTGCTGGTCCGCATCCGCGCGACGGCGGCCCAGCGGTCGGCGGCGACCGCGGCGCAGGCGATGTCCGAGACGCTCCAGCGCAGCCTGCTCCAGCAACCGCCGACGCCGGAGTCGCTGCAGCTCGCCGTGCGCTACCAGCCCGCGGCCCAGGGAGCCCACGTCGGCGGCGACTGGTACGACGCGTTCGTGACCACCCGCGGCGCCACCATGCTGGTCGTCGGGGACGTCACCGGTCACGACGTCGCGGCCGCCGCGACCATGGGCCAGCTGCGCAACCTGCTGCGCGGCTTGGCCTACGACTCCGGCGACGGCCCGGCCGTCCTGCTCGGGCGGCTCGACGCGGCCATGGCCGGCCTGCGCGTGGGCACGCTGGCGACGGCGGTGCTGGGGCGCGTCGAGCAGCACGGGACGGCGGAACGGCCGTCGTGGCGGCTGCGCTGGTCCAGCGCCGGCCACCTCCCGCCGCTGCTGCGCCGGGCCGACGGGACCGTCGACGTCCTGGACGGCCGGCCCGAGCTGCTCCTGGGTCTGGACCCCGAGGCCGGCCGGAGCGAGCACCTGGTCGAGATGGAGCCCGGCAGCACCGTGCTGCTCTACAGCGACGGCCTCGTCGAGACCCGGACCGCCGACCTCGACCAGGGCATCGCCCGGCTCGCGGACGCGCTCGCGCGCCACGGAGGCCTGGCGCCGGAGGAACTCTGCGACCGCATCCTCGACGACGTCTCGCCGGGTGCGAACGACGACGACATCGCGCTGCTGGCCCTGCGGCCCGGTACCGACCCGAGCTGACCTGGAGCGCCCATGACCGGACCCCTGCCCGCCACGCACGTCGAGCGGGTGCTCTGCGTCCTCGCCCACCCCGACGACGTCGACTTCGGCTCGGCCGGCACGGTGGCGACCTGGACGGCGGCCGGCACCGAGGTCACCTACTGCATCGTGACCGACGGCGACGCCGGCGGGTTCGACGAGACGCCGCGCGACCAGATGGGCCCGCTGCGGCAGGCCGAGCAGCGAGCCGCTGCGAAGGAGGTCGGCGTCGAGGACGTCCGGTTCCTCGGCTACCCCGACGGCCGGCTGGAGCTGACCCTGGACCTGCGCCGCGACATCAGCCGGGTGATCCGGCAGGTGCGCCCGCAACGGGTGCTCACCAGCTCGCCGGAGCGGTTCTGGGAGCGCATCGGCGCCAGCCACCCCGACCACATGACGGTCGGCGAGTCCACGCTGCGTGCCGTCTACCCCGACGCCCGCAACCCGTTCGCCTTTCCCGAACTGCTCGCCGACGAGGGCCTGGAGGCCTGGACGGTGCCGGAGGTGTGGCTGGGCGCCAGCCCGCGCGCCGACCACGTCGTCGACGTGACCGACGTCGTCGACCGCAAGTTCGCCGCGCTGCGCTCGCACGTCACCCAGGTGAGCCACCAGCCCGAGGGCCGGCTCGAGGAGTTCGTCGGCGGCTGGATGCGGCAGACCGCGCAGCGCTTCGGCCTGCCCGAGGGCCGCATGGCCGAGGCCTTCCACGTGGTGCACACCGCGTGACACGCGTTCCGCTCCGCCGCCTTCGGCGTCACAGCAGACGGTTGGTCGCCGCCCAGCGGGTGAGCTCGTTGCGGTTGGACAGCTGCAGCTTGCGCAGCACGTTGGAGGCGTGCGACTCCACGGTCTTCACCGAGATGAACAGCCGCGAGCCGATCTCCCGGTAGGTGTAGCCGCGGGCGAGCAGCTGCATGACCTCGCGCTCACGGGCGCTGAGCAGGTCCAGCCCCGGGTCGGTCGCCTCCTCCGCGGGGGCGGCGGGCGCGGCCCCCGCGGCGGAGAAGGCGTCCAGCACGAAGCCGGCCAGCCGCGGGCTGAAGACGACGTCGCCGTCGGCCACCCGCCGGACGGCGTCCAGCAGGTCGGGCCCGGAGATCGTCTTGGTCACGTATCCCTTCGCGCCCGCGCGGATGACGGCGATGACGTCCTCCGCGGCGTCGGACACCGACAGCGCCAGCCACTTCACCTCCGGCAGCTCCGCGCGCAGCGTCTCCAGCACGGCGCGGCCCCCGCCCCCGGGCAGGTGCACGTCGAGCAGGACGACGTCGGGGCGGGTGGCCCGGATGCCCTCCACGGCGGTCGGCACGTCCGGCGCCTCGCCCACGAGGTCGAGGTCGCCCCCGAGCTCCGCGCGCACGCCGGCGCGCACCATCGCGTGGTCGTCGACCAGGAACACCCGCGTCACGAGGCCCCCACCATCGGCAGTTCGAGCTCCACTTCGGTCCCTTCTCCGGGGGCGGAGCGGATGTGCGCCGTCCCGCCCAGCCGTGTGATGCGGCCGGTGACCGAGTCGCGCAGCCCCCGGCGATCCGACGGGACGGCGTCGGCGTCGAAGCCCGCGCCGCGGTCGCGGACGAACACCGAGACCCGCTCCGGCGTCACCTCGGTGTACAGGTCCGCGGCGGTCACCCCCGAGTGCTTCGCCACGTTGACCAGCGCCTCTCGGGTGGCCGCGCCCAGCGCGGCCAGCGCGTCGTCCACCGGGGCGTCGCCGACGACGACGTGGTCGACGACGAGCGCGTGGTCGCCCTCCACCTCGGCCACCATGCCCGCCACCAGTCCGGCCCAGGTGCCGCCCTCGCGGACGACCTTCGGGTCGTAGAGCCAGGCGCGCAGCTCCCGCTCCTGGCTGCGGGCCAGCCGGCCGACCGCCTGCTGGTCGTCGGCGTGCCGCTGGATCAGCGCAAGGGTCTGCAGCACCGAGTCGTGCAGGTGGGCGGCGACGGAGGCGCGCTCCTCCGAGCGGATCCGGGCGGCGCGCTCCTCGTCGCGGGAGTCGAGCAGCCGACGCCACAGCGGAGCGGTGGCCAGCACCAGGCCGGTGAGCACGACCAGGGTGGCGGCGAACCCGTTGCGGGCGTTGGCCAGCTGCCCCGTCGTCGCCAGCAGGAAGACCAGGCCGGTCCCGCCCAGCACCACCCCGCCGGCCAGCGTCCAGCGGGTGCCGGCGACGGCGAGGGTGCGGTCGGTGTCCAGTTGCCGCCAGATGACCGCCAGCCCGGCGCCGACCAGCACCAGCGGCAGGACGACGTCGGAGCTCGTCCAGCGGGTGAGCTGGCCGAGCAGGCTCGCCGCCACCAGTCCGAGGACGACGGTGGCGATCCACTGCTTCGCCCCGCTCGGCCGCCAGCCGGGGATCGGCGGGGCCTGCTCCGCGTCGTCACCGGGCGCAGCCACCGGCATCGTCAGCCACAGCAGCCCGTAGGCGACGACGCCGATACCCGTGGTCGCGAGGAGGGCGAAGGCCACCCGCACCACCAGCGGGTCCTGCCGCAGGTGGACGGCCGTGCCCGCCGCCACCCCGGCGATGGCCCGCCCCGACCGCGGGCGCACCAGCGTCGGGCGCCGGGGCGGGGCGGACGGGGTGGTGGTCACACCGACGATCGTTGCACCGCTGGAACCCCCGGCGGTACCGGTGATCACCCCCGGAGAGGAACCAGGGTCGGCTGGGGGCCTTCCCTGATGGTCGACGGCGTCCCGGGTCGGCAGTCTCGGTGCCATGACATCGGCAACTCCTCCTCCGCCACCGGCGCCGCCGCTCGAGCCGCCTGCCTGGCAGCCGCCTCCGCCACCCCTCGGCCCCGTGGCCCGCCCCCAGCTGCGCCGCAGTCGCAGCGACAAGGTGATCGGCGGCGTGGGTGGCGGGCTGGCCGAGTACAGCGGCATCGACGCGCTGCTGTGGCGGGTCGGCTTCGTCGCGCTGGCCCTGGCCGGCGGCACCGGCGTCCTCGTGTACCTGCTGCTGTGGCTGCTCATGCCGGCCGACGCCGCCCGGGTCGACGCCCCGGCCGTGCCGCGGCCCCCGGCCGGGCCGCGCTCCCCGGTGCCGGGCGTGACCGTCGCCGGGCTGCTCATCGTCGTCGGCGTGCTCGCCCTGGTCGCCCGGTTCACCGACCTCGACCTCGACGCCACCGTGTTCCTCGGGGGCGGGCTGCTCGTCGTCGGCGCCGGGCTCGTCGTCGCCGCTTTCACCGGCGGCCGCACCGCCCGCGGCGCGCTCATCGCGCTGGGCGCGGTGCTCTCGCTGGCGCTGATCGCGGCCGAGTCGGTGCCGTGGGACAAGGCCGGAGGTGGGTTCGGTGACCGCACCTTCGCACCCAGCAGCGCCGCCGAGGTGCGACCGGTCTACGAAGGCGGCGTCGGCGACATGACCGTCGACCTGTCCGCGGTCGACGTCAGCGACCTGGACGGGCCGATCCGCACCCGGGTCGACCACGGGCTCGGCAACGTCGAGATCGTGCTCCCCCGCGACGCCGACGTGCAGGTGACCGTCGACTCCGGGATGGGCGAGGTCAGCATCTTCGGCCGCGACGGGCTCACCGACGGCACGTTCGAGGGCACCGGCGCCGGCTCGTGGGTCGGCGACGACGAGTTCGAGATCATCCTGGACGTCGACGCCGGCGTCGGGGACGTGGAGGTGAACCGTGGCTGACCGGCAGGTGGTGACCCCGCTGGAGACCGAGGACAGCACGCCTCCGCGCCGCCGTCCCGATCTCGGCGCCCTGATCCCCGGGCTGGTCTTCATCGCCCTGGCGATCCTGCTCATGTCCCCGGCGGACCTGCCGGAGGAGCTGTTCGACGGCGTGCTGGCGTGGATCGTGGTGATCGTCGCCGGGATCGCGCTGATGGTGAGCGAGCTGCGCCGGTCCCGCCGCCGCCGCTAGAGATCTGCTTTTCCGCGGAAAAGCAGAGAGGGGCCCGGGGAGCGATCCGCTCCCCGGGCCCTGTGGCGTCGCGGGAACCCGGCGAGCATCCCGGGCGTGGAGCAGGGCATGCGACACCTCCTGCTGCTCGCCGCGGTGCTGGCGCTCGCCGCCTGCGGGACCGGCGCGGCCGAGGACGGCCCCGACGTGTCCGGCGAATGGCAGCTCCGGGCCGGGACGGCGGGCGGCGCGGCGCTGCCGCAGCCCCCCGGGTCCACCGCCACGGTCGAGTTCACCGAGGACCGGGCGAGCGGTGTGGCGTTCTGCAACCGCTTCTTCGCCCCGTACGAACTGGACGGGTCGTCCCTCTCGGTCGGCGACGTCGGCAGCACGATGATGGCCTGCGAGCCGGACGTCATGGCGGCCGAGAGCGCCTACCTGACAGCGCTCGCCGCCGTCGACACCGCCGCCGTGGACGGTGCGGAGCTGGTGCTGAGCGGCGAGGGCGTCGAGCTGCGGTTCGGGCCGGTCCCGACCGTCCCGGACAGCCCGCTCGCGGACACCCGGTGGGTGCTGGAGTCGCTGGTCGACGGCGAGACGGCGTCCTCGGTGCAGGGCGAGCCGACGCTCCACCTGGGGGCCGAGGGCACGGCCGAGTTCACCACCAGCTGCAACGGGACGGCCGGGAACTGGCGCCTCGACGGCGACCGCGTGACCGTCGAGGCGGGCGTCTCGACCCTCGTCGGCTGCGACCCCTCGGCGCAGATCCAGGACGAGCAGGTCGTCGCAGTCCTCACCGCCGGCGCGACCGTGGCGATCGACGGCGACCGGCTCACCCTCACCACCCCCGACGGCCGCGGGCTGGTCTACCGCGCGGAGGGCTGAGGCACGATCCCCGCGCAGAAGCCCAGCGTCCGCGACCAGAGCAGCGACGTCGCCGCGGCGTCGAACTCGGCGGGCAGGCTGGCGTCGGTGAAGAGGTGTCCGGAGACCGGGTACTCGAACACCTCGACCGGAGCGGAGGCGGCATCGCGCAGGAACGCGTCGTCCCACTCGCGGTTACGCAAGGGGTCACCCGAGGCCACGTGCAGCTGCACGGCGGTCCCCGCAGGCCAGTCCTCGACGCCCAGCACCCCGAGCGGCAGGGCGCCCGCGACCATCACCACTCCCGCGCAGCGGCGCTGCGTCGCCACGTGCTCCGCCATCCCGGCCCCGTTGGAGAAGCCCATGGCGACGAACCCGTCGGGCAGGTCCGCGACGCCGGCCACCGCGGCCGCCATCAGCGCGGGGAAGCCGAGCTGCTCGACGTGGGCACCGGCTTCGGCGTAGTCGTCGAAGACCCGCCCGTCGTACTGGTCGACGATGCGCACCTCGTGGCCTGCGACACGCAGTCGGTCGGCGGCGTCGCGGATGCCGGGACGGACGCCGAGCACGGAGTGGAAGAGCGCGATCTGGGTCATGCGTGCACCCTGTCGCACTCCTGGTGACACCGTGCTGTCACCGTCTCTGCCACCCTCTCCCGGTGAACCGCACCGATCGGCTGCACGCCGTGTCCGAGGAGCTGCGCCGGGCCGGTCGCCGGGGCCGGACGGCCCAGCGGCTGGCGGAGTGGCTCGAAGTCTCCCCGCGCACGATCAAGCGGGACGTCGCCGCCCTGCAACAGGCCGGGGTACCGATCTGGGCGTCCGCGGGCCCCGGCGGCGGTTACGTGCTGGACGCCACGGCCTCCCTACCGCCGGTGAACCTGACGCCCGCGCAGGCCGTCGCCGTGGCGGTCGCGCTGGCCGGGGCCCCCGACGCGCCGTTCGCCGTCGACGCCCGCGCCGCGTTGGAGAAGATCCTCGACGTGCTCGGCCCGGGCGCGCGGGCCGAGGCCGAGCGGCTCGGCGCCCGGGTGTGGGTCCGCGACACGGAGCACCGCCGTCCGCCGGCGGCGACCGTCGTCGAGGAGGCGGTGCTGCGCCGCCGGGTCGTGTCCATCCGCTACCGGAGCGGTGCCGGCGAGACGTCCCGGCGACGCGTGGAGCCGGTCTTCCTGGCCCGCATGGTCGGCCACTGGTACCTCGCGGCGTGGTGCCGCGAACGGCAGGGCCCGCGCTGGTTCCGCTGGGACCGGATCGAAGGCGCGGACCTGACGAGCGAGCAGGCGCCGGACCGGGATCCGTCGGTCTTCGGCACCCCGCCCGAGGACGCGCACGCCCTCAGGTGAGCTGGATCCCTACTCCCACTCGATGGTGCCCGGCGGCTTGCTGGTGACGTCGAGGGTGACCCGGTTGATCTCGGCCACCTCGTTGGTGATCCGCGTGGAGATCTTCGCCAGCACGTCGTAGGGCAGGCGGGTCCAGTCGGCGGTCATGGCGTCCTCGCTGGACACCGGCCGCAGCACGATCGGGTGCCCGTAGGTGCGCCCGTCGCCCTGCACGCCGACCGAACGCACGTCGGCCAGCAGCACGACCGGGCACTGCCAGATCTCGCGGTCCAGCTTGGCCGCGGTCAGCTCGGCGCGGACGATCGCGTCGGCCCTGCGCAGGATGTCCAGCCGCTCCTGGGTCACCTCGCCGACGATCCGGATGCCGAGGCCCGGGCCGGGGAAGGGCTGGCGCCACACCATCGACTCGGGCAGGCCGAGCTGGACGCCGACCTCGCGCACCTCGTCCTTGAACAGCGTCCGCAGCGGCTCCACGAGGATGAACTGCAGGTCCTCGGGCAGGCCACCCACGTTGTGGTGGCTCTTGATGTTCGCCGTCCCGGAGCCGCCGCCGGACTCGACGACGTCGGGGTAGAGCGTGCCCTGCACCAGGAAGTCGACCTTGTGGCCGTGCTCCTTGGCGTCCCCGACGACGTCGAGCGCCGCCTGCTCGAACACCCGGATGAACTCGCGGCCGATGATCTTCCGCTTCTGCTCCGGGTCGGACACCCCGGCCAGCGCGCCCAGGAACTGCTCGCGGGCGTCGACGACCCGGAGGTCGACCCCGGTGATCGCCACGAAGTCGCGCTCGATCTGCTCGGTCTCTCCCTCGCGCATCAGCCCGTGGTCGACGTACACGCAGGTGAGCCGGTCCCCGACGGCCCGCTGCACGAGGGCGGCGGCGACGGCGGAGTCGACGCCGCCGGACAGCGCGCACAGCGCCCGCCCCTCGCCGACCTGGGTGCGGATCCGCTCGACCTGCTCCTCGACGACGTTGGCCATCGTCCACGTGGGCTCGAGTCCGGCGATGTCGAAGAGGAAGTGCTCGAGCACCGTCTGCCCGTGCGCGGTGTGCCGCACCTCGGGATGGAACTGGACACCGGCGAGCCGGCGGTCGACGTCCTCGAACGCCGCGACCGGGGCGCCGGTGGAGGTGGCGGTGACGGTGAACCCGGGCGGCGCGGCGCTGACTGCGTCCCCGTGGCTCATCCAGACGTCCTGCTCCAGCGGCAGGTCGCCGAACAACCGGCCCTCGGTGGTTACGGTCAGCGGGGTGCCGCCGTACTCGCGGTCGCCGGTGCGGGCCACCGTGCCGCCGAGCGAGGCGGCCATCACCTGGAAGCCGTAGCAGATGCCGAAGGCCGGGATGCCGGACTCGAACAAGGTCGGGTCGACCTGCGGCGCCTCCGGCGCGTACACGCTGGAGGGCCCACCGGACAGCACGATCGCTGCGGGCTTGCGCGCCACGATCTCCGCGGCCGGGACCTCGCAGGAGACGATCTCGGAGTAGACCCCGGCCTCCCGGATCCGCCGGGCGATCAGCTGCGCGTACTGGGCGCCGAAGTCGACGACGAGGACGGTCGGGAAGTCCATCAGTCCTCGTCGCTCCCGGTGGCGGACCCGCCGATGACGAGGTCCACGCGCTGGAACTCCTTGAGGTCGCGGTAGCCGGTCTTGGCCATCGTGCGGGCCAGGGCACCGAACAGGTTGGTGCGACCGTCGGCGGAACCCGCCGCCCCGAGCAGCACGTCGTGCAGCGACCCGACCGGCTCGACCGGCGCCGAGGTCGTGCCGCGCGGCAGGCGGGGATGCGCCGCCACGGAGTCCCACCAGATGCCGCCGCCGGGCGCCTCCGCCGCGACCCTCAGCGGCTCGCCGAGCTGGACGGCGTCGGCACCGCAGGCCAGCGCACGGGCGATGGCCCCGCTGGTCTCGATCCGGCCGTTGGCGATGACGTGCACGTACCGGCCACCGGTCTCGTCCAGGTAGTCGCGGCGGGCCGCGGCGGCGTCGGCGATCGCGCTGGCCAGGGGCACGCGGATGCCCATGACGGCGTCGGTGGTGGAGAAGCTGTCGGCGCCGACGCCGACGATGACGCCGGCCGCTCCGGTGCGCATGAGGTGCAGCGCGGTCGTGTAGTTCGCCGCGCCGCCCACGATCACCGGGACGTCGAGGTCGGCGATGAACTCCTTGAGGTTGAGCGCGTCACCGTTGCTGGTCACGTGCTCGGCCGAGACGATCGTCCCCTGGATGACCAGCAGGTCGACGCCGGCGGCGAGCACGGTCGGCGCGAACTGCAGGGTGTGCTGCGGCGAGACGCGGACGGCGGTGGTGACGCCGGCGTCGCGCATCTCGCGGATCCGGTCGGCGATCAGCTCGGGCCGGACCGGCTCGCTGTAGACCTGCTGCAGCAGCGCCACGGGGGGCGCACCGCCGTCGGCGGCCTCGCGCAGCTTCCGGTAGACCGGCAGCGGGTCCTCGTAGCGGCCCCACAGGCCCTCGGCGTTGAGCACGCCCAGGCCGCCGGCCTCCCCCACCGCGATCGCCGTCGCCGGGCTGACCACGGCGTCCGACGGGCTGGTGACCAGCGGGATGCCGAACCGGAAGGCGTCGATCTGCCAGGCGGTCGAGACGTCGTCGACGTCCCGGGTGCGCCGGGAGGGGACGATCGAGACCTCGTCCAGGTCGTAGCCACGGCGGGCGAAACGGTTGAGCCCGATCTCGACGGTGTCGCGTGCGCTCATGGTCAGCGCCCCCGGTAGTTCGGGGCTTCGACGGTCATCTGGATGTCATGGGGGTGGCTCTCGACCAGCCCGGCCGACGTGATGCGGGTCAGCTGTCCGCGCTCCTTGAGGTCGTCGATGGTGGCGGCGCCCGCGTAGCCCATGGAGGCCTGCAGCCCGCCGACGAGCTGGTGGGCGACGCCGGAGAGCGCGCCCCGGTAGGGCACCTGGCCCTCGATGCCCTCGGGGACGAGCTTGTCGTCGGAGAGGACGTCGTCGGCGAAGTACCGGTCGCGGCTGAACGACTGGGTGCCGCGCTTCTGCATCGCACCCAGCGAGCCCATGCCGCGGTAGGTCTTGTACTGCTTGCCGTTCATGAAGACCAGCTCGCCCGGCGCCTCCTCGACGCCGGCGAACAGGCCACCGATCATGACGGTGTCCGCGCCCGCGACGAGCGCCTTGGCGATGTCACCGGAGTACTGCAGGCCGCCGTCGGCGATGACGGGGACGCCGGCCGGGCCGGCCGCGAGCCACGCCTCGTAGATGGCGCTGACCTGCGGGACTCCGACGCCGGCGACGACGCGGGTGGTGCAGATGGAACCGGGCCCGACGCCGACCTTGACCGCGTCGGCACCGGCGTCGATGAGCGCCTGGGCGCCCGCGCGGGTGGCGATGTTGCCGCCGACGACCTCGATGCCCTCACCCGCCCCAGCGGCGCCTCCACCGAAGTCCTTCTTGACCCGCGCGACCATCTCGAGCACCGCGCGCTGGTGGCCGTGGGCGGTGTCGACGACGAGCACGTCCACCCCGGCATCGACCAGCAGGCCGGCCCGCTTGTAGGCGTCCTCGCCCACGCCGAGCGCGGCGCCGACCACGAGGCGGCCGTTGGCGTCCTTGGTGGACAGCGGGTACTGGTCGCGCTTGACGAAGTCCTTGACGGTGATCAGCCCGCGCAGCCGGCCTGCCCCGTCGACCAGCGGCAGCTTCTCCACCTTGTGCTTCGAGAGCAGCTGCAGGGCGGTGTCGGCGTCGACGCCGACCGGGGCGGTGATCAGCGGCATCGGGGTCATGACGTCGCGCACGAGGCGGCTGTAGTCGGTCTCGAACCGCATGTCGCGGTTGGTGACGATGCCGACCAGCACGCCGTCGGCGTCGACGACCGGGGCGCCGGAGATGCGGTACCGCGCGGAGAGCGCGTCGACCTCGGCGAGGGTGCTGTCGGGCGAGCAGGTGACCGGATTGGTGACCATGCCGGCCTCGGAGCGCTTCACGAGGTCGGCCTGGCTCGCCTGGTCCTCGGCGGAGAGGTTGCGGTGCAGCACGCCCATGCCGCCGACGCGGGCCATGGCGATCGCCATCCGCGACTCGGTGACGGTGTCCATGGCGCTGGACAGCAGCGGGACGGCGAGCCGGATGCGCCGGGTCACCCGGCTGCTGGTGTCCACCTCGGCGGGGACGACGTCCGAGGCGCCGGGCACCAGCAGGACGTCGTCGTAGGTCAGACCGAGCGGGGCGAACTTCGCCGGCAGCTCGGGCACGAAATCGGGCTGCATGTGGGCCGCCACCCCTCCACCATCGGGAACGGACTCCGGCCGGCACCCCGACCGGGCGCAGGAAGTCCAGGCTCGATCGTAGGCGGCACCGCCGGGCGGGCGGTGCTCCGCCCGCCAGGCGGCTACCGTTGGCCCCGTGTCTGCGTTCGACGACGGCTCCGGCCTCGACTTCGGGGCCCACGACCCGGACTTCGGTCCGGGCGACGGGGGTCCGCCGCCATTGACCATCGAGGAGCGCGCCGGCGTCCTCGACGACCTAGCCGAGCTCGAGGTGTTCCGCACGCTGCTGGAGCCCACGGGCGTCAAGGGCATCGTCGTCGACTGCCCGGACTGCGACGAGGAGCACCACGTCGACTGGCCGCTCATGCAGGCCAACCTGCGCCAGCTCCTGGACGAGGGGCAGACCGGCCGGCACGAGCCGCCGTTCGACCCGAACCCGGACGACTACGTCAGCTGGGACTACGCCAGCGGGTACGCCGACGGCGTCGCCGGGGCGGCCGAGCAGTGACACTGCGATCCGCCGGATCGCACCGCGGCCACGTGCCGTCCCCCTGCTGAGCTGAGCGCGTCCAGCACGCCTGCGCGGGACCCTCCGGGCCCCACTCGGCGCGATCAGGCTGTCAGGACATGACTCCTCGGCGGAAGCCGATCGCGACGGCCTCGGCGCGGTCCTTGGCGCCGAGCTTGCGGACCAGCCGGCGGGCGGGGGTCTTGATGGTGTCCTCGGACAGGTAGAGCTCGCGGCCGATCTGGGCGTTGCTCTTGCCCTGGCTCATGCCGGTGAGCACCTGCATCTCGCGCATCGACAGCGCGGCGGCGGGTGCCGCGTCCCGGACGGTCGAGCGCACCGTGGTCGGGGCGGAGCCGGCCAGCGGGGCCGCACCGCTCCACGACGAGGCGCCGACCAGGTGCTGGTTCGACGGCTGCTGCGGGAAGCGGGCGCCCTCGGCGCGCAGCCCGACGCGGGACAGCCCGAGGCCCATCTCGATCGGGCTGGCATCCCATCGCAGGTAACCGCGGGCGCCGAAGGCGACGGCCGCGCGGACGCTCTCGGCGTCGTCGGGCGCACCGAGCACCAGCACCGGCAGGCCCGGGTGGGCGCGCAGCGCCTGGGTGGCGGCGGTCAGCCCGGTGTCCACGGCGCGCTGCGTGCCGACGATGAGGACGTCGGGCCTGCGGGTGTCCAGCCGCGACATCAGCGAGGCGGGGTCACCCACCACCTCGACCCGGCCGACGAAGGACAGCGCGACCAGCCGCGAGGCGACGTCGTCCCGGACCCGGCGGCGCTCGTCGTACACCCACACCGTCGCACCGGGGTTGCCGGTGGCGCGCATCCTGTCGTCGATCAAGGCCTGCTCCTCGCTCCGCCCGGCGGTCGGTGCCGGGTCCGTACCGGCCGGGGCTGACCCCGACCGGGTGTCGCTCGGGCGGGGCGCCCCGTCCGGGGAACCCGCGTCTCCGCGCTGCGCGCACCTGGATCCGGGCTGGTCCCTCTCCCGTTTCCGGTACGACGCTGTTCCACCTTGAGCGGGTTCCGGGGCGGGCAACAGCACCCCTCACCCCCGAGGGTGAGGGCCGCGGACGGGTGGCTCGCGCGAAAAGTTGCGATCACGACGTGTTTGACCATCGGAGGCCTCGGGCACCGGCCCCTTGCAGCCGGACAGTCCTCCGGCTCGATCGACGCCTGGAGGAGACATGGCCGACATCCGCAGACTCCCGACTCCCGTAGCCGAGGTCTGGGACTGGCAGCTCCACGGTTCCTGCCGTGGCGAGAACACGTCCCTCTTCTTCCACCCCGACGGTGAACGCGGGCCCGCCCGGGCTCGTCGTCAGGCCGCGGCCAAGGCCGTCTGCGGGCGGTGCCCCGTGATCGACGCCTGCCTCAAGCACGCACTCTCGGTGCGCGAGCCCTACGGGGTCTGGGGCGGCATGAGCGAGGAGGAGCGGACCCGGCTGATCGCCGCCGCGCCGGCTGCCGTCGCCGCCGGGGTGTAGCCGACACCACAGAACGCCGAGAGAGGGCCCGGTCCAGGATTCCTGGACCGGGCCCTCTCGCGTGCTCGATGCGGTGCGGCCGGCGTCGCCCGGATCAGGTCACCTGATCCCGGCGGAGTTCAGGTCAGTGCGAGTGACCGTGGCCGCCGTGCGAGTGCCCGTGGGTGTGGTTCCCGGCGTGCCCCTCGTCCTCCTCCGGCGCCTCGACGACAGCGGAGTCGGTGGTGAGGATCATCGCCGCGATCGAGACGGCGTTCTCCAGGGCGGCCTTCGTGACCTTGACCGGGTCGATGACGCCCTGGGCAGCCAGGTCGCCGAACTCGCCGGTCGCGGCGTTGAAGCCGTGGCCCTTTCCGGCCTCGCGGATCTTGCTGACGACGACGCGGCCCTCGAAGCCGGCGTTCTCCGCGATCTGCACCGCGGGGGCGTCCAGGGCCGTGCGGACGGCGCGGGCGCCGGTCAGTTCGTCACCCTCGAGGGACAGCGCGTCGACCGCCTCGGCCGCGTGCACCAGCGCCGAGCCGCCGCCGGGGATGACCCCCTCCTCGACCGCCGCGCGGGTGGCCGCGATGGCGTCCTCGATGCGGTGCTTGCGCTCCTTGAGCTCCACCTCGGTGGCCGCACCGACGCGGATGACGCCGATGCCGCCGGCGAGCTTGGCGAGCCGCTCGGCCAGCTTCTCGCGGTCCCAGTCGGAGTCGGTGTTCTCGATGTCGCGACGGATCTGGGCCACCCGGTCGGCGATCGTGTCGGAGGCGCCGCCGCCGTCGACGATCGTGGTGGCGTCCTTCGTGACGGTGACCCTGCGGGCGGTGCCGAGCACCTCGAGACCGACGGACTCCAGCGACAGGCCGACGTCCTCGCTGACGACCTGCGCGCCGGTGACGACGGCGAGGTCGGTCATGAACGCGGTGCGGCGGTCACCGAAGTAGGGCGACTTGACCGCGACGACCTTGATCGTCTTCCGGATCGAGTTGACGACGAGGGTGGACAGCGCCTCGCCCTCGACGTCCTCGGCGACGATCAGCAGCGGGCGGGCGCCCGAGCCGAGCACCTTCTCCAGCAGCGGGAGCAGGGTCGCCAGCGCGCCGATCTTGCCACTGACCAGCAGCACGAGGGCCTCGTCCAGGACGGCCTCCATGGCCTCCTGGTCGGTCACGAAGTACGGCGAGAGGTAGCCCTTGTCGAACTGCACGCCCTCGGTGACGTCGAGGTCGGTCTCGAGGGTGTTGCTCTCCTCGACGGTGATGACGCCGTCCTTGCCGACCCGCTCCATGGCCTCGCCGATGAGCTCACCGACTCCTGCGTCCTGGGCGGAGATGGTGGCGACGCCGGAGATCGCGGCGCGGTCCTCGACCGGGATCGCGGCGGCGTCCAGCGCGGCGTGCACGGCCTCGAGGGCGGCGCGCATGCCGCGGCCCAGCGCCATCGGGTTGGCGCCGGCGGCGACGTTGCGCATGCCCTCGTGGACCAGCGCCTGGGCCAGCACCGTGGCGGTGGTGGTGCCGTCGCCGGCGACGTCGTTGGTCTTGGTGGCGACGGCCTTGGCGAGCTGGGCGCCGAGGTTCTCGAAGGGGTCATCGAGGTCGATCTCGCGGGCGATCGTCACACCGTCGTTGGTGATCGTGGGCGCACCGAACTTCTTGTCGATGACCACGTTGCGGCCGCGCGGGCCGATGGTCACGCGCACGGCGTCGGCGAGCTTGTCGACGCCGCGCTCGAGGCCGCGCCGGGCGTCCTCGTTGAACTTGATGATCTTGGCCATGAAGGAGCCTCTCGATCAGGAAAGCGTGGGAAAGACGACCGCCCCGGGACCCGAGAACGGGTCGCCCGGGGCGGTCGGAGTGCTGGTGGAGCCGGTGACTAGGAGGTCACTTCTCCACGACGGCGAGCAGGTCGCGCGCCGAGAGGACCAGGTAGTCCTGGCCGGCGTACTTGACCTCGGTGCCGCCGTACTTCGAGTAGATGACCACGTCGCCCACGTTGACGTCGAGCGGGACGCGGTTGCCGTTGTCGTCGATGCGGCCGGGGCCGACCGAGACGACGGTGCCCTCCTGGGGCTTCTCCTTGGCGGTGTCCGGGATGACCAGGCCGGAGGCCGTGGTGGTCTCGGCCTCGTTGGCCTGGACCACGACGCGGTCCTCGAGCGGCTTGATGTTGACCTTGGTAGCGGTCGTCACGATGTGGCGCCCCCTTCGGTGTAGGACGGCAGGTGGCAGGTACTGGTGGTGCTGATGCTGTGGCACGGGCTCCGGGCACCCGCCGTCGCGGGGGTCGGGCGCCAGCCCGTGTCAGTTGGCACTCTACCTACGAGAGTGCCAACCGCTCAACCCGGTCCCCGCTCCGGGTGACGGAAGGACGGAACGGCTCGTACGCCAGGCTGTGCCCGTGGACCCGGACACCGAGGCGCAGGCCGCCGAGACGGTGCGCCAACTGCGCGCGCTGGCGACACCCGAGGGCGCGGCGGCCCTGACCCGGGCCGGGGCGCTGCTCGACGCCGGGAGCGACACCGTCGCCGGCCTCACCCGGCTGCGTGCCGAGGTGGGCACGGACCTGGCCGGGCCGGCGTGGGGCATCGCGCGCCAGCGGCTCAAGGCCCGGTCCACCTTCGGCGAGGACGCCGACCGGCTGCTGTTCACCGCGGACACCCTCGAGCAGGCCGGCCGCCCGGAGCTGGCCGCCCGCCGCGCGGCCCGGCTGCTGGCCGGCGGCGCCGACTCCGTGGCCGACCTCGGCTGTGCCGCCGGCACGGACACGATCGCCCTCGCCCGCGCCGGCGCCCGCGTGCTGGCCGTCGACCTCGACCCGGTCGCCCGCGAGCTCACCGCCGCCAACGTCGAGGCGCTGGGCGTCGCCGACGACGTGTGGGTGGTCGCCGGGGACGCCGTCGAGCTGGTCGAGGCGGCGCGCGGCGGCGAGGTGGCCGGCTGCGGCGCCGCCGTCCTCGATCCGGCGCGGCGGGCGGGCGGGCGCCGTCAGCTGGACCCCGACCGCTGGTCGCCCCCCTGGTCGACGGTCGCGCTGCTGCTCGAGAAGGTCCCGACGTCGGTGGTGAAGGTGGCGCCCGGCCTGGACCACGAGCGGGTGCCAGTCGGCATCGAGGCCGAGTGGGTGTCGGCCGGCGGCTCGATCGTCGAGGCCCTGCTCTGGGGCCCGGCGGTGTCGACGACGTGGCGACGTGCGGCGCTGGTGCGCGACGGCGTCGTGCACGAGCTGACCGCCGACGCCGACCCCGGGCACGCCGCGGCCGGCCCGGTCCGCGGCTGGCTGCACGAGCCGGACCCGGCGCTGATCCGCTCGGGGTTGATGTCACTGGTCGCGGCCGACCTCGGCGCGACGCTGGTCGACCCGACGATCGCCTACCTCTCCTCCGACGGCCCTGCGGACTCTCCCTGGGTGAGCTCGTACCGGGTCGACGAGGTGCTGCCGTTCAACCTCAAGAAGCTCAAGGCGCTGCTGCGGGCGCGCGGCGTCGGCCGCGTAGTGGTGAAGAAGCGCGGCTCGCCGATCGAGCCCGAGCAACTCGCCCGCCAGCTGCGCACCGACGCCCGCGGCACGGCGACCGTCGTCGTCACCCGGGTCGCCGGCGCGCCTACCGTGCTCGTCTGCGACCTCGCCCCCTGAGGGCAGAAATGGCCATTTCTGCCCTCAGGGTCAGCGGCTGACGATCGTGATCGGCAGGGCGCTGTCGGCGCCCAGGTCGGGGGCGGACGGCGCGACGCCGGCAGCGACCAGCCGGGAGCCGAGCGCCGCGACCATGGCGCCGTTGTCGGTGCACAGCCTCGGGCTGGGTACCCGCAGCACGATGCCGGCCTTCTCGCAGCGCTCCTCGGCCAGGGCACGCAGCCGCGAGTTGGCCGCCACTCCCCCGCCGAGCACGAGGTGGTCGACACCGTGGTCGCGGCAGGCGCGCACCGCCTTGGCGGTGAGCACGTCGGCGACCGCCTCCTGGAAGGACGCCGCGACGTCGGCCAGCGGCACCGGCTCACCGGCGCGCTGCCGCGCCTCCACCCACCGGGCGACGGCGGTCTTCAGGCCGGAGAACGAGAAGTCGTAGGGCGCGTCCCGGGGCCCGGTGAGACCGCGCGGGAAGGCGATCGCCGAGGCGTCGCCCTCGCGGGCGACCTTGTCGATCGGCGGGCCGCCGGGGAACGGCAGCCCGAGCACGCGGGCCACCTTGTCGAAGGCCTCCCCCGCGGCGTCGTCGATCGTCCGGCCGAGCGGCTGCACGTCCTGCGCGAGGTCGGGCACGAGCAGCAACGAGCTGTGCCCGCCGGACACCAGCATCGCGATCGACGGCTCGGCCAGCGGGCCGTGCTGCAGCTCGTCGACCGCGACGTGGGCGGCGAGGTGGTTGACGCCGTACAGCGGCTTGTCCAGCGCCAGCGCGTAGGCCTTGGCCGCCGCCACCCCGACCAGCAGCGCGCCGGTGAGGCCGGGTCCGCTGGTCACTGCCACCGCGTCGATGTCCGACGCCGCGATGCCGGCCTCGGCCAGCGCGCGGTGCACGGTGGGCACCATCGCCTCCAGGTGCGCCCGCGAGGCGATCTCGGGCACCACCCCGCCGAAGCGCTCGTGCTCCGCCATCGAGGTCGCCAGGGCGTCGGCCAGCAGGGTGTGCCCCCGCACGATGCCCACCCCGGTCTCGTCGCACGAGGTCTCGAACCCCAGGACCAATGGCTCGCTCACGGCTTCGTCCTCCTCATCACGACGGCGTCGGTCCCGCTGGGCTGGTAGTAGCCGCGACGGCGGCCGATCTCGGCGAACCCGCGCCGCCGGTAGAGCTCCTGGGCGTGCTCGTTGTCCGCGCGCACCTCGAGCAGCACCACCGGGCTGCGGCGGTCGGCCTCGGCGAGCAACGCGTCGAGCAGCCGGGCACCGATGCCCTCGCCCTGGCGCGGGCCGGTCACGCCGATCGTGGCGACGTGCGCCTCGTCGTCGTAGGCGATGAGGCCGGCGTACCCGACGACGGTGCCCTCGTCCTCGGCCACCAGGTAGTGGCGGGTGTCGGTCAGCGCGAGCTCCTCGCGGTACATCGCCGCCGTCCACGTGTCCGGCGCGAAGAGCTCCTCCTCGAGCTCCATGACCGTGCCCAGGTCACCCAGGCGCATCGGCCGCAGCGTGGTCATCGCGTGACCGCCTTGATCGTGGTCGGCGGCACGGCGTCGGGGCGGCGCAGGTACAGCGGCACCAGCGGCGCGGCGGACGACGGGTCCGCGAGCTGGGGCGCGGCTGCGCGCAGCAACCCTGCCGTCGTCACCGCGGCCTCGACCACCTCGGCCCCGAGCCGCTCGGCGAACGCCGGGTCGCCCACGAACGGTCCCGGCCGGCCGAGCTCCGCGGGGCGGACGACGTCGGGCCCGACGACGCGGACCCCCGCCGCGTCGTAGGCGGCCCAGTAGATCTCCTTGCGGCGCGCGTCGGTGACCACCGTGCGCGCGCCCGAGCCGACGGCATCGAGCGAGCAGACGCCCACCACGGGGAGCCCGCGGGCATCGGCGAGCGCCGCGGCGGTCACGATGCCGACGCGCAAGCCGGTGAAGGGGCCCGGCCCCAGCCCGGTGACGACGGCGTCGATCTCGGCGGGCGTCACGCCCGCGTCGTCCAGCGCGGCCCGGATCGCCGGGGTGAGCAGCTCGGCGTGCTTCGTACCCGACGGCACCGCCCGCTCGGCCAGCACCTCGGTCGCCCCGGGCGACCACCGGGCCACGCCCGCGACGAGGGTCGGGGTGGCGGTGTCGAGCGCGAGGACGAGCACGGGAGGCCACGGTAGTGCGCGCCGGCGGCCGGGAGAGAATGCCCGGGACCCGGCGACGAGCCGGACGCACCGGGAGGACGTGGACGTGCCCCAGGACGACCCGGCCCAGGACGACGCCGCAGCGGCCCGCCCCGGCCTCGTCGGGCAGCTCCTGCGCTTCGCGCTCGTCGGTGGCTTCAGCGCCGTCGTCGATCTGTCCGTCTACTCGCTCGGCCTGCACCTGGGGCTGTCCACCTATGTCGCGCGGGCGCTGAGCTTCCTCGCCGGCACGACCACCGCCTACGCGCTCAACCGGCGCTGGGCCTTCCAGGTGGAGGGCGGCGCGCGGCGGGCCGGGAGCTTCGCGCTGCTCTACGGCACGACGTTCTTCCTGATCCTCGGCGTCAACGCGCTCGCGCTGGTGCTGCTGCCCGAGTCCTCCTGGAGGATCACGCTGGCCTGGGCGATCTCCCAGGGCCTGGGCACCGCGTGGAACTTCGTGATGCTGCGCCTCGTCGTCTTCCGGCACTGAACGCGGTTCAGCCGATCCGGTGCTCCCAGCCGGGGCCGTGCGGCACGAGCCGGGCGGTGCGGACGTCGTCGTCGCGGCGGTCCAGCCGCACCTCGAGGTGCTCGTCGGCCAACTGCTCGACCAGGCCCTGCCCCCACTCGACGACCGTGACCGAGTCGGCGACGGTGACGTCGAGGTCCAGGTCGTCGACGTCGGCGGCGCCGCCCAGCCGGTAGGCGTCCACGTGCACCAGCGGCAGCCGGCCGCCGGTGTGCACGCGGGCGATCACGAACGTGGGCGAGGTGACCGGCTCGGTCACCCCCAGCCCGCGGCCGAAGCCGCGGGTGAAGGCGGTCTTCCCGGCGCCCAGGGGCCCGACCAGGATCACCAGGTCGCCGGGGACGACGACGGCGGCCAGCGCGGCACCCAGCTCCTCGGTGTCCTCGACGGTGGGCAGCAGGTGGTCGGCCTTCACGCGGCTCCTCCCAGTGACGCGGCGACGGCCGTGAGGTCGGCCAGCAGCCCGGCGCGGGGCGCACCTTTCGGCCCGAACCGGATCGCGGCCGAGGGGTGGTAGGTCGCCCAGACGGCCCGCCCGTCGTCCTCGTGCGGGCGGCCCCGGACGCCGGCCAGCACGGTGCGCGGCCCCAGGAACCACTTCGCCGATGACAGCCCGAGCGCCACGACGACGGGGGCGTCGAGCAGCTCGAGCTGGCGGCGCAGCCAGCCGCTGCAACGCGCCACCTCCGGGGCCTTCGACGTGCGGTTGGCCGGCGGGCGGCACTTCACGATGTTGAGCACGGCCACCTCGGCGCGGTCCAGCCCCGCCTCGCCGAGGAGCTGGTCCAGCAGCTGGCCCGACTTCCCGACGAACGGGCGGCCGGTCTCGTCCTCGGTCGCGCCCGGTGCCTCACCGACCAGCACCAGGCCCGGGCGGCCCGACGGCGGGACGTCGCCGACGACGACGTGCTGCCGGGTGGCGGCCAGCTCCGGGCAGGCGACGCAGCCGCGGGCCGCGGTCACCAGCGCCGCCCAGTCGGCCGCCGCCTCGGCGGCGCGGGCCACCTCCTCGGCGGGCGCGTCCGGCCGCGGGGAACGGGGTGCGGCCATCGTCAGCGCCCGGCCGCCTGCGCCGCGGCGACCCGGCGCAGCAGATCGGTGAGGGCCTCGTCGACCACGTCCGGCTTCTCCAGCAGGACCATGTGCCCGGCGTCGGGGACGACCACGAACTCCGCTCTGCTGTCCCCCGCCCTCCCCAGCCGCTCCACGATCAGCTCGCTGTGCTCCTCGGGGATCATCCGGTCGGCCTCGCCGGTGAGCACCAGCGTCGGGATGCGGCGCAACGGCTCCAGCGCGCCCGTCTCGTCGAGCCCCGCCAGCGACGGGTAGAACTCGGCGATCACGTCGACCGGCGTCCCGGCGATCATCGCGTCGACGTAGTGCACCAGCGCGGGGTCGACGTCGGCCGAGGCGAAGGACAGCGAGCGGGTCACGACCGAGATCAGGTCGGCGGCGGCCCGCCGGGTGCCCTCGGCGATGGCCGGCCGGCGGCGCATGGTCCAGGCCGCGATCGGCAGCACCGCCGCCCGCACGCGGGTGAGGAACTCGGGCAGCCCGAAGTTGAGTTCGGCCAGGTTGCCGCTCGAGGTGGAGATCAGCGCGGCGCCGAGGACCCGCGTGCCGAACAGCTCGGGGTGCAGCGCGGCCAGCCCCATGACCGTCATGCCGCCCATGGAGTGACCGATCAGCACCACCGGGCCGCGCGGCACCCGCGCGTCGAGCACGGCCGCGAGGTCACCGGCCAGCTGCTCGATCGTCGAGTGCTCGCTGGGGCCGCGCCCCGAGGCCCCGTGCCCGCGCTGGTCGTAGAAGACCAGGCGGGCCGTCGGCCGGTGCCCGTTCGCGGTGGCCAGCGAGGCCCCGAGGGTCCGGCGCTGGAAGGCCCACGACCCCATCGAGAGCGTGTAGCCGTGCACGAAGACGACGGTCAGCGGGGCGTCGGGCGGGCCGACCTCCTCCACGTGCAGCAGGACGCCGTCATCGGCCAGGACCTGCGCGGTGCGGTCGGCACGGCGGGCCTCGGGGCCGAGCGGGTCGCTGGCGCGCAGCTCGGCGTCGGGCACTCCCGCGAGGTCGGCCGCACGGGGCCGGCCGACGTCCAGCCGACGCCGCGCGATGCGGGTGAGGGCGACGCCCGCCGCGGTGCCGGCCGCGGCGAGGCCGACGACCGCGCCGACGATCCCGACGGTCTGCGCGGAGGGGTGCGGGAGGTGTTGGGGTTCGCGGGCCATCAGAGCGTGCCGGCCGTGCCGACGTAGCGGCGGGCGAAGCGGCCCCCGATCCGGGTGACCAGCTCGTAGTGGATGGTGTCGGCGGCGTCGGCCCACTGCTGGGCCGTCGGCTCCCCGCCGTCGCCGGGGCCCCACAGCACCACGTCGTCGCCTGCGGCGATGGCGTCGTCCCCGACGTCGAGCACGAACTGGTCCATGCAGACCCGGCCGGCAATGCGTCGCTGCGCGCCTGCGGCCAGCACGTGCGCCCGGTTGCCCGCGGCCCGCGGAATGCCGTCGGCGTAGCCGACCGGGACGAGCGCCAGGGTCGTCTCCCGCTCGGTCGTGTAGGTGTGGCCGTAGGAGACGCCGGAGCCGGCCGGCACCCGCTTGGCGTGCGCGACCTGGGCGCGCACGGTCATCGCGGGGCGGAGGCCGTACGGCCGAGGATCCCCGCCGAGCGGGTCCAGGCCGTACAGGGCGATGCCGGGGCGCACCATGTCGAACCACGTCTCGGGCAGGGCGATCGTCGCGGCCGAGTTCGCCAGGTGCCGTCGGGCGTCGGTGAGGCCGGCGTCCCGGGCGAGGGCGGTGGCCTCCTCGAAGACCCGCACCTGGGCGCCGATCGTGGGATGCGTCGGCGCGTCGGCGTAGGCCATGTGGCTCCACAGCCCCGCGACGGCGACATGGCCGTCGGCCTGGGCCTGGGCGGCGGCGGCGACCAGCTCCGGCCAGTCGTCGGGCGTGGCGCCCTCGCGGGAGAGCCCGGTGTCGACGGCCAGGTGCACGCGGGCGGTCCGCCCGGCGGCCCGCGCGGCGACGACGACCTCCTCGAGCCCCCAGCACGCGCTGACGGACAGCTCGACGTCCGCGGCCAGGGCCGCGGCGACGTCCGTGCCAGGACCGTTGAGCCAGGCGAGGACCGGCGCGGTCACACCGGCCGCGCGCAGGGCGAGCGCCTCGTCGACGACGGCGACGCCGAGCGCGTCCGCGCCGCCGGCCAGCACCGCGCGGGCGGCGGGCACGAGACCGTGCCCGTAGCCGTCGGCCTTGACCACGGCCATGAGCGGCCGGTCGACCCGCGCGCACAGCACCGCGGTGTTCGCCGCGATCGCGTCGAGGTCGACCACCACCTCGGCGCGGCCGGAACCAGGGGTTGTCGTCACGCGACCGAGTCTCCCAGCCCGTCTCCCGGGATCCCGCGCACGCGCCCGACCGCCTCCGGCAACCGCCGCACGAGATCCCCGGCGATCAGCGGTCCGCGTCGCGCCGCGAGGCGGCCGGTGCGACCGTGCAGGTGCGCCGCGACGGCGGCGGCCTCAGCGGTCGGCAGCCCCGTCGACCCCTGGGTGGCCAGCAGCGCGCCGGCGATGCCGCTCAGGACGTCGCCGGTCCCGGCGGTGGCCAGCTCCGCGGTGCCCGTGCCGTTGACGAACGCGGTCCCGTCGGGGTCGGCGACGACGGTCGCGTCGCCCTTGAGCAGGACGACGGCGCCGAGCTCGGCGGCCAGCCGGCGGGCCGCGCCGATCCGGTCGGCGCCCACGCCTTCTCCACCCGCCCCGCCACCCCGGGCGGACCCGAACCGCTCGAACTCGCGGTCGTGCGGGGTGAGCACGGTGGGGGCGCTCCGCCGTCGCACCAGGTCCGGCTCGCGGGCGAGCAGGGTGAGGGCGTCGGCGTCGACGAGCACCGGCACGTCGATGGCCAGCACCTCGGCGAGCACGTCGCGCGCCGCGTCGTCCGTGCCCATCCCGGGGCCGACCACCCACGCCTGCACCCGGCCGGCGTCCGCGGGCCGGCCCTCGGTGACGATGGCCTCCGGCCAGGCCGCGCGCACGCCCTCGGCCGCGCTCCCGGCGTAGCGGACCAGCCCGGGACGGGTGCGCAGCGCGGCGCCGGTGCACAGCACCCCGGCGCCCGGGTAGGTCGCCGAGCCCGCGACGACGCCGACGACGCCCTGCGAATACTTGTCGTCGCCCGCCGACGGCGGCCCCAGGCGGGCGGCCGCATCCGCGTCGGTGAGCTGCCGGACGTCCGGCGCGGGCAGGTGCGGCCCCAGGCCGATGTCGACCAGGTGCACCCGCCCGGCGTGCCCGCGCCCCTCGCCCACGACCAGACCACGCTTGACCGCCCCGAAGGTGACCGTGTGCAGAGCGGGGAACGCGACACCCTCGACGGCACCGGTCGAGGCGTCCACCCCGCTGGGGACGTCGACCGCGACGGTGATCGCGGCGCCGTCGGCCGCCGCCCGGGTGAGCTCCACGGCGTCGCCGCGCAGCCCGCCGCGGCCGCCGATGCCGAGCATGCCGTCGAGCACCAGGTCGGCCCGGGCGACCAGCTGCTCCGCGACCCGGTCTCCCGCTGCGACGGTGCGCCCGCCGGCGCGCCGGAGCGCAGCCAGCCCGGCCGGGTGCGCGCGCCCGGGGTCCAGCAGGACGGCGGTCACGCGGGCGCCGCGGCCGGCCAGGAAGGCGCCGGCGAACAGCGCGTCCCCCCCGTTGCCGCCGGCGCCGACCAGCAGGACGACCCGGCGGCCGTAGGTGGAGCCGAGCAGCCGGGCGCAGACGGTGGCCAGCCCGGTCGCGGCCCGCTGCATCAGCGTGCCGGGCGGGGTGGCAGCCAGCAGCGGCGCCTCGGCCGCGCGCACCTCGTCGGCCGTGAACAGCCCGATCATCCGGCTTCCCCGCGCACGACCCCTTCGGCGACGACCACCGCCGAGGCGATGCCGCCGTCGTGGCTGAGGGACAGGTGCCAGCCGCTCACCCCGAGCTGGGCAGCGCGACCGGCGACGCTGCCGCGCACCTCGAGGTACGGCCGGCCGTGCTCGCCGACGGTGACCTCGGCGTCGTGCCAGTGCAGGTCACCCGGTGCCCCGAGGGCCTTGGCCAGCGCCTCCTTGGCGGCGAACCGGGCGGCCAGGGACTCACCGCTGCGCGGCGCCCCCGAGGGGGTGCGCTGCTCGGCCGCGGTGAACAGCCGGTCCCGCAGCCCCGGGGTGCGCTCGAGCGAAGCGGCGAACCGTTCGACCGGCACCACGTCGATCCCGACCCCGATGATCACCGGCCCAGTCTGCCGCGCCGCCGTCCCGGGCGCTCGATGCCGTCCTCCCTCACCACAGCGGGGATCACTCGACGGTGACGCTCTTCGCCAGGTTGCGCGGCTGGTCCACGTCCAGGCCCCGGGTGGTGGCGATCTCGCACGCGAGCACCTGCAGCGGCACGGTGGTGACCACCGGGGCCAGCAGCGTCGGGGTGCGCGGCACCCGGATGAGGTGGTCGGCGTACGGGACGACGTCCTCGTCGCCGTCCTCGGCGATCACGATGGTGCGCGCCCCGCGGGCCCGCACCTCCTGGATGTTCGAGACGACCTTGCCGTGCACCGAGTTCCGGCTGCGCGGCGACGGGACGACGACGACGACCGGCGTGCCGTCGCCGATGAGCGCGATCGGGCCGTGCTTGAGCTCGCCCGCGGCGAACCCCTCGGCGTGGATGTAGGCGAGCTCCTTGAGCTTGAGCGCACCCTCCATCGCCACCGGGAAGCCGACGTGCCGGCCCAGGAAGAGGATCGTGTCGGCGCTCGCCAGCGACCGGGCCAGCTCGCGGACCGGCTCCATCTCCGCCAGCACCGTGGCCACGGCCTCGGGCAGCTTGCGCAGGTCATCGACGACGGAGTCGACCTCGTCCTCGTACTTCATCCCGCGCACCTGGGCCAGGAACAGGCCGACGAGGTAGCAGGCGACGACCTGGGTGAGGAACCCCTTGGTCGAGGCGACCGCGATCTCGGGCCCGGCGTGGGTGTAGAGGACGGCGTCGGACTCGCGCGGGATGGTCGAGCCGTTGGCGTTGCAGATCGCCAGCACGCGGGCCTTCTGCTCGCGGGCGTGCCGCAGCGCCATGAGCGTGTCCATGGTCTCGCCGGACTGGCTGATGACGACGACGAGGGTCGAGCGGTCCAGCACCGGGTCGCGGTAGCGGAATTCGCTGGCCACCTCGACCTCGACCGGGATCCGCGTCCAGTGCTCGATGGCGTACTTGGCGATGAGCCCGGCGTGGAAGGAGGTGCCGCAGGACACGACGAAGATCTTGTCGATGTCGCGCAGTTCCTGGTCCGACAGCCTCACCTCATCGAGCACCAGCTGCCCCTGCTCGCCCAGCCGGCCCAGCAGGGTGTCGGCGATGGCCTTGGGCTGCTCGGCGATCTCCTTGAGCATGAACCAGTCGTAACCGCCCTTCTCGGCGGCGGCGGCGTCCCAGTCGACGGTGTAGGCGGTCGGCTCGACCGGGTGACCGGAGAAGTCGGTCACGGTCACCCCGGTGGCGCGGTCGAGCTCGACGACCTGGTCCTGGCCCAGCTCGAGGGCGTTGCGCGTGTGCCCGATGAACGCGGCGACGTCGGAGCCGAGGAAGTACTCAGCAGTACCGTCGGCCGTCTCTCCGATGCCGACGACCAGGGGGCTGCTGCGCCGCGCGGCGACGAGGGTGTCCGGCTCGGTCACTGCGGTCGCGACCAGGGTGAAGGCGCCCTCCAGCCGGCGGCAGACCGTGCGCATGGCCTCGGCGAGACGCCCCGGCCCGGCGGGGGTGTCGGCGTACGCCCGCGCGAGCAGGTGCGCGGCGACCTCGGTGTCGGTCTCCGACGAGAACTC
>JBBSKB010000033.1:0-30040 GCA_038256725.1 Mycobacteriales bacterium | reverse complement strand
GGCCAAGAAGAAGCACCGCAAGCTCCTGAAGAAGACGCGCGTCCAGCGGCGCAACAAGAAGTGAGCTGACGCTCGTGCCGCCAGCGGTCGTCCTCGTCACCGGCGTGAGCCGGTGGCTGGGCGGAGCGCTGGCGGCCGAGCTCGCGGCCGACCCCGCGATCGAGCGGGTGATCGGGGTGGACACCGTGCCGCCGTCCCCGGCCATGCTGCGCCGGCTCGGCCGCACCGAGTTCGTCCGCGCCGACATCCGCAACCCGTTGATCGGGAAGGTCATCGCGGCGGCGTCGGTGGACACCGTCGTGCACATGAACATCAGCTCCACCCCGGCTGGTGCCGGCGGCCGCACGCCGATGAAGGAACTCAACGTCATCGGCACGATGCAGCTGCTCGCCGCCTGCCAGGCCGCGCCTTCGGTCGCGCGGTTCGTGCTCAAGTCGACGAGCGCCGTCTACGGCGCCTCCTCGCGCGACCCCGCCGTCTTCACCGAGAAGATGCAGGCCCGCCAGGTGCCCTCGGGCGGCTTCGCCAAGGACAGCGTCGACATCGAGGGCTACGTGCGGTCCTTCGGGCGGCGCCGGCCCGACGTCGACGTCGCCGTGCTCCGGTTCACCAACTTCATCGGCCCGCGGATCGACTCGCTGCTGACCGGCTTCCTGCGCATGCCCGTCGTCCCGACGGCGCTGGGGTACGACGCCCGCGTCCAGCTGCTGCACGAGGACGACGCCCTGGCGGTCCTGGTCCGCGCGACCACGGGCGGGTTCGTGGGCACGGTGAACGTCGGGGGTGAGGGGACGGTGCTGCTCTCCCAGGCGATCCGCCGGCTGGGCCGCCTCGAGGTGCCGCTGCCCACGCCTGCGCTGGGCTCGGTGGGCCGGGTCTCCCGACGCTTCGGCTTCGTCGACTACTCGCCCGAGCAGATGCGCTTCCTCAACTTCGGCCGCGTCGTGGACACGACGGTGCTGCGCACCGACTTCGGCCTCACCCCGCGGTACTCGACCACCGAGGCACTCGCCGACTACGCGACCACCGTCCCGCCGGTGGTCTCCCCGGGCCTGGTCGAGTCGGCGTCGACCCGACTCCGCGCGGTGCTCGGCCGGGTGGGCGACACGGCCGCCGCGGTCGGCGAGCGACTGAACCCGGCGCCCCCGGCTCCGGGGCTGCGGGCGGTGCGCGATGCCTGAGGCCCGCGTCATCCCGCTGCGGCCCGACGACGACGAGCCGTTCGTGGCGCCGTCCTCGCCGCCCGGGTGGGAGGACCAGGTCGCCGGCGGTCTGGACTTCCTCCGCCGCCGGGTCACCGGCGAGTACGAGACCGACGAGTTCGGCTTCGATCCCGACCTCACCGACCACGTCCTGCTGCCGATCCTGCGGCCGTTCTTCGAGAAGTGGTTCCGGGTGGACACCCTGGGCCTGGGGAACGTGCCCGACACCGGCGGTGCGCTGGTCGTGGCGAACCACTCCGGCACGCTGCCGGTCGACGCGCTGATGACGACGGTCGCGCTGCACGACGAGCACCCGGCCCGCCGGCGGCTGCGGCTGCTGGGTGCGGACCTGGTGTTCGACCTGCCCTTCTTCGGATCGCTGTCGCGCAAGCTCGGCACCACGCTGGCCTGCAACGAGGACGCCGAGCGGCTGCTCACCGAGGGTGAGCTGGTCGGCGTCTTCCCCGAGGGCTTCAAGGGCATCGGCAAGCCGTTCTCCGAGCGGTACACGCTGCAGCGCTTCGGCCGGGGCGGCTTCGTCAGCGCCGCTCTGCGCACCGGGGCGCCGATCATCCCGTGCGCCATCGTCGGTGCCGAGGAGATCTACCCGATGCTCGGCAACGCCCGGGTCGCGGCCCGGTTGCTGGGGCTGCCGTACTTCCCGATCACGCCCACGTTCCCGCTGCTGGGCCCGCTGGGCGCCATCCCGCTGCCGTCGAAGTGGCTGATCGCGTTCGGCGAGCCGATCGAGACGGCGTCCTACGGCCCGGACGCCGCCGAGGACCCGATGCTCGTGTTCAACCTGACCGACCAGGTGCGGGAGACCATCCAGCAGTCCCTCTACCGCCTGCTCCTGCAGCGCAAGGGCGTCTTCGGCTGATCGTTCCCGCAGCCCGGCAGGCGGCGGCGACCGGCTACCAGGGGAACTTGTTGCGCCTCCGCAGCGCCAGCGCGCCGCCGACCAGGCCACCGGAGAGCGCCGCGGCGGCGACGGTGGGGACGCCGATCCTCGCGGCCTTGCGGCCGGTGCGGAAGTCGCGGATGGTCCAGCCACTGGACCTGGCGACGGCGCGCAGCTCCGTGTCGGGGTTGACCGCCACCGCGGTGCCCACCAGGGACAGCATCGGCAGGTCGTTCGCCGAGTCGCTGTAGGCGGTGCAGCGGGTGAGGTCCAGCCCCTCGCGCTCGGCCAGCGCGAGCACGGCTTCGGCCTTCGCGGGCCCGTGCATGAGCTCGCCGACCAGCCGGCCGGTGTACTGGCCGTCGACCACCTCGGCCACGGTGCCGAGCGCTCCGGTGAGGCCGAGTCGGTGAGCGATGATCGACGCGAGCTCGACCGGCGTCGCGGTGACCAGCCAGACACGCTGCCCGTTGTCCAGGTGCTGCTGGGCGAGCGCGCGCGTGCCGGCCCAGATCCGGTCGGCCATCAGCTCGTCGTAGATCTCCTCGCTGGCCTGCACGATCTCCGAGACCGGCCGGCCGGCGACGAACGCCAGCGCGTTCTCCCGGATGGTCAGCATGTCGTCGGGGTTGCCCTCGTTGCCGCCGATCCGGAACTTGGCCTGCTGCCAGACGAAACCCAGCATGTCCCGGGTCGTGAAGTACTTGCGGGCCGCCAGGCCACGGGCGAACCAGAACAGCGAGGCGCCCATCATCATCGTGTTGTCGACGTCGAAGAACGCGGCCGCGGTGGGATCGGGTTCGACCGTCGGCGGCCCCTCGACCTCGGCGGCCGCGGCCGAGGCGGCACCGGCCACGTGGGCGCGCGACTCGTCCCCTGCGGCGTCGACGGGCATCACCGAGAGGTCCTTGCGGCTGCGGAAGGGTAGTCGCGGCACGGGCGTCCTCCCTGCGATCCGGCCCGCCCGGAGGGGGCGGAACATCGTCGGACGCGACCCTATCGGGATCGGCCCGCTCAGCGGAGACGGCTGCTCAGCAACGCCCCGCCTGGAGCAGCCCACCGAGGCAGAGGCCCACTGGCAGCTGGGGGATCGGCACGCCGACGAGCGGCGGAGGCGTCGGGGCCGCAGGCGCCGTGGGCGGCGGCAGCCCGGGGGGCGGCAGCACGGGGGGCGGCAGCACGGGGGGCAGAGAGGGCAGCAGCCCGCCCGGGGTGGTCTTCGGTGCCGGCGCGCCCGTCGGTGGAGAAGGGGCGCCGGAGTCCGGCGGGGCAACGACCTCCGGAGCGGTGCCGCCGGGCGCCGGCTGGGCCGGCTCCGGAGAACCGCCCGGCGCCGAGGCGGCGGGCAGGCACCCCGCGGTCACCGGGCCGAGCCGGTCGGCCCCGGCGGTGGCCGGACCGCTCGGGCAGGCCAGGTCGGTCCGCAGGGCCTCGACCCGCTGGGTGATCTCGCCGAGCAGCGCCAGGGACCCGTCGACGCCGTCGGTGGCCGGGGCGGGCACGTCGCCGCGCACCTCGCCCAGCCGCACGGACTGCTCCGCAGCCCAGCCGGACAGGCCGTCCAGGGGCGCGGTGCTCGAGGTGTCGAGCGCCCGCGAGGCGAGCCACGCGGCGCCCTGCCGGGTCTGCTCGTCCATCGTCGCGAGGGTCGCCTCGGCCCGGCCGGCATCGCCGTCGAGGTCACCGAGCTCGTCGAGGCGGGTGCGGGCGAGGTCCAGCAGCACCTGCCCGCGGGAGTCGCCGGCCAGCGCCAGCTGGGTCTGCTCCGTGCCGCGCTTCAGGCCGTAGAGGACGTCACCCGGGCGGGCTCCGGTGGACAGCGCGACCAGCGTCGCCAACGAGGTCACCGTCAGGGCGGCTCCGGTCAGCCCGGCCGTGGCCCGGGTGCGCCAGCGGCCGGAGGGAGGGTCGCTCGCGCGCGCGGCCAGGAGCCGGCGCAGGCGGGACGGGCGGACGGGCTCGGGCGTGCGGACGGCGGCGATGGCCACCAGCCGCTGCCGCGTGGCCGCGCGGAACGCCGGATCGGGCTCCACCTCGAGGTGCGGTGCGATCTCTTGGAGCATGGTGACGACCCCTGCGGCCGGCTCGTCCCCGGCACGGGCGGCACGACGGGACGACGCCGCGTCGCTCTCGTGCGTGCTCACGTGGCTCCTCCGGTCGTCCGAGCGAGGGGGCCGGGGTTCGGCGCACTGCCTCGCACCCGACCTAACGACACCGGGCGGCGACGCGTTACGGGCTGGTAGCGGATGATCGGAGTCACCGCAACCCGTCCGGCACGAGGAGCGCGAGGCGGCGCACGGCCCGGTGCTGCAGGGCCTTGATCGCACCGTCCTTCTTCCCCATGATCTCGGCGGTCTCGGACACCGAGAGGCCGTGGATGAAGCGCAGCACGATGCACTCCTGCTGTTCGCTGCCCAGCTGCTGCACGCAGGCCAGCAGCTCGCGGTTGGTCAGGTGCGCCACGACCGCGTCCTCGGGCCCGTCCGTGGCCCGGTCGGCGTCGCGCATGTCCGCGGTGGCGACCTCCAGCCGGTACCTGCTGCTCTTCACGTGGTCCAGGACGATGTTGCGGGCGATCGTGACCAGCCAGGCGCCGACGTCGCGGCCCTGGTAGCTCAGCGAGTCGATGCGGCGCAGCGCACGCACGAAGGTCTCGCTGGTGACGTCCTCGGCGGTGGCGCGGTCGCCCACCCGGTTGTAGACGTACCGGTAGACCAGCGTCACGTAGTGGTCGTAGAGCTGCCCGAAGGCCTCGGCGTCGCCGGACTGGGTGCGCCGCACCCACTCCCACACGTCCGGCCCCTCCTCGGGGGGCAGCGGCGCGACCGGCGCGACGTCCTCGATCCGGGCGACGTCCTCGAGCTCGGCCACGATGTTCGGCTCCGGGACCTCGGGCGCCAGCAACTCCGCAGTCGCCCGCGGATGCGGCGTGGGCCGCGGGCGCGGCGACGGCCGCGGTCGCGGTCGCCGGGCAGCGGCGGGTGCCGGCTGCTCGGCGTCCAGGGGGTGCGGCATGCGGGCGGTGACCTCCTCGTCGGCCCGCGCTCCTGGACCGTCTCGTCCCCGGGGCGGCGCGGCACGATCGGGCGTGCGAGCTGCGGGGTCCGGCCCATGGTGACAACATCGCCCCAGCCCGTCCACGCCAGCCCGCCGGACGCACCACCGGGATCCGGCGGGGCGCGCGGCCCACGCCACCGGAGGAGAAGTGTCGGACCTGGAGGCAGGAAGGTCGCTGGCCGCGCTCGTGCGCGCCGCGGCCCGTCAGCGGCCCGACGCGCCGGCCGTCGTCACGCGGAACGAGCGGCTGACCTGGGCGGAGCTCGACGCGGCGGCCGACGTCGCCGCCGCGGGGTACGCCGCCCGCGGCCTCACGGTCGGTGACCGGGTCGCGGTCCAGTTGCCCAACGGGCTGCCCTGGCTGCGCGCCGTCCTGGGCGCCCTGCGCGCGGGACTGGTCGTCGTGCCGGTCAACACCGCCTACACCGAGCCCGAGCTCGAGTACGTGCTCACCGACGCCGGGGCCGCTCTGCTGGTCGCCCCGGGGGAGCGCGACGAGATCGCCGGCGTGCCCGTCTGCCCCGGCGCCCCCGAGGGCGAGGGCCCCCCGCCGGCGGTCGCCGACGACCCCGACGCGCTGGCCTTCCTCTGCTACACCAGCGGCACGACCGGCCGCCCCCGCGGTGCGATGCTGACCTCCGGCGCGCTGCGCGCCAACCAGGAGCAGTGCCTGGCGATGCAGCCCCCGCCGGTGCGCGCCGACGACCGCGTCCTGCTGGTGCTCCCGCTGTTCCACGTCTACGGACTGAACGCCGGCTTCGGCCTGGTGGCCGCCACCGGTGCGTGCGCGGTGCTCGAGGAGAGCTTCGACCCCCGCGCCACGCTGGCCGTCATGGCCGAGGAGCACGTCTCCGCGGTGCCCGGGGCCCCGCCGATGTACCAGGCGTGGCTCGCCGTGGCCGACGCTCGTGCAGCCGAGGACCCTGCCCGCCCCGACACGGAGCTGCGCCGGGCGTTCGCCGCGGTCCGGCTCGCCTCCTCCGGCGCCGCGCCGCTGCCCGAGGACGTGTGGACGGCGATGCGCGAGCGGGCGGCGATCACCGTCTGGGAGGGCTACGGGCTGACCGAGGCGGCACCCGTCGTCGCCAGCACCCTGGCCACCGGCCGGCCCAAGCCGGCCTGCATCGGCGGGCCGCTGCCCGGCATCGAGGTGGCGCTGCGCGACACCGCGGACTCCGCGGACCCGGCCGACATCGAGACCTCCGCCCCCGGTGACGCCGAGCTGCGGGAGGGCGCCGAGGAGGAGGGCCCCGACGACGGGACGGGCGAGGGCCCTGGCGAGCTCTGGATCCGCGGGGCGAACCTCTTCTCCGGCTACTGGCCGGACGGCGCGGACGGACCCGACGCCGACGGCTGGCTGGGCACCGGTGACCTCGCCTACCGCGACGCCGACGGCGACCTGCACCTGGTCGACCGGCGCAGCGACCTGATCCTGGTCAGCGGCTTCAACGTCTACCCCGCCGAGGTGGAGCGGGTGCTCGACGCCCACCCGGCGGTCGCCGAGAGCGCCGTCATCGGTGTCCCGGACCCGCGCACGGGCGCCGCGGTGCGCGCGGTCGTGGCCCTGGAGCCGGGGGAGAGGCTCGCCTTCGAGGAGCTGCGCGACCACGCCGCCGGCTCGCTGGCCCGCTACAAGGTGCCGACCTCGGTGCACTTCCTGCCCAGCCTGCCGCACTCGCTGACCGGCAAGGTCAGCCGCGCGCGGCTGCGCGAGCTCGGCCTCACCGGGGCCGTGACCGACGAGGACACGGCGGACGGGGACACGGCGGACGGGGACACAGGTGACTGAGGGCGCGCCCCGGCTGCGGCTGCTGACCCGCGCGGGCTGCCACCTCTGCGAGGTGGCGGCCGAGACCCTCGAGCGGATCGCCGGCGACGCCGGGCTGGTGCCGGAGGCGGTCGACGTGGACGCCGACCCCGAGCTGCAGGCCGAGTTCGGCGACCGGGTGCCGGTCGTGCTGCTCGACGGGCGCGAGCACTCCTACTTCACCGTCGACGTCGCGCGCCTGCGCCGCGACCTCGGGATCGGCTGAACGCGGGCTGGACGGTCGGTGGACGGAGGCCGTCGACGTGGTGTCCGCCACAGCGCCACCCGTTCGGGCCGGTCAGGGCGTCGTCGTCTCGTGCGGGACTTTGTTCCTGCGTTCACAAGCGGCTACCGTGGCCCTCGCAGGCACTCCGGTGCCCGCGCAGAGGAACCACCGATCCTCGTCGCCGCCGTCGTCATTCTGCGTGCTTCGCCCCGCCCGGTCGCCACCGGGTCCCCGGGTGTGGACGCTGTGGAGAGCCCGTTGATGCAGCCGCGGCCCCGGACCATCCCGGAGGCCACCGTCGCCCGCTTGGCCGTGTACCTCCGGGTGCTGACCACGCTCGCCGACGGAGGTCGGAGCACCGTCTCCTCCGGTGAGCTCGCCTCGGCAGCGGGGGTCAACCCCGCCGGCCTGCGCAAGGACCTCTCCCACCTGGGCCCCTGCGGCGTGCGCGGCGTGGGCTACGACGTCGGCGCGCTGCGCGACCGGCTCACCGGCGTCCTCGGCGTCGGGAGCGCCCGCGCCTGCGTCCTGGTGGGCATCGGCAACCTGGGGTCGGCCCTGGCCGACTACGCCGGCTTCGGCACCCGCGGGTTCGAGTTCGTCGGGCTGTTCGACGCCTCGCCGGCCCGCATCGGCCAGCGCATCGGCGACCTGGAGGTGCGCGGCCTCGACGAGCTCGAGGACGTCGTCACCACGACCGGCGCCTCCATCGGGGTCATCACGACACCGGCCGAGGTGGCCCAGACGGTCTGCGACCGGCTGGCCGCCGCCGGGGTGAGGAGCATCTTGAACTTCGCACCGGTTCCGCTCGCGGCCCCCGCCGGGGTCGACGTCCGCAAGGTGGACCTGTCGGTGGAGCTGCAGGTGCTGGCCTTCCTGGGCCAGCAGCGGGTGCCCGCTCTGGCCGGCAACGAGACCGTGGGGGAGTCCGCATGAGTCTGCTGGCGGTCGGCATCAGCCACCGGACCGCGCCGGTCGCGCTGCTCGAGCAGTTCGCCCTCGCGCACGACGACCAGGTCAAGGCCCTGCACGAGCTCGTCGACGGCGACCACGTCGCCGAGGCGCTCGTCCTCGCCACCTGCAACCGCATCGAGGTCTTCGCCGAGGTGGAGCGCTTCCACGGCGGCGTCACCGACGTCAGCCGGGTGCTGGCCCGCCAGGCCGGGGCCTCGGTCGAGGAGCTCTCCCCCTACGTCACGGTCCACTACGAGGACCAGGCCGTCACGCACCTGTTCACCGTCGCCGCCGGACTCGACTCGATGGTGGTCGGCGAGACCCAGGTGCTCGGCCAGCTTCGCGCCGCCTACGCCCTCGCCCGCGAGGAGGGCACCGTCGGGCGGGCCCTGCACCCGATCGCCCAGCGCGCCCTGCGCGTGGGCAAGCGGGTGCACTCCGAGACGGGCATCGACCGAGCCGGCGCCTCGCTGGTGTCGGTCGCGCTGGACCGCGCCGAGGCGCGGATCGGCGACCTCGCCGGCCGCCGGGCGCTCGTGGTCGGCGCGGGCTCGATGGGTGCGCTGGCCGCGACCACGCTGGCCCGCCGCGGCGCCGACGTCGTCATCGGCAGCCGGACGCACACCTCCGCCCAGCGGCTGGCGACCGCCCTCGGTGGCCGCGCGATCGAGCTCGTCGACACGGACGCGGAGCTCGTGCACGCCGACGTGCTGGTCTCCTGCACCGGCGCCTCCGGGATCGTGGTGACCACCGACTCCGTGGCCGCGGCCATGCAGCAGCGCGGCGGCCGCCCTCTGGCCGTCGTCGACCTGGCGCTGCCCCGCGACGTCGACCCCGGTGTGGCCGCGCTGCCGGGCGTGCACGTCGTCGACCTCGCCCTGCTCCAGGGCGAGCGCATCGCCGCCCGCGAGTCCGGCGAGGGCTCGATCGGCCCGGTCGCCGCCGACGACATCTCCGCCGCGCACGCGATGATCGAGGCCGAGGCCGCGCTGCTGCGCGCCGAGCAGCAGGCCGCCGCCGTCGCCCCCACGGTCTCGGCCCTGCGCACGCAGGCCGCCGAGGTCGTCGACGCCGAGCTGCTGCGGCTCTCCACCCGGCTGCCCGACCTCGACCCCCGGTCGCGGCAGGAGATCGCCCGCACCGTCCGGCGGGTCGTGGACAAGCTCCTGCACGAGCCGACCGTCCGGGTGAAGGAACTGGCCGCAGCGCCCGGTGGCACCGATTACGCGGGCGCGCTGCGCGCGCTGTTCGGCCTGGGCATCGACGCCGACGTGGCGAGCGAGGTCGCCAGCCTGGCCGAGGCCGTCACCGTCGACCCCGAGCGCGCCGGAGGTGCAGCGTGACCACCCTCATCGCCCCGGCCGAGAAGAGCACCGCCGTCCTCCGGCTGGGCACCCGCGCCAGCAAGCTGGCGCACACCCAGTCGCAGGGCGTCGCCGATGCCATCACCGCCGCCACCGGTCACCCGGTGGAGCTGGTGCACATCAGCACCGAGGGCGACCGGTCGCAGGCCGCCATCGCGTCCATGGGCACCACGGGCGTCTTCGTGACCGCGCTGCGCGACGCGCTGCTGGCCGGCGACATCGACCTGGCGGTGCACAGCTACAAGGACCTGCCGACCGCCCCCGCGCCCGGTCTCATCCTCGCCGCCGTGCCGCCCCGCGAGGATCCGCGCGACGCGCTGATCGCCCGCGACGGCCTCACCCTCGGCGAGCTGCCCGCGGGCTCGAAGGTCGGTACCGGTGCGCCCCGGCGGGTCGCCCAGCTGCGGGCCCTCGGGCTCGGCCTGGAGATCGTGCCGATCCGCGGCAACGTCGACACCCGGTTGGGCCGCGTCGCCGGCTCTGCCTCGGGCCCGGGCGACCTCGACGCCGTCGTCCTCGCGCGGGCCGGGCTGTCCCGGCTCGGCCGGGCCGGCGAGATCACCGAGACCCTCGACCCGCTCCAGGTGCTGCCCGCGCCGGCGCAGGGCGCGCTCGCCGTCGAGTGCCGCACCAGCGACGCCCGCACCCGCGAGCTGCTCGGCCGGCTCGAGGACTCGCGCACCCGCGCCTGCGTCCTCGCCGAGCGGACGACCCTGGCCACCCTCGAGGCCGGCTGCAGCGCCCCCGTCGCCGCCTACGCCGAGGTGGCCGAGGGCGAGGACGGCCCCGAGCTGTTCCTGCGCGCCTCGGTGACCGCGATCGACGGCAGCGACGGCGTACGCGGGTCCGCCACCGGCCCGCTCGCCGACGCCGTGGCCCTGGGCCGCGCGCTCGCCGAGGAACTGCTCGACCGCGGCGCGGTCGAGCTCATGGCGATCACGCAGTGATCGCCTCCACGAACCCAGCAGCAAAGGCCCCTCGGGCCAGGATCAGGAGCACGCGATGACGCGCTTCCGCAAGACCGTCGGCAGCACCGGCCGGGTCGTCTTCGTCGGCGCCGGACCGGGCGACCCCGGCATGCTGACCGCACGCGCCACCGCGGCGATCGCCGAGGCCGCCCAGGTCCTCGTCGACGTCGACGTACCGGTCGCCGTCCAGGACGCCGTCCGCGGGATGAACCCCGCGGCCGAGATCGTCCCGGTGAGCGGAGAGCCGGCCGAGATCGCCAAGACGGCCGTCACGGCCGCCAAGGGCGGTGCGGTGATCGTCCGGCTGGTCGCCGGTGACCCCTACACCGACGACGCCGCCATCAAGGAGGTGTTCGCCGTCGGCCGCACCTCCATCGGCTTCGACGTGGTGCCCGGTGTCGCGCCGGCCACCTCCGTGCCCGCCTTCGCCGGTGTCGCCCCGGGCAGCACGGCGCTCACCGCCGACCTGCGCAGCGGGGTGGATCTGGCCGCGCTGGCCGCGGCCACCGCGACGACCGGCGGCACCCTGGTGCTGCGGGCCACCGTCGAGGAGCTTCCCGACGCCGCGGCCCGGCTGGTCGAGGGTGGCCTGTCGGGCAGCACGCCCGTCGTCGTCACCACCGGCGGCTCGTCGACGGCGCAGAAGAGCGTCGTGTCGAAGCTGACCGCCGTCGCCGAGAAGGCGGCCGGGCTGGACTCCTTCACCGGTGCGGTCGTGGTGACCGTCGGTGTCGCCGTCGACAAGCGCGCCCGGATGTCGTGGTGGGAGAGCCGCCCGCTGTTCGGCTGGCGGGTGCTGGTGCCCCGCACCAAGGACCAGGCCGGCGAGATGAGCGACCGGCTGCGCGCCTACGGCGCCGTCCCGGTCGAGGTGCCGACGATCGCCGTCGAGCCGCCGCGCAGCCCCGCGCAGATGGACCGCGCGGTCAAGGGCCTGGTCACCGGCCGATACGGCTGGATCATCTTCACGTCGGTGAACGCGGTGAAGGCCGTGCGCGAGAAGTTCGCCGAGCTCGGCCTGGACGCCCGCGCCTTCGCCGGCGTCAAGGTCGGCTGCGTCGGCGAGCAGACCGCGGACGCGGTGCGCGCGTTCGGCATCCAGCCCGAGATGGTGCCCGTCGGTGAGCAGTCCAGCCAGGGCCTGCTGGCGGAGTTCCCCGAGTACGACGACGTGCTGGACCCCATCAACCGGGTGCTCCTCCCGCACGCCGACATCGCCACCGAGGTGCTCGCCGCCGGTCTGGTGGAGCGCGGCTGGGAGGTCGACGACGTCACCGCCTACCGCACCGTCCGTGCCGCTCCGCCGGCCGCGTCGGTCCGCGAGGCGATCAAGGGCGGCGGCTTCGACGCCGTCTGCTTCACCTCGTCGAGCACCGTGCGCAACCTGGTCGGCATCGCCGGCAAGCCGCACGCCAAGACCGTGGTCGCGGTGATCGGCCCCGCCACGGCCGCCAGCGCGCAGGAGTTCGGCCTGCGCGTCGACGTGCAGCCCGAGACGGCCGCCGTCGGGCCGCTGGTCGACGCCTTGGCCGAGTACGCCCTGTCGCTCCGCGAGTCGGAGGACGGCGAGGGCAGGTGAATCGGCGGGGTGACGGGGCGGGACACGAGCAGGGCGGCTCGGCCACGTTCTCTCCTGGCCACCCGTTCGCGCGCGGGCGTCGGCTCCGGTCGACGCCCGCGCTGCGGCGCCTCACCGCGCAGACCCGGGTGGCCCCGGCCGACCTGGTGCTGCCGGTGTTCGTCAAGCAGGACCTCGCCGAGCCGGTGCCGATCGGGTCGATGCCCGGCGTCGTCCAGCACTCGCTGGACTCGCTGCGCAAGGCCGCGCACGAGGCGGCCGAGGCCGGCATCGGCGGGCTGATGCTCTTCGGCATCCCGGCCGAGAAGGACGCGGTCGGCTCGCAGGCCGACGCGGCCGACGGCATCGTCAACGTGGCGCTCCAGCAGCTCCGGTCCGATCTCGGCGACGAGCTGGTGCTCATGGCCGATCTCTGCCTGTGCGAGTACACCGACCACGGGCACTGCGGCGTGGTCACCCCGGCCGGCAACGTCGACAACGACCCGACCCTCGACCGGTACGCGGCGGTGGCCATCGCGCAGGCGCAGGCCGGCGCCCACCTGGTCGCGCCCAGCGGGATGATGGACGGCCAGGTGGCGGCCATCCGCGCCGGTCTGGACAGCGCCGCGTTCACCGAGATCCCGATCCTCGCCTACGCGGCCAAGTACGCCTCGGGCTTCTACGGCCCGTTCCGCGAGGCGGCCGAGGGCGCACCGCAGTTCGGTGACCGCTCGACCTACCAGATGGACCCGCCCAACGCCGCCGAGGCGCTGCGCGAGGTGGCGCAGGACCTGGCCGAGGGTGCCGACGCCGTCATGGTCAAGCCGGCGCTGCCCTACCTGGACATCGTCCGTCAGGTCGCCGACGCGGTCTCCGTGCCGGTCTCGGCGTACCAGGTGAGCGGTGAGTACGCGATGGTCGAGGCGGCCGCGGCCCACGGCTGGATCGACCGCGAGCGGGCGATCCTCGAGACGCTGGTCGCCATCCGCCGCGCGGGGGCCGGCCAGGTGCTCACCTACTGGGCGGTCGAGGCCGCGCGCTGGTTGTCGCGCGGCTGACATGCCTGACCACGTCGAGCCCGGGGGTTCCTGGCGACCGTTCTGGACCGTCGCCGGGGCCCTCGGGCTCTTCGCCGTCCTGGACCTGGTGCTGCCGGGCCCCGACGTCCCGGCGTGGCTGTGGGCGCTCACGGTGGTCACCGTGCTCGGCGCGGTCGGGGTCGGCTGCCTCTCGGCCCGCCGGATCCGGACGGTGCGGGTGGACGGCGACGGGCTGGCGGTCGGCCCCGAGGTCGTGCCGATGGCCGACATCGACGCCGCGCACCTGGCGGCCGTCGCGGGCGGGGTGGACGCCGGCGCCCCGGTGATGGGCGGCGGCTGGACGCTGCCGCCCGGCCGGACCGGGCTGCCGCTGCGGCTGCGTGACGGGCGCACCCTGCTGGTGCCGACGCGGGACCCCGTGGCGCTGCGCGCGGCCCTGCTCGCCGCTGTGTCCCATGCCTCCGGCGGTGTGTCCGATGCCTCCGACGGGCGCCCAGGAAGAGAAGGGACACTGGGCTCGTGACCTCGCCGGACAGCACGCCCTACCCCTACGAGGCCCCGCGCTCCGCGGTGCTCTTCGACCGCGGCCGCGCCGTCACCCCAGGCGGGGTGAACTCACCCGTCCGCGCCTTCCAGGCCGTCGGGGGTACCCCGCGGTTCATGGTCGAGGGCTCGGGTCCCTGGCTCACCGACGCCGACGGCCGGCGCTACGTCGACCTGGTCAGCTCGTGGGGGCCGCTGATCCTCGGGCACGCGCACCCCGCCGTCGTCGAGGCCGTCACCGCCGCCGCGCGCCGCGGCCTGACCTTCGGAGCGCCCACCGAGGGCGAGCTGGACCTGGCCGAGGAGATCCGCGCGCGGGTCGCGCCGGCGCAGCGCGTCCGGCTGGTCAACTCCGGCACCGAGGCGGTGCTGTCGGCGGTGCGCCTGGCGCGCGGCGTCACCGGCCGCCCGCTGGTCGTGAAGTTCGCCGGCAACTACCACGGTCACGTCGATTCGCTGCTGGCCTCGGCCGGCTCCGGGGTGGCCACCCTCGGCCTGCCCGACACCCCCGGCGTCACCACCGGCGCGGCCGCCGACACCGTGGTGCTGCCGTACAACGACGTCGCCGCCGTCGAGGCGGTGTTCGCGGAGCGCGGGGCGCAGATCGCCTGCGTCATCAGCGAGGCGGCCGCCGGCAACATGGGCGTCGTCCCGCCGGAGCCCGGGTTCAACGCAGCCCTCCGCCGGATCACCGCTGCGCACGGCGCGCTGCTGGTCCTCGACGAGGTCATGACGGGCTTCCGGGTGTCCCGGTCGGGCTGGTACGGCCTCGACCCGGTCGACGCCGACCTGTTCACCTTCGGCAAGGTCATGGGTGGCGGGCTGCCCGCTGCGGCGTTCGGTGGTCGCGCCGACCTGATGGAGCACCTCGCGCCGGCCGGGCCGGTCTACCAGGCGGGCACGCTCTCGGGGAACCCGGTGGCGGTCGCCGCCGGGCTGACCACGCTGCGGCACTGCACCGACGAGGTCTACGCGCACTGCGACGAGGTCGCCGCAGTGCTCCGCGGTGCGGCCAGCGCCGCGCTGTTCTCGGCCGGGGTGCCGCACCGGGTGCAGCAGGCCGGCAACATGTTCTCGATCTTCTTCGTCCCGGACGAGCGGCAGGTCCGCAACTACGACGACGCCCGCAGCCAGGACGTCTTCCGTTACACCGCCTTCTTCCACGCCATGCTCGCCCGCGGGTTCTACCTGCCGCCGTCGGCGTTCGAGTCCTGGTTCGTCAACGCGCAGCTCTCCGGCGAGGCGCTCGAGCGCGTGCTCGAGGCGCTCCCGGCCGCCGCCCGCGCCGCCGCCGAGGCCACCCCATGAGGGCAGAAATGGCCATTTCTGCCGTGGGGGTGGGGGCGTGAGCGCGCGGACGACGGTCCACCTGCTGCGGCACGGCGAGGTGCACAACCCCGGCCAGGTGCTCTACGGGCGGCTGCCCGGTTTCCGGCTGTCGACCACCGGCGAGGCGATGGCGCTCGCGGCGGCCGAATGGTTCGCCGGACACGACGTCACGCACCTGGTGTCCAGCCCGCTGGAGCGCGCCCAGCAGACCGCCGGCCCGCTGGCCGAGGCGACCGGCCTGCCGATCGGCACCGACGACCGGCTGATCGAGGCCGGCAACGCGTTCGAAGGCATGGTCGTCGGCGGTGCCGGCGGCGTCTTCCGCGCGCCGCGGAACTGGTGGAAGCTGCGCAACCCCTTCCAGCCCTCCTGGGGCGAGCCCTACGTGGAGATCGCCGCCCGGATGCTCGGCGCGGTCGAGGCCGCGCGCGACGCCGCCCGCGGGCACGAGGCCGTCCTGGTCAGTCACCAGCTGCCCATCTGGACGGTCCGGCTGCACCTCGAGGGCCGCAGGTACCTGCACGACCCGCGCCGGCGCGAGTGCGCGCTGGCCAGCGTCACGTCGGTGACCTACGACGGCGACCGGTTCGCCGGCGTCACCTACGCCGAGCCCGCCGGCGCCACCCCCTCCGACGCGGTGCCGGGCGCATGAAGCGGCTTCTCCTCACCCTGATCGCGGTGCTCCTGTCCCTGGCCGGCTGCACCACCGGCGACGGCGCCGTGGACGTCAACAACGGCGGCGAGTTCCGGTTCGTCGAGGGCACCCCGCGCGGCGAGGTCATCCCGCCGGGCGAGCGGGCGACGGGCCCCGAATTCGCCGGCACGCTGCTGGACGGCGGGGAGTTCTCCTCCACCGACCTCGCCGGCGACGTCGCCGTGATCAACTTCTGGGGCTCGTGGTGCGCGCCGTGCCGGGTGGAGTCGCCGGAGTTCCAGGAGGTCTACGCCGAGGTCCGCGACTCCGGTGTGCAGTTCCTCGGGATCAACGTGAAGGACACCGGCCAGCTCGCCCGCGCGTTCGAGGAGAACTTCGGCATCGAGTTCCCCTCGCTCGACGACCCGCGCGGCGAGGTGGCCCTGGCGTTCCGGGACTACCCGGCCAGCGCCATCCCCTCCACCATCGTGCTGGACCGGCGGAGCCAGGTCGCCGCGGTGTACACCGGTGCGGTGCGGCAGGACGACCTGCGGGCCGTCCTCGACCGCCTGACGGCGGAGGAGGACTGAGGTGGGGGATGCCTTCGCCGGCCTGGTCACCGACGGCCCGCTGCTGGTCGCCGCCGCGGTCGCGGCGCTCGTCGGGCTGATCAGCTTCGCCTCGCCCTGCGTCCTGCCGCTCGTCCCCGGCTACCTCTCCTACGTCACGGGTCTGGTCGGTTCCGGCGCCCGGACGACGGTCTCGGCTCCCGCAGCCGGCTCCGTCGGTTCCACGCTGGGGACGGCGACCGCGGTGCGCACCGACGAGCGTGCGCCGCGCGGGCGCATGGTGCTCGGCTCGGTGCTGTTCGTGCTCGGCTTCACCGCTGTCTTCGTGGCCATCACCACCGCGTTCGGCGGGCTGGGCCGGCTGCTGCTGGTGCACAACCAGCTCATCACCCAGGTGATGGGCGGGGTCACCGTGCTGGTCGGCCTGGGCTTCCTCGGCTGGTTGCCGCTGCTGCAGCGCACCAAGCGGATGACCGTGCGGCCCACCGTCGGGCTGGCCGGCGCCCCGATGCTCGGCGTCGTCTTCGGGCTGGGCTGGACCCCGTGCCTCGGGCCGACCCTGGCCGCCGTGCAGAACCTGGCGTTCGCCGAGGCCACCGCCGGCCGCGGGGCGGTGCTCGGGCTGGCCTACTGCCTCGGCCTGGGCGTGCCGTTCGTCCTCGTCGCGCTCGGCGCCCGCTGGGCCGTGGGCGCCACCACCTTCCTGCGCGTGCACGCCCGGGCGGTCACCCGTTTCGGCGGCGCCGTCCTCGTCGTGGTCGGGCTGCTGCTGCTCACCGGTGCCTGGACCGAGATGATGGAGTGGCTGCGCTCCTGGCTCGCGGCCAGCGGATTCGCGGAGACCTCCCTGTGACGACCACCGCCCCGGCGCCCGCCACGGCGCCGCCCCCGCCCGCGCGCCCGTCGCTCGGCCGCCGCAGCGCCGCCCGGCTGCTGCAGTGGTGGCGCCGGCTCACCGCGATGCGGACGGCGATCATCCTGCTGTTCCTGCTGGCGCTGGCGGCCGTCCCCGGCTCCCTGCTGCCGCAGCGGTCGCTGTCGCAGGCCAACGTCCGCGGGTATTTCGCCGACCACCCCGACCTCGCCCCGGTGCTCGACCGGCTCTACCTGTTCGACGTCTTCAGCTCGCCGTGGTTCGCCGCGGTCTACCTGCTGCTGTTCATCTCGCTGATCGGCTGCGTGCTGCCGCGCGCCCTGGAGCACTTCCGGGCGCTGCGCTCGGCCCCGCCGCCGGCGCCGCGGAACCTGCTGCGGCTGCCCGACTCGGGCTCGGTGACGACGGCGCTGCCGGCCGACGCCGCGCTCGACGTCGTCGAGGAGGAGCTGCGGGTCCGGCGCTACCGCGTGGTGCGCCGCAACGGCGCGAGCGGAGCCGAGTTGTCGGCCGAGAAGGGCTACCTCAAGGAGACCGGCAACCTGCTGTTCCACCTCTCCCTCATCGCGCTGCTGCTCGGCCTGGCCGGCGGCAAGCTCTGGGGCTACGAGGGCAGCATCCTGGTCACCGAGGGCGACGGGTTCTGCAACTCCTTCCAGCAGTACGACACCTACTCCTCCGGCCCCCTCATCGACGGCGGCGACCTGGCCCCGACCTGCGTGGACCTGGAGCGGTTCGAGGCCGAGTACGAGCCCGACCTCACCGCCTCGTCCTTCACCGCCGACATCCGCTACGGCGCGCCCGGCGAGGACGGCCGGAGGGCGACGATCGGCGTCAACAGCCCGCTGCGCTCCGACGGCGACCGGCTCTACCTGACCGGCCACGGCTTCAGCCCGACCTTCAGCGTCACGCTGCCCGATGGCCAGGCGTTCACCGACATCACCGTGCCGTTCCTGCCGTCGGACCCCACCACGATGGCCAGCGAGGGCGCGCTCAAGCTCCCCGACGTGGGTGGCGGGAGCGACCGGCAGCTCGCCCTGGAGGGCTTCTTCGCGCCCACCGGGGTGATGCAGGGCGGCGTCCTCACCTCGATCGACCCGCGTCCGCTGGACCCGAGGGTCGCCGTGTTCGTCTACCAGGGCTACCTGGGGCTGGACTCCGGCCTGCCGCAGTCGGTCTACTCGCTGGACGCCAGCCAGATCGACCGCGGCCGGCTGGTCAAGGCGGGTGCGGCGAACCTCTCGCTCGGCGACTCGACGACCCTCGAGGACGGCACGGTCATCACCTTCAGCGGCTTCAAGGAGTTCGCCGCGCTGCAGTACTCCCACGATCCCGGTCAGGTGTGGGTGCTGGTGTCCGCGATCTCACTGCTCACCGGCCTGCTCGGCCTGCTCCTGCTGCGGCGGGAACGGGTCTTCGCCCGGCCTGCCCCCGCGGGCGACAGTGGCGGTACCGTGCTGACGCTGGCCTCGCTCACGCGGGGAAGCAGCGAGAGCGCACCGCGGTTCGCCGCCCTCACCGACGATCTGAGGGCTGCGCTCGCTGCCCGCACCGCACCACTTCCGGAGGTCTCCCCGCGTGACTCCTGACCAGTCGCTCCTCGACCTGTCGGACACCTTCTTCTCGATCACCGTCGCCCTGTACTCGGTGGCCCTGGTCGCGTTCTGCGCGCAGCTCGCCTTCGGGCGGCGTCCCGCGGCGCGCGAGCTCGTCGCGGCCGGCGGCGGGGCTGCCCCGGCTGCCCCGGACGACACCGCCGCGGATCCGTCCACGTCGCTCCGGGCAGACCGCTGGGGCACGCTCGCGCTCGCCCTCACCGTCGTCGGTGCGCTGACCCACGCCGGCGTCCTGGTCTGCCGCGCGCTCGCCCTGCACCGGCCGCCCTGGGGCAACATGTACGAGTTCGGGACGGCGGTCGTGCTCGTCGCCGTCGTCGCCTACCTGGTGCTGGCGGTGCGTTCCCCTGCCCTGCGGCACATCGGCGTCTTCGTGCTCGCCCCCGTCGTCCTCGGCATGGTGGGCATCGGACTGTTCCTCTACGTCGAGGGCGGGCCGCTGGTCGCCGCGCTGCGGTCGGCGTGGTTGGCCATCCACGTCACGGCCGCCATCATCGGCTTCGGCATCTTCCTGGTCAGCGGGATCGCCAGCGTGCTGTACCTGGTGCGCAGCAAGAACGAGCAGAAGCCGGCCGAGGAGCGCGGCACCGGCTTCGTCGCCCGGCTGCCGGAGTCCTCGGTGCTGGACCGGCTGGCCCACCGCACCGCCGTCTTCGGCTTCCCGATCTGGACCTTCGCGGTCATCGCCGGCGCCATCTGGGCCGAGAGCGCCTGGGGCCGGTTCTGGGGCTGGGACCCGAAGGAGACCTGGTCGTTCATCGCCTGGGTCGTCTACGCCGCCTACCTGCATGCGCGGACGACGGCCGGCTGGCGTGGACGCCCCGCCGCGTGGGTCAACGTCGTCGGCCTGATCATCATGGTGTTCAACCTGACCTTCGTGAACCTGGTGTCCAGCGGACTGCACAGCTACGCCGGCGTCGAATGACCGCTGCGCGGGCGTGACCCGCGCCGTCACTCGTAGTGAGGGACGTTCCCGGCCGGGCGCCCCCTGCGCCGTGACGGATCGCCGATCCGCGTGCTTCCATGCAGGCATGACGTCAGGTCCGCAGTCCGGTGGAGGTCACCGTGGGTAAGCACTCAGCCGCGGCCGACGCGACGGTGCACCCGCTGGTTGCCGAGGCGCTGGCCCGCCGCTCCGGTGCTCCCGGGGCGGCGCACCACGCGGACGCCCCCGGGCGCAGTGGCGGCACAGGCTGGCCCGCGCCACCGCCCGGTGGTGGCAGCCCGGTGGGGTGGCCGGACGAGGCCCGCCCGGAACACACGGAGAAGCCACGGGAGAGCGGGGACGGGCGCGTCGACCACGGCGCTGTCCTCGTGGACACCCCGCCGCGGCGTGGCTGGCGGCGGCTGTTCGGAGCCCCCGCCGCCTGAGCTCAGGCGGGGGTGCCGTCGTCCCTGCGGGTGCGCCGGTCGAGCTCGCGGAGGAACTCCGGGTCGTCGTCCGGCGCGAGCGGCCGGGTGGGCCGCTGCGGCCGGGGACTCCGGGGCGGCCGGGGCGTGCGCAGACCGCCGCTACCCGGATTGGCCGCTGCACGCATCACCAGCGCGATCACCACGATCGCCACCACGAGCACCACTACGAAGACCATGGTCCTACCCCCTCGTCCCGGACCAGCGTACGTCCGCGGCGATACTCGGTGCCGACCAAGAGATCGCGGGCGGCCCGGGCACCGGGCGCCACGAGGACGGAGACAACGCCATCGACGCCGTGGACCGGCACCTGATCGAGCTGCTGCGGGCCAACGGCCGGGCCAGCTACGCCGAGCTCGCCCGGCAGGTGGGCCTCTCCTCGCCCGCCGTGCACGAGCGGGTCGGCAAGCTCGAGGCGGCCGGTGTGATCACCGGCTACCGCGCGGTCATCGAGCCCGGCGCGGTCGGCCTGGACGTCACCGCGCTCATCGGGGTCATCGAGAGCGACTCCGTCGACGACACCGGCCTCGAGGCCGCGATGCGCGAGGTGTCGGGGATCGAGGACTGCTGGCGGGTCGCCGGCAGCGAGGGCTACGTGCTCAAGGTGCGTGTGGCGGACATCCCGGCACTCGAGGCCACCGTCAACGCGTTGAACCGGATCAGGGGCGTGGCACGCACCCGCACCACCGTGGTGCTGTCGACGAAGTGGGAGGGCCGGCATGGCTGAGCACGATTCCGCAGGGGCTCCCGTCCCCCCGGCCGGACCGACCGGTGGCCCGGCGACCCCGCCCAAGGTGCTGCCCTGGCTGGTGATCCACACGACCGGGCGGCTGGGCATCTTCGCCCTGATCACGCTGCTGTTGTGGTGGGTCGGCAACCTGGACTTCTTCTCCGGGATGCTGTTCGGGCTACTGCTGTCGATGCCGGTCGCGTATTTCGCGCTGCGGCCCTCCCGGGAGCGGCTGAGCGAGGCGCTCGTCGCCCGCGGCGCGGCCCGTCGCGCGGAGAAGGAGCAGTTCCGCGCCCGGCTCAGCGGCGACGAGTCCTGACGGTCAGCTGAGCGCGAGGCCGGCGCCCAGGAGCACCCCGGTGACCAGGGTGAGCCGACCGGTGCCGGCCAGCGCCCCGATCAGCGCCGGGCCGCGCCCGCCGGTGAGCACGGTCCGGGCCGGGGGGACGGCGAGCGGCACCGCCAGCAGGGTGATCAGCACCTCCGGCCGGGCCACGCCCACTGCGACGACGACGCCGAACGCGACGACGAACAGCCCGGCGAAGGCGTAGCGCGTCGCCCGCTCGCCCAGGAGCACCGCGAGGGTGCGCTTGCCGGCCACCGCGTCGCCGTCGATGTCGCGCAGGTTGTTGACCACGAGGATCGCCACGATCAGCAGCCCGATCGGTACCGCGACGGCGTAGGCCAGCCCGGGGAGCGTGCGGGTCTGCACGTAGGTGGTGCCGACGACGGCGACCAGCCCGAAGAAGACGAAGACGAACACCTCGCCCAGCGCCCGGTAGCCGTAGGGGATCGGCCCGCCGGTGTAGGTCCAGGCGGCCAGGATGCAGACGGCGCCGACGGCGATCAGCCACCAGCTGGACAGCGCGGCCAGCGCCAGGCCGGCGACCGCCGCGACGGCGAACGACAGCATCGCCGCGACCAGGACCGCCCGGGCCGAGGCCGCGCCGGAGCCGACCAGCCGCATCGGGCCCACCCGGTCGGCGTCGGTGCCGCGGGTGCCGTCGGAGTAGTCGTTGGCGTAGTTGACCGCGACCTGCAGGGCGAGTGCGACGACCAGCGCCAGCAGGGCCGCGGAGAGCCGGAAGCCGTCGAGCGCGGCGGCGGCGCCGGTGCCGACGAGCACCGGTGCGAGCGCGGCGGGGAGGGTGCGGGGGCGGGCGCCGGCCAGCCACTGGGCTGGGGTGGCCAACTCAGACCTCCGGGATCAGGGCCGCGACGGCGCGGCGGTCGGGCTTGCCGGTGTGCAGGGTCGGGACGGCGTCGAGCACGTGCAGCTGTCGCGGGGCGGCGGGTGCGCCCAGCCGCTCGGTGACCCAGTGGCGCAGCTCGGCCAGCTCGGGGGCGCGGTCGCCGGCGGGGACGACGGCGGCGAGCACCCGCTGCCCCCACTCCGGGTCGGGCCGCCCGACGACGACGGCGTCGGCCACGCCCGGGTGCTCCCGCAGCGCCGCCTCGACCGCCGCCGGGGCGACGTTCACGCCACCGGTGATGACGACGTCGTCGAGCCGACCGAGCACGGTGAGCCGGCCGTCCGCTGCCAGGCCTCCGGCGTCCCGGGTGCGGAACCAGCCGTCGGCGAACGCGGCCGCCGTGCCCTCGGGGTCGAGCCGGTAGCCGGACGCCAGCACCGGCCCCGCGAGCTCGACGCCCCCCTCGGGAACGCGGACGGAGACGCCGTCGAGCGGGACGCCGTCGTAGACGCAGCCGCCGGCGGTCTCGGTCATGCCGTAGGTGGTCACCACCCGGACCCCCTCGGCCCGGGCGCGGGTCAGCAGCGCGGGGTCGGTGGCGGCCCCGCCGACGAGCACGGCGTCGAAGCTGCGCAGCGCCTCGGGCTCGGCGTCGAGGAAGCGGACCAGCTGGGTGGGCACGAGGGCGGTGTAGCGGCTGTCCCCGGCCGGCATCCGTGCGACGGCCGCGGCGAGGTCCTCGCGCTGGGCCAGGACGACGGGTTCGCGCCCGGCCAGCTCGCTGCGGCAGAGCACCTGCAGCCCGGCGATCGCGGAGACCGGCAGGGCGAGCAGCCAGCTGCCGGGGCCGCCGAGCCGGTCGAGGGTGGCTGTTCCCGAGGCCCGCACCGCGGCCGCGGACAGCAGCACGCCGCGGCCCGAGCCGGTGGACCCGGAGGTCACGACGACGAGGTCGGCACCGTCCTCGAGCGGCTCGCCGGCGCGCAGCACCGCCCGGGCGGCGTCGACCGCTGCGGGCGGCCCGGCCGGGAGGACGGCGAGGGGCCGGTCGCCGGCCAGCGCCGCGCGCACGTCGGCCTGCGTCAGCTCGGCGGCGGGGACGAGGGAGAGGTGCCGGGCCACGAGGGACGAGCGTACGGCGGGCCTGGATCAGCAGCAGGGCCCTCCTAGGCTGTCGGCCATGATCCCGAACCCCGCGACCGGCGGTGGACCGGCGCTGGAGGCGTGGGTCTACTCGTTCCCCTTGCGGAACCGCTTCCGCGGTATCGACGTGCGCGACGGCGTGCTGCTGCGCGGGCCGGCCGGGTGGGGCGAGTTCTCCCCGTTCTGGGACTACGACGTCGCCGAGAGCCGCCGGTGGTGGGCCGCCGCCGTCGAGGCCGCCACCGAGGGGTGGCCCGCGCCGGTGCGCTCGTCCGTGCCGGTCAACGTCACCGTGCCTGCGGTGGACGCCGAGCGGGCGCACGCCATCGTGGCCGCGTCGGGCTGCCGCACCGCAAAGGTGAAGATCGCCGAGCCGGGGCAGACCGAGGCCGACGACCTGGCCCGTGTGGAGGCGGTGCGCGACGCGCTCGGCCCCTCGGGCGCCGTGCGGGTGGACGCCAACGCCGCCTGGGACGTGGACACCGCCGTCGCCCGCATCCGTGCGCTGGACGCAGCCGTGGGTCTGGAGTACGTCGAGCAGCCGTGCGCGACGCTGCCCGAGCTGGCCGCGCTGCGCCGCCGGATCGACGTCCGGATCGCCGTCGACGAGGGGGTGCGGCGCTCGGCCGATCCGCTGACGGTCGACCTGCGCGAGGCGGGCGACGTCGTCGTCCTCAAGGTGCAGCCGCTCGGGGGCGTCCGGGCGGCGCTGCGGGTGGCCGAGGCGCACGGCCTGCCGTGCGTCGTCTCGTCGGCGCTGGAGAGCTCCGTCGGCATCGCCGCCGGTGTGGCGCTCGCCGCGGCGCTGCCGGAGCTGCCGTTCGCCTGCGGGCTGGCGACCGTCGCGCTGTTCACCGACGACGTCTCCAGCACCCCGCTGCTCCCGGTCGACGGCGCGCTGCCGGTGATTCGGCCCGAGCCGGACCGGATCGAGGCGGTGGCCGCCGACCCCGAGGTGGCTGCTCGCTGGGCCGCCCGCATGGCTGCGGTGAGCGCCGCGTGAACCCCTCCACCGCCTTCGCCCGCGTGCTGGTCGACGAGTTGATGCGGGGCGGGGTGACCGACGCCGTCCTGGCGCCCGGCTCCCGGTCGGCACCGGTTGCCCTGGCCCTGGCCGCCGCAGAGCAGGACGGGCGGCTGCGGCTGCACGTGCGGATCGACGAGCGGACGGCGTCCTTCCTGGCGCTCGGCCTGGCCAAGGCATCGGGCCGGCCGGTACCGGTGCTCACCACCTCCGGGACGGCCGCGGCGCACCTGCACGCCGCCGTGCTGGAGGCGGATGCGAGCGGGGTGCCGTTGCTGGCGCTCACCGCCGACCGGCCGCCGGAGCTGCGCTCGACCGGTGCCAATCAGACGATCGAGCAGGCGCAGCTCTACGGCGGCGCGGTGCGCTGGGCGGCCGACGTCGGCGTGCCCGAGGCCGGTCGGGAGGCGGTGCAGAACCGCTATTGGCGCTCGCTGGTGGCCAAGGCGCTGGTCACCGCGACCGGGGTGCTGTCCGGTGACCCGGGGCCGGTGCACCTGAACCTCGCGCTGCGCGACCCGCTGATGCCGGGTGACGGAGGCGTCGCCGCGCTGGACGGCCCGTGGGTGGGCCGGCCGGACGGCGCACCGTGGACGGCCGCGGATGCTCCGGGTGCTGCGGTCTCCTCCCGCCGGCTGCCGCCCCGCACGCTGGTGATCGGCGGCGACGGCCCCTGGGACGCCGAGTTCGGCCGGCCCGTCGTCGCCGAGCCCAGCAGTGCGTCCTGGGGACGCAGCCTGCGTGGCGGGGTCCTGCTGCTCGGCGACGCCGATTGGCTCGCCGCGCACCGCCCGGACCACGTCGTGGTGGTGGGCCGGCCCACGCTGTCCCGGCCGGTCAACGCGCTGCTCGCCGACCCGGCGGTCACGGTGGAGACGGTCAGCGCCGTCCCGCGCTGGGCCGACGCGGTGCGCAGCAGCACCCGGGTGGCCTCGGCCCTCGCCGGGAGCACCGGTGACGACGCGGCGGACGAGGAGTGGGCGCGGGCGTGGTCCGACGCCGCCGACCGGGCGGGCCGCGCCGTCGACGCGGTGCTCGACGCGGCGCTGGAGCTGACGGCCGCCCGGCTGGCCCGCGACGTCGTCGCCGCTCTGCCGTCCGGGGCGCTGCTGGTGCTCGGCTCGTCGACGCCGGTGCGCGATGTCGACCGGCTGGCCGTGCCGCGGGCGGACCTCACCGTCCTGGCCAACCGCGGGGTCGCCGGGATCGACGGGACGATCTCCACCGCGATCGGCGCGGCACTCGTGCACGGCGGCCCGGCGTTCGCGCTGATGGGCGACCTGACCTTCCTGCACGACCTGACCGGCCTGCTGACCGGCGAGGGGGAGCCCGTCCCCGACCTCACCGTGGTCGTGCCGGACAACGACGGTGGCGGCATCTTCGCCCAGCTCGAGCCGGGGGAGGAGCGCTACGCCGAGGGCTACCGGCGGGTGTTCGGCACCCCGCACGGTCGCGACCTGGTCGCGGTGGCCACCGCGCTCGGCTGGGCCGCGACGCGGGTGTCCACGGCTGAGGAGCTGACCGTTGCCCTCGGGCTCGGCGGCCCGCACGTGATCGTCGTCCGCACCGACCAGCGCGCCGAGGCGGCGCTGGCGAGGGACCTCCGTGCTGCTGCGGCCCGGGTGCTGGCCGGCCCCTAGCCTTCGAGGGCGTTCTGGAACGCGGCGAACTTCGCCTGGGTCTCGGCCAGCTCGGCCGCCGACTCCGACCCGGCGACGATGCCGCAGCCGGCGAACAGGCGCGCGCCGCCGTCGGGGGTGAGCTCGGCGCAGCGCAACGCCAGCCCGAACTCGCCGTCGCCGCGGGCGTCCAGCCAGCCCACCGGGCCGGCGTAGCGGCCGCGGTCCATGCCCTCGAGCTCGCGGATCAGGGCGGCGGCGTCGGGGGTCGGGGTGCCGCAGACGGCGGCGGTGGGATGCACGGCGCCGACGAGCTCCAGCAGCCCCGCCGTCCCCCGCTGGGTGCCGACGACGTCGGTGGCCAGGTGCCGCACGTTGGCCAGCGTGAGCAGTTCGGGCTCGGCCGGGGCGGAGAGCCGGCTGCAGTAGGGCTCGAGCGCGCGCACGAGCGAGTCGACGGCGAGGGTGTGCTCCGAGCGGTCCTTCGCCGAGCCGAGCAGCGCTGCGGCCAGGCGGTCGTCCTCGGCCCCGGCACCGCGGGCGGCCGTCCCCGCCAGGACCCGCGAGGACAGCTGCCGCCCGGTGCGCCGCAGCAGCAGCTCCGGGGTGGCGCCGAGCAGGCCGTCGACGGCGAAGGTCCAGCAGTCGGGGAAGCGGGCGCCCAGCCGGCGCAGCAGCCGGCGGGCGTCGAGCGCGGGCTCGGCGGAGACCAGGAGGTCGCGGGCGAGCACCACCTTCTCCAGGTCGCCTGCGTCGATCCGCGCCACGGCGGCGTCGACGGCGGCGCACCAGGTGGCCGGGTCGAGGGCGCCGTCGGCGTAGCGGAGCCGCGGCGCGACGCCACCCAGCGGTGCGGTGACCGGCAGCCCGGCGGGTGAAGTGCCCACGGTGGTGATCCAGCCGATGCCGCCTCGGCGGCCCGCGACGACCTCGGGCACGACGAACACCGAGGTCCCGGCCGCCGGGTCGAAGGCGATGCTGCCGAACAGCACCGGACCGGATCCGGGGACGGCGAGGTCGTCGGCGACGTCCAGCCCGGCGGTGTACTCCTCCCACCAGGCGGCGGCGTCGGCCAGTGCAGAGGGGCCGGACACCTCGAGCCGCGCGGCCTCGCCCCAGCCGACGAGCCCCTCCCCGTGGCGCACCCAGGAGAGCCCGCCGGACGCCGGCACCAGGTCGAGCAGCTCCGCGGCGGCGTCGGAGCGGACGGTCGTGACGGTGCGCGCCGCTGCGGGGCGGGAGGTCAGGGCGGGCGCGGGCACGCCTCCAGACTAGGAGGCCTTGTAGCGTCGACGCCGTGGCAGACCGGCGAGACAACCCGCACACCGCCGGACGCCGGGCGGATCTGGACAAGCGCCCGGCCGAGGTCGCGGCCATGTTCGACGGCGTCGCGAAGCGCTACGACATCACCAACACCGTGCTCTCCGGCGGGCTCGACGCCTCCTGGCGCCGGGCCACCCGCGAGGCGCTGGGCGCCCAGCCCGGTCAGACCGTGCTCGACGTCGCGGCCGGGACGGCGGTCTCCACCGTCGAGCTCGCCTCGGGCGGGGTGCACGCCATCGCCTGCGACTTCTCGCAGGGGATGCTGCGGGCCGGTGCCGCGCGCCCGGTGCCGAAGGTGGCCGGCGACGCCATGGCGCTGCCGCTGGCCGACGAGAGCGTCGACGGCGTCGTGATCTCCTTCGGCCTGCGCAACGTGGCCGACCCGGACGCGGCGCTCCGCGAGTTCCGGCGGGTGACCCGCCCCGGCGGGACGCTGGTGGTCTGCGAGTTCTCCCGCCCGACCTGGGCGCCGTTCCGCACGGTGTACCTCGAGTACCTGATGAAGGCGCTTCCCCGGATCGCCCGTGCGGTCAGCAGCAACCCCGACGCCTACGTCTACCTCGCCGAGTCGATCCAGGTCTGGCCCGGCCAGGCGGACCTCGCCGGCCGGCTGCAGGACGCCGGCTGGGGCGACGTCGCCTGGCAGAACCTGACCGGCGGCATCGTCGCGCTGCACCGGGCGCGTCGCCCCGCCTGAACCGGCCGCTCAGTCGCGGTCCAGGAGGCAGAACTCGTTGCCGTCGGGGTCGGCGAGGGCCATCCCGTCGTCCTCCGGGGCGACGTCGAGCCGGGTCGCGCCGAGCGCGAGCAGCCGCTCGACCTCCGCCTCCCGGCCACCGACGGCCAGCAGGTCGAGGTGCAGCCGGTTCCTCGGCGCCTTCTGCGGTGCCGGGTACCCACCCCAGGTGATCTTGGGGCCGCCCAGCGGCGAGCGGATCGCGGTCTCCTGGTCCTGGTCCCAGACCAGCGGCCAGTCCAGGGCCCGGCTCCAGAAGTGGCCGACCTGCTGCGAGCCGTCGGAGGCCACGGCGCCGATGAACCCGCAGTCGGCGACGAAGGCGTTGCCGGGCTCGATGACGCAGAACTCGTTCCCCTCCCGGTCGGCGAGCACGACATGCCCCTCCTCCGGGCGCTGGCCGACGTCGATGTGCCGGCCGCCGAGCTCGAGCGCCCGGGCGACGGTCCGCTGCTGGTCCTCCGGGGAGCCGCTGGTCAGGTCGAGGTGCATCTGGTTGGGGACGGACTTCGGCTCGGTGGTCGGCGTGAACCGGATCCGGAAGCCGGTGTCGTCGGCCGGCAGCACGGCGAGGCCGCCGCGGGGGTCGGCCACCGTCGGCCGGCCCAGGAGCCCGGCCCAGAAGCGTGCCAGGGCGGACGGGGCGTTCGCGGCGACGGTCAGCGCGACGAGGGAGCTCGGCATCCGCCCAGGCTGGGCGCGGACGGCGGCCGGCGCAACGGAGATCACCGCCTGCCGGACCGTTCTGCGGACGCGGTTACGGGTCTAGCGTCGGTGCATGACGAGCCCGCCGTCCCCGCAGCCGCCGTCGCCGTCCCCGTCGCCGACCGATCCGACCCCGCCGCCGGAGCCCGCGCCCTACCCGGTGCCCGGGCCGGGTGATCCGATCGCGCCCCCGCCGACGGGGCCGCAACCGGTCTGACCGTGCCCCGGTTCGCCGACCGCCGCGACGCCGGCCGGGCGCTGGGCGCCCGGCTGGCCGGGTCGGTGCACGGCGACGTGCTGGTGCTCGGCCTGCCGCGGGGTGGTGCGGTCGTCGCCGGCGAGGTCGCTGCCGCCCTGGGCGCGCCGCTCGACGTCGTGGGCGTCCGCAAGCTGGGCCTGCCCGGGCAGCCCGAGCTCGCCATGGGTGCGATCGCCGCCCTCGGGGACGCCGTCGCCACGGTGCGCACCGACCGGGTGCTGGCTGCCGCGCCGGTCGACGCGGCGCGGTTCGCCGCGGTCCGCGACCGGGAGCTCGCCGAGCTCCGCCGCCGGGAGGCGGCGTACCGCGGCGACCGTCCCCCGCCCGCGGTGACCGGCCGGACCGTGGTCCTGGTGGACGACGGCCTGGCCACCGGCGCCACCGTCCGCGCCGCGCTGCGGGTACTGGCCGCGCAGCGGCCGGGGCGCGTGATCGTGGCCGTGCCGGTGGGCGCGCCGAGCGCGCTGCGCGAGATGGCCGGGCTCGCCGACGAGGTCGTCTGCCTGCTCGTGCCGACGCCGTTCCGTGCGGTCGGGGCGGCCTACCGCGACTTCGCGCAGACCTCCGACGACGAGGTCCGCGAGCTGCTCCGTGGTCGCAGCTAGTACCCCGGCCGCCCACGTCCGCCCTGCCCGTGCGGCCCGACAGCGGCGTCGGGTACGTCTCTGAGCGGCCGACTCCGGGCGACAGATGCGGGGGCTGGTGATCAGCTCGCCCGCGCCCGCGGTCGCCACGAGGGAGTCCGCCGACGCTGGAGTTCTGGTGCCGGTCACCCTGCTCCCACTCGTGATCGTCCTCCCGTCCGTGAGTCGCCGGCAGGGCGCTCAACGAAAGAAGTCGGGGCCGTCCGACAACGTCACTGTCATCTGTGCGGTCGTTCTCCTCGTCGTCGCCGGCGCGGCCCACCTCGCCCTCTCCCCGCAGGCCCACCCTGGGCGAATCGACGCCGCCGAATCGACCCCGGGACCACCCCCGCAAGCAGCCCAGTTCGGCCCACCGGCGTCCCTAATGGGGCTGCATCCGGTCGTTTCTGGAGCAGGATCGGGTGTCCGAGCCGCCGGCGGGTGAGCACTGTGTGTCCCGGGTCCGTTCGTCGAGACCCACGCTCAGACCGGGCCCCCGCCGGTGCGCGAGGAGAAGCGGATGGCCGGTGGGATGGCGTGTCGGACGAGCACTGATCCATTAGGTCGCCACGGTCTTCTCCTCCAGGGTCGGGCAGGTGGATGCCGAACCGGAGAAGGGTGCTGCGGGTGTTG
>JBBSKB010000032.1:0-30205 GCA_038256725.1 Mycobacteriales bacterium | reverse complement strand
GAGCAGCACCACGGAGGCGCCGTCGGTCAGCGGAGTCGAGTTGCCGGCGGTCATCGTGGCCGCCTCACCCTTGCCGAAGACCGGCTTGAGCTTGGCCAGCTTCTCGGCGCTCGAGTCGGGGCGCAGGTTGTTGTCCCGGGCCAGGCCGAGGAACGGCGTCACCAGGTCGTCGAAGAAGCCGCGCTCGTAGGCGGCGGCCATGTTGTGGTGCGAGCGGACGGCGAGCTCGTCCTGCTCCTCGCGGCCGATCTCCCACTCCTTCGCGGTGATCGCGGCGTGGTCGCCCATCGCCAGGCCGGTGCGCGGCTCGGCGTTGCGGGGCATGTCCGGCACCAGCTGGCCGGGCCGGATGCGCGCCAGAGCCTTGAGCCGGTCGCCGAGGGTCGTGGCGTTGTTCAGCGAGATGAGCACGCGGCGCAGGTCGTCGCCGACGGCGAGCGGGGCGTCGGAAGTGGTGTCGACGCCGCCGGCGATGCCGGACTCGATCTGCCCGAGGGCGATCTTGTTGGCGACGAGGACGGCGGCCTCGAGGCCGGTGCCGCACGCCTGCTGGACGTCGTAGGCCGGCGTCGTGGCCGCCAGCGTCGAGCCGAGCACCGACTCGCGGGTCAGGTTGAAGTCGCGCGCGTGCTTGAGGACGGCGCCGGCCACGACCTCGCCCACCTGCTCCCCCTGCAGCCCGAACCGCGCGACGAGCCCGTCGAGGGTGGCGGTGAGCATGTCCTGGTTGGACGCAGCCGCGTAGGCGGTGTTCGACCGCGCGAACGGGATCCGGTTGCCGCCGACGATCGCCGCCTTGCGGGTCACCGGCTTCGGGTTGTCAGCCATGAGGACCTCCGGGGTCGGGTGCGTGGCCGGTACCCAGGGTACGCGGTACCGTTGTTCACATGAAAGCCGAGGGGGTGAGACGCTCCTGGCAGCCCTTCCACGCCCCGGGGAATGTGAACCAGCCGCGGGACCGCCGCGATTCGAGATGGGACGAGCACCGCCGCGCGCGCCGGGAACAACTCGTCCAGGCGACGCTCACCGCCGTCGGCCGGCACGGCGCCGGCGTCGGCATGGAGGAGATCGCCGCCGCGGCCGGCACCAGCAAGACCGTCGTCTACCGGCACTTCGCGGACCGGTCCCAGCTCTACGTCGCCGTGTGCAACGAGGTCGCCGAGCGGCTGCTCGCCCAGTTGCGCGCGGCGATGGCCGGCAGCCGGCACCCGCGCGCGATGACCGCCGCCGCGATCGGCAGCTACCTGGCGTTCCTCGAGGCCGAGCCCGAGGTCTACCGCTTCGTCGTCTCCCAGCACCCCACCGACGGCACCGACCCGATCGCCAACCTCGCCGACCTCGTCGGCGACCAGGCCGCCGCGCTCATGGCGTTCGCCCTGGAGCAGGCCGGACGCGATCCCGCCGCCGCCGGCGCCTGGGGGCACGGCCTGGTCGGCCTGGTCCGCTCGGCCGCCGACTGGTGGCTCCGGGCCGAGCGTCCGATGCTGCGCACGGAACTCGCCGCACACCTGACCGATCTCGCCTGGGCCGGGCTCTCCGGCGTCGTGGCACCCGCACCTACCAGCATGGAGGACTCGTGACGAAGTCCCTGCCCACCCCGGTCGATCCGGCGGTGATCCGCGAGGTCCTGGACGGCCGGTGGGCGCACGTCCGCCGCGACGCCCGCGAGAGCCTGACCGACGCCGACTTCCTGCCGGTCTACGGCGAGACGATGACGGAGGCCCGCGAGCGGGTCACCCGCGCCGCGAAGAAGCTGGCCGACTCCGGCCGGGTCGGCTTCGGCTTCCCCGAGGAGTTCGGCGGCGAGGCCGACTCCGGCGCCTCGGTCACCTCGATCGAGATGCTCGCCTTCGCCGACCTCTCCCTGATGGTCAAGGCCGGCGTCCAGTGGGGCCTGTTCGGCGGCGCGCTGGAGCTTCTCGGCACCCGGCGGCACCACGAGGCCTACCTGCGCGACGTGATCAGCTTCGCCCTGCCCGGCTGCTTCGCGATGACCGAGACCGGCCACGGCTCCGACGTCCAGCAGCTGCGCACGACCTGCACCTACGACCCCGCGACGCAGACCTTCGACCTGCACACGCCGCACCAGGCCGCCCGCAAGGACTACATCGGCAACGCGGCCAAGGACGGCCGGATGGCGGTCGTCTTCGCCCAGCTGGTCAGCCAGGACACGAACCAAGGCGTGCACGCCTGGCTGGTGCCGATCCGGGACGCCCACGGTGACGCGCTGCCCGGCGTCACCATCGGGGACGACGGCCCGAAGGCCGGCCTGCTCGGCGTCGACAACGGCCGGCTGAGCTTCGACCACGTCAGCGTCCCGCGAGACATGCTGCTGGACCGCTACGGCCAGGTCGCCGAGGACGGCACCTACACCAGCTCCATCGAGAACGAGACCCGCCGCTTCTTCACCATGCTCGGCACGCTGGTGCGCGGCCGGGTCACCGTCGGCGGCGCCGCCGGGTCGGCGACCAAGCTGGCCCTCGACATCGCCGTCCGGTACGGCGACGTGCGCCGCCAGTTCGCCGCTCCCGGCGAGGAGCGCGAGATCGTCATCAACGACTACCTCGTGCACCAGCGCAAGCTGCTGCCGGCGCTGGCGAAGACCTACGCGCTGCACTTCGCGCAGGGCGAGCTGGTCTCGACGATGCACGACGTGCAGACGGCGGTGCACGTGCACGGCCAGGAGATCGACGAGCAGGCGCAGCGCGAGCTGGAGTCCCGCGCCGCCGGGCTCAAGGCGGCCCAGACCGCGCACGCGACGCAGACCATCCAGATGTGCCGCGAGGCGTGCGGGGGTGCGGGCTACCTGCAGGAGAACCGGCTGCCGCACCTCAAGGCCGACACCGACGTCTTCACCACGTTCGAGGGCGACAACACCGTCCTGCTGCAGCTGGTCGCCAAGGGCCTGCTCACCGGGTACCGCGACAACTTCGGCTCGCTGGACGGCTGGGGCCGGGTCAGCTTCGTCGCCGACATGGTCCGCGAGACGGTGCTGGAGCGGACGGCGGCCCGCACGCTGATCGCCCGCCTGGTCGACGCCGTCCCCGGCGTGGACGACGTCCCGATGCTGGACCGCGGCTGGCAGCTGAAGATGCTCGAGTTCCGCGAGAAGCACTCGCTGGAGGGCGCGACCCGCCGGCTGCGGAAGAACTCGACGATCGAGGACATGGCGCCCTTCGACATGTTCAACGACGTCCAGGACCACGTGCTGAAGTCGGCGCAGACGCACATCGAGCGGATCGTGCTCGAGTCGTTCGTCGCCGGCGTCGACCGCACCGAGGACCCGGCCACCCGCCAGTTGCTCGACACGGTCTGCGACCTCTACGCGCTCTCGACCATCGAGGCGGACAAGGCGTGGTTCCTCGAGCACGGGCAGCTGACCCCCGCGCGGGCCAAGACGCTGACCGCCACGGTGAACCAGTTGCTCAAGGAGCTCCGGCCGCACCTGAGCACGCTGGTCGACGGCTTCGCCATCCCGCACTCGTGGAAGGCCGCCGCGATCCTCGAGGAGGAGCCCGGCCGGCAGGAGGCCATGGCCGCCCGCGACGCCGAGCTGCGGGCGCAGACCGGCGAGAGCCCCCCGGAGGGCACGGCGACCGCCGTCGACGTCCGCCCGGGCCAGTGATCGACCACCCCGCGGGTCGGGTCGGCGGGGTGGCTCAGCGGAGCCGGACGGCGAGGACGGCGACGTCGTCCTCGGCGTCCGGCAGGAACATCCGGCGCAGCACCTCGTCGCACAACGACTCCAGGGGCAGGCGGCCGCACTCGCGGAGCACCGCGAGCAGCTCGGTGGTGCCGGCGTCGATGTCGCGGTCGCGTCGCTCGACCAGCCCGTCGGTGTAGAGCAGCACGGTCGCGCCGCGCTCGAGCGGCGTCGTCCGGTCCTCGCGGCGGAAGCCCGGTTGCACGCCCAGCAGCAGGTCGGCGTCGGTGACGTCGAGCAGCCGCACCGTGCCGTCGGCCTCGACCAGGGCCGGCGGCGGGTGCCCGGCGCTGGACCAGCGCAAGAGCGTGCTCCCGTCGGGTTCCGGCTCGAGGTGGGCCACCAGCGCCGTCGCCATCGTGTGCAGCGCCAGCCCGTCCAGCGCCCGGTCGAGCTCGGTCAGCACCCAGGCCGGCGAGCCCCCGCTGGAGTAGCTGATGCCCCGCAGCAGGCCGCGGACCTGCCCCATCGCGGCAGCGGCGCGGGTGTCGTGACCGACGACGTCGCCGATGGCCAGCACGGTGGTGCCGGTGGACTGCTGGAAGGCGTCGTACCAGTCCCCACCAATCTCGGCGCCCTCGGCCGCCGGCACGTACCGGACGACGATCTCGCAGTCCGGAATCGTCGGCGGTGCCGTGAGCATGCTGCGCTGCAGGGCGTCGGCCAGGGCGCGCTGCTGCCCGTAGAGGCGCGCGTGGTGCAGCGCCATGCCGGCGCGGCGGCCGATCTCGACGGCGGTCTCCACGTCGGCCGTCGAGTGCGGCCCACGCTCGGCGCCGTTCAGCAGGCACAGCACGCCAACGGTCTGGCCGCGGATGGTCAGCGGCACCGCGGCGACCGACGACGGCGCGAGCGCGACGAGCATCGCCTTCGCCTCCGGGTCGGCGACGACCGAGGCGATCCGCTCGGGCGACAGGCGCCGCACGACCAGCGGCTGACCGGTGCGGAACACCCGGCGCGGCGCGCCTTCCGGGGTGACCGCCCGCACCATCCGCTCGACGTACCCGGCGACGAACTCCGCGCGGTCGGGGTCCCGGTGCGCGCTGGCCGTCTCCTGCAGACGGCCGTGGTCGTCGGTGCTCACGATCCAACCCCAGTCGCCGAGCCGGGGGACGACGAGCGAGGCCAGCCGCTGCAGCTGCTCGCCGATGTCCAGCGTGCTCGACAGCACCCGCCCCGCCTCGGCCAGCAGCTCGAGGCGCTGGTTGGCCTCCGTCACCGCCGCCACGGCACGGTCGCGGGCGGCATCGGCCTGCAGCCGGGAGGTGCTCAGCGCGATCTGCGCGGTCAGGCCCTCGAGGAGCCGCAGCTCCTCGGCGTCGAAGGGGTGGTCGGTGGTCCAGTAGACGACGAAGCTGCCCAGCAGCCGGCCCTCGACCACCAGCGGCAGGGACGCCAGGGCGCGCAGACCGAGCCACCCGGTGACCCGGGCCATCGCCGGGAAGCGGGCGACGCACTCCTCGGCGCTGGTGAGCATGACCCGCTCCCCGGTACGCGCCGTGTACTGGGTGGGCAGCTCGTCGTCGAGATCGACGAGCACGCCGTCCTCGGGGAGTTCGGCCACCTCGGCGCGGAAGACGTCCAGGATCCGCCGGCCCAGGTACAACCGGATCCGGTCGTCCGTACCGGGCTCGCGCACGGCGACACCGCCGGACGCCGCCCCGAGCACCTCGGCGCCGCGCAGCGTGATGTCGGCGAGCTCGGCGATGCCGGTCGCGTTGGCCACCTCGGCGGCCACCGCCGAGATCGCGGCGGCCCGCTGCACCGCGACCAGCCGCGACTCGGCCTGGTTCCGCGCATCCGTGACGTCCAGGACGGTGCCCAGGATGCGCGCCGGTTCGCCGTGCTGGTCGGTGAGCACCCGCCCCCGGCAGACGATCCAGCGGACGCCCCCGCCGCGTCGCAGGACGCGCAGCTCCACCGCGTACTGCGCCCGCGCCTCGACCGCGTCGGCCATGGTGCGCTGCGCGGACTCCCGGTCGTCGGGGTGGACGAAGTCGGCGAACAACCGGCCCATCGGCACGCGCGTGGCCTGGTCGACGCCGAAGATCGCCGCGGTGCGCTCGTCCCAGTCGATGAAGTCGGCCCCCAGGTCGACCTCCCAGATGCCGACCGAGCTGGCCTCCAGCGCGACCCCGAGGCGGCGCGAGGACCAGGCGATGTCGGCGTTCGCCGCGGCGAGCTCCAGCTCGGCGACGACCGAGCTCGCCAGCTGGCGCAGCAGCTCGGCCTCGTCGCCGCTCCAGCGCCGCGGCCCGGCGTCGTAGAGGGCCAGGACGCCGATCACGTGCCCGGACGACGTCACCAGGGGCGAGCCCAGGTACGCACCGACCTGACCCGAGGTCACGGCGGGCAGGTCGGCCACCCGCGGGTTCTGCCGCGCGTCGGGGACGGCGAGCGGCTGCCCGCTCGTGACGACCATCGCCGAGAGGGCCCCGGTCAGCAGCGCCGGGCCGCCCACCACCCCCGGCGGCAGGCCGTGCCCACCGACGACGAGGTCCTGGTCGGTGAAGAGCGTGATCTTGGCGTGGCCGGCGCCCACCAGCCGGGCGGCCAGGCCGGACAGCCGGTCGTAGGCGGCGGGCCCGGCGACCTCGGCGAGCAGCCGGCGGGCGACGGCGACGCGTCCGGGGTCGGCGAGAGCACCGTCGAGCAGCGGCTGCGAGCCGGTCACGGCCACTCCCTCCGGCGACGGCCTCGCCGGCGCCCGGGCGGAGCGCGGCGGAGATCATCGTGGCACGCCCGGCGGCGGGTGAGGCGACGGCGCCGCGGCTCCCCCTGCGGGGTGACGCCCGCCACACGTGGTCCAGGAGCGGTCCGGATCGTCCGACACACTTCCCATGCCCGGCATCCGCACGGCCGGCCTGCCGGACTGCCGTCCCGTTGCTGGCCGACCCCGACGACCTGACGCTGGTCTTCCAGCCGATCGTCGCGCTCGAGACCGGCACGGTGGCCGGGTACGAGGCGCTGGCCCGCTTCCCGGGCGTCGCCGGTCCCGACGTGTGGTTCGCCGCTGCCGCGGAGACCGGCGTCGCCGCCGAGCTCGAGGCGCTGGCCATCCACAAGGCGCTGGCCGTCGTCCCCCTTCTGCCCGACGACACCTTCCTCACCGTCAACGTCAGCCCGCACCTGCTCGGCGCCACCCCCGTCCAGGAGGCGCTGGCCACCCGGCCCGACCTGCACCGCGTCGTCGTCGAGCTGACCGGGCACACCCCCGTCGACGACCTCCAGGCCCTGCGCCGCCAGACCGACGTCCTGCGCGCCCGCGGCGCCCTCATCGCCCTCGACGACGCCGGCAGCGGGTACTCGGGGCTCCAGCAGATGGCCGCCCTGCGGCCGCAGCTGGTCAAGCTCGACCGCGCCCTGGTGGCCGACGCCGACGCCGATCCCGTCCGCATGGCCCTGGCCGAGATGGTCGGCGAGTTCGCCGGCCGGATCGATGCCTGGCTGCTCGCCGAGGGCGTGGAGACGGCGGCCGAGCTCGCCGCTGTCGCCCAGCTCGGCGTCCCGCTCGCGCAGGGCTGGCTGCTCGGCCGCCCCGGGCCGACGTTCGCCCCGCTGGCCCCTGAGGTGGCCCAGCTGGTGCGCGCCCAGGTGGCGCGCGCACGGCGCACCGAGAGCGTGGCCGGCCTGCTGCGGCCCGTGCGCCAGTGCGCGCCCGGCGTGGAGGTCCTCGGCCTCCCCCCGGCGGTCCTGCTCGGGCCGTACGGCGAGCCGGCCGGACTGCTGCTGGGCGATCCGCGGACCGGCGAGGTCTACACCGCGCCGGTGTCGCTGCGGGTGCACCCTTCGACCGGCATCCAGCAGACCCTCCAGCGCGCCCTGACCCGCGCGCCCGCGCGCAGGTGGGAGCCGGTCGTCTGCACCGACCCCGCCGGCGAGGTCCTCGGCATCCTCCGGATCGAGGACCTGATCGCCGCGGGCCGCACCGGGCGCTGACCCCTCCGGACCCCGCCCGTCACGGGGCGCTGGCCTCGTCGAGCGCCGTGCGCTGCGCGTCGCTGAGCACGAGGTCGCGCATCGGCAGCAGGTCGGCCAGCTGCTCCACGGTCCGGCCCGAGGCGATGGGTGCCACCACGGTGGGCTGGTCGGCGAGCCAACGCAGCGCCACCGCCGGCACGGGCACGTCGTGCTCCCCGGCGACGTCGCCCAGGGCGGCGAGCACCCGGTCGCCCCGCTCCCCGACGTACGCCCCCGCGCCCTTCGCGCGCGGTGAGTCGATCTGCTCGCCGGCCCGGTACTTGCCGGTCAGGAAGCCCTTGGCCAGCGCGAAGTAGGGCAACGTGCCGATCCCCTGCGCCTGCACGGCGTCGCGCAGCTCGTCCTCGAAGACGCCGCGCTCCATCAGGTTGTAGTGCATCTGCAGCGCCGCGTACCCGCCGACGCCCAGCCGCTGCGCGGTCCCCCGCGCCTCGGTCAGCCGCGCCGCCGAGTAGTTCGACGCCGCGACGTCGCGCACCTTGCCCGCCTGCACCAGCTCGTCGAAGGCGGTCATCGTCTCCTCGAGCGGCGTCGTCGCGTCGTCGTAGTGGGCGTAGTAGAGGTCGATGTGGTCGGTCTGCAGGTTGCGCAGCGAGCGCTCCGCGGCGGCTCGGATCTCGCCGGCGGCCAGCGGGTGCTCCTTCTTCCCGGGCGAGGCCTTCGTGGCCAGCACGATCCGGTCGCGGGCGCCGCGGGCGGCCATCCAGTCGCCCAGGATCTGCTCCGAGGCGCCGTTGCCGTACATCTCGGCGGTGTCGACGAACGCCGGCTGCGGGGCCACCGCGTCGACGAAGCGGTCGAGGACGGCGAAGGACGTGGGCGCGTCCGCCGTCCAGCCGAAGACGTTCCCGCCGAGGCAGAGGTCGCTCACGGTCAGGTCGGTCCCGGGGATCTGCGGCATGACCCCACGCTAGGTGTGCGCTACGACACCCGCGCGTCGTCCCGCGCTGGTGCGGATGTGACCTGCGAGCCATCCGGCGCCCAGAAATCGGCGCCCACTGGCGGATTGTCGGGGCGACGTGGCACCGTGCCCCGGGTCCGGCTCTCGTCTGACCGGGCCCCCCGACGAAAGGTTGCTCCATGAACAAGGCTGAACTGGTCTCCGCCATCGCCAAGCGCGCCGACGTGCCCGCCTCGACCGTGGATGCCGTCCTCGCCGGTCTCCAGGACGAGCTCGTCGACGCCATCACCCGCGGCGACAAGGTCGCCGTCTCCGGCCTGCTGACCGTCGAGCGCACGCAGCGCTCCGCTCGCACGGGCCGCAACCCGCAGACGGGCGAGGCGATCGAGATCGCGGCCGCGAACGCCGTCAAGGTGACCGCGGGCTCCAACCTCAAGAAGGCCGCGAGCGCCGTTCCGGTCTCCTGACCTGATCGCTGCGCCGCCGTCGTCGGGCGTCGCGCCGCACCCGTGTGGTCCAGGCCACAGAGGCATGGGCCAGGATGCGGGTGCAGGCGCCGCCCGACGGCGGACGGCGCACAGGGCACGGAGGTCCACGTGGGCAGTGATCTGACGGTCAGCACCGACCCGGCCGAGGTCGGCTTCGACGCCGGTCGACTGGAACGGCTGGACCGGCGGCTGAGCCGCTGGGTGGACGACGGACAGCTGCCCGGCTTCCTGGTGACCGTCGCCCGGCACGGCAAGCTCGTGCACGTCGGCCGCGCGGGCCTGCGGGACATGGAAGCCGGTCTCCCGGTCGAGGACGACACCCGCTGGCGCATCTTCTCGATGACCAAGCCGATCACCTCGGTCGCGGCGATGATGCTGTACGAGGAGGGGGCCTTCCAACTCTCCGACCCGATCACCAAGTGGCTCCCCGAGTTCGCCGAGACGCGCGTCTACGTCGCGGGCTCCGCGCAGAAGCCGGTGACCGTCCCGCAGATCGAGCCGATCCGGGTGTGGCACCTGCTCACCCACACCTCCGGGCTCAGCTACGGCTTCCACCACGCGCACCCCGTCGACGCGATCTACCGCGCCATGGGCCACGAGTGGGGCAGCCCGCGCGGTGCCGACTCCGCCGAGGTGTGCCGGCAGTGGGCCTCGGCCCCGCTGGTCTTCCAGCCCGGCAGCGAGTGGAACTACGGCGTCTCCACCGACGTCCTCGGACGGCTGGTCGAGGTGATCTCCGGGCAGACGCTGGACGAGTTCTTCGAGCAACGCATCTTCGCCCCGCTGGGCATGCGGGACACCTCCTTCGGCCTGCGCCCCGAGGACGACCCCGAGTCCCTGGCGCGGCTGTACCTCGCCACGCCGGGGAAGCCGGGCGGCCCGTCGTCCGGCATGACCTTCAGCGAGGCGATGGACCGCGGCGCGCACCGGAAGCCCGACTTCCTGTCCGGCGGTGGCGGCCTGGTCTCCACCGCGGGGGACTACCTGCGGTTCCTCGAGATGCTCCGGTGCGGCGGCGCCTACGACGGCGGCCGGGTGCTCAGCCCCCGCACGGTCCGCCAGATGACCAGCAACCACCTGCCCGGCAACGCCGACCTGGAGTCGTACGGCCGGCCGCTGTTCGCGGAGACGCCGATGCGCGGCGTCGGCTTCGGTCTCGGCTTCTCGATGATCATGGACCCAGCGGCCTACGGCGTGCTCTCCAGCCCGGGCGACTACAGCTGGGGCGGGGCGGCGTCCACCGGGTTCTACGTGGATCCGGTCGAGGACGTGACCGTCGGCTTCTACACCCAGCTGCTGCCCTCGAGCACCCTGCCGATCCGCAACTACCTGCGCCAGCTGGTCAACCAGGCCCTCATCGACTGACCGCCCACCCGTCCCCGCTTTTCCGCGGTAGAGCAGACCGCTTCACCGCGGAAAAGCGGGAGGGGTCAGACGTAGCGGCGGTAGACGACGGTCGCGACCATCGCCGGCTTGGTGCCGCCCTCGATCTCCATCGTCACGGCGAGGTTCATCGCGATGCCGCCGGCGAACGGGTCGCGGACTCCATCGTCGCGCCGGCCCGCACGCGGACACCGACCGGCACCGGCGAGGGGAAGCGCACCTTCTCGGTGCCGTAGTTCACGCCCATGCTGAAGCCGGTGATCGTGACGATCTGCGGGATCAGCGAGGGCAGCAACGACAGCGTCAGGTAGCCGTGTGCGATCGGGCCGCCGAAGGGGCTCTCCTTCGCGGCACGCTCGGGGTCGACGTGGATCCACTGCTGGTCACCGGTGGCGTCGGCGAACTGCTGGACCTGCTCCTGCGTGATCGTCACCCAGTCGCTGTGGCCCAGGTGCTGCCCGACCAGCCCCTGCACGCCCTCGACGCCGTCGACGGTGGTCTGCGCCATCTGCTCGCCCCTCTCCTCGGTCTGGTTGGCTGACTCCACCACATCGGCGTCGTAGGGGAGGGAACGGGTTGCTCCGTATCGGTGCGCTGGAAGTGCCAGCCGGGAACTTCGTGCTGATGGCGATCGTGAACCGGACACCCGACTCGTTCTACGACCGCGGCGCCACGTTCGGCATGGCCGCCGCCCTGGAACGTGTCGACCGGGTCGTGGCCGAGGGCGCGGACATGGTGGACGTCGGGGGTGTGAAGGCCGCGCCGGGCGAGGAGGTCTCGCCCGCCGAGGAGATCCGGCGCACCGTCGACCTGGTCGCCGCGATCCGCGCCGCGCACCCGACGCTGCCGATCTCGATCGACACCTGGCGCGCCGAGGTCGCCCGCGAGGCGCTCGCGGCCGGCGCCGACGTCGTCAACGACGCGTGGGGCGGGGTGGACCCGGAGCTCGCGGCCGTCGCGGCGGAGGCCGGCGCGGGGATCGTCTGCACGCACGCCGGCGGGCTGCCACCGCGCACCCGGCCGCACCGGGTGCAGTACGACGACGTCGTCGCCGACATCGCAACCAGGACGACGGCGCTGGCCACCGCCGCCGTCGCCGCGGGGGTGGACCGCGAGCGGGTGCTCATCGACCCCGGGCACGACTTCGGCAAGAACACCCGGCACTCGCTGGAGGCCACCCGGCGGCTGGACGAGCTGGTCGCGACCGGCTGGCCGGTGCTCGTGGCGCTGTCCAACAAGGACTTCGTCGGCGAGACCCTCGGCGTCCCGCTGGAGGAGCGGCTCACCGGCACCCTGGCGGCAACGGCGGTGAGCGCCTGGCTCGGTGCGCGGGTGTTCCGCGCCCACGACGTCGCCCCCACCCGCCAGACGCTGGACATGGTCGCCTCGATCCGGGGCACCCGCCCGCCGCTGCGCACCGTCCGCGGCCTCGCCTGAGCCACGACACCGTCGTCCTCCGGACGACACCGCGGCCACGCGCCGTCCCCAGGCTGCGCCGAGCGCCTCCGCCCACTCGTCGGGGACCCTCCGGGCCCCGCTCCTCGCGGGCAGCGCTGCAACTAGGTTCCCTGTCCATGGCCGCAACGGGATTCCACACCGCCGACGAGCTCAACGCGATGCTGCCGGGCACCCTCCCCGGCCTGCTCGGCATCGTCGTCGACACCCACGAACCCGGTCGCCTCACCAGCCACCTCGACGTCCGCCCGGAGCTGCTGGCGCCCAACGGCTACCTGCACGCCGGCACGGTGGTCACCCTCGCCGACACCAGCTGCGGCCTGCCCACCCGCGCGCTGCTGCCCGAGGGGTCCAGCGGGTTCACCACCATCGAGCTCAAGAGCAACCACCTGAGCACGGCGCGGGAGGGACGGATCAGCTGCGCGGCGACCAACGTCCACGCCGGCCGCACGACGCAGGTGTGGGACGCCGTGGTCCGCAACGACGCCACCGGCAAGACGATCGCGCTGTTCCGCTGCACCCAGTCGGTGCTCTGGCCCCGCTGAACCGGGCCGGCCAGGCGCCAGCCCACCGGTGGCGCGACCCACGATCAATGTGAGACTGGCGCCACACCAGCTTCCGAGGAGGAACCCCGTGGCACTGGCCAGTCCCTTTCCCGACGTCGAGATCCCGAACGTGTCGGTTCCCGAGTTCGTCCTCGCCGCCGGGAGGGAGCGCCCCGACGCACCGGCGCTGATCGACGGCCTCAAGGGTGACGTGATCACCCACGGCCAGCTGGCCGCCTACGTCGACCGCGTCGCGGCGAACCTGCACGCCCGTGGCCTGCGCAAGGGCGACGTCGTCGCGGTGTTCTGCCCGAACACGCAGTGGTTCCCGGTCGTCTTCCACGGCATCGCCGCCGCCGGCTGCGTGATGAGCCCGATCAACTCGCTCTACACGCCCGACGAGATCGCCTTCCAGCTCAAGGACTCCGGCGCCAAGATCCTGATCACCATCTCGATGTTCCTGGACCGGGCGACGGCCGCGGCCGAGAAGTCGCCGGTCGACGAGATCGTGGTGCTCGACGGCGCCGAGGGCCACGCCAACCTCTTCGACCTGCTCGGCGCGGACGCCCCCAGCGTGCAGGTGGAGATCGACCAGGCCGAGGACCTGGTCACGCTGCCCTACTCCAGCGGCACCACGGGCCTGCCCAAGGGCGTCATGCTCACCCACCGCAACCTGGTGGCGAACGTGGCGCAGTGCCTGCCGCTGCTCAAGACCGGCGCCGACGAGCGGATCATCGCCGTCCTGCCGTTCTTCCACATCTACGGCCTGACCGTGCTGATGAACCAGGGCCTGGCGCTGGGCGGCACCGTGGTGACCCTCCCCCGGTTCGAGCTCGAGGACTTCCTCCGCACGATCCAGGAGTACAAGATCACCCGGGCGTTCGTCGCGCCGCCCATCCTGCTGGCGCTGGCCAAGCACCCGCTGGTCGACCAGTACGACCTCAGCTCGCTGGAGTCGATCCTCTCCGGCGCCGCCCCGCTGGACGAGCAGCTCGCGCTCTCGGTCGAGCAGCGGCTGCGCAAGGGCGCCGACACCGGGGTCACCGTGGGCCAGGGCTACGGCATGACCGAGCTGTCGCCGGTCTCGCACACCACGCCGGACCTGGACGCCATGCCGCCGGGGTTCACCCTCGACGTGCCCAAGGGCTCGGTCGGCTTCGCGATCCCGAACACCGAGTGCCGGCTGATCGACCCGAACACCGGCGAGGACGCCGCGCCGGGCGAGCGCGGTGAGCTGTGGGTGCGCGGCCCGCAGGTCATGAAGGGCTACCTGAACAACCCCGAGGCCACCGCGGCCACCCTCGACTCCGAGGGCTGGCTGCACACCGGGGACATCGCCGTCGTCGACGACAGCGGCATCTACACCGTCGTCGACCGGCTCAAGGAGCTGATCAAGTACAAGGGCTACCAGGTGGCCCCGGCCGAACTGGAGGCCGTGCTGATCAACCACCCGGAGATCGCCGACGCCGCCGTGATCGGTGTCCCGGAGAAGGAGAGCGGCGAGGAGCTGCCCAAGGCCTTCGTCGTCCGCGCGCAGGGCTCCGAGCTCACCGAGCAGGCCGTCATGGCCTACATGGCCGAGAAGGTCGCCCCGCACAAGAAGATCCGCTTCGTCGAGTTCATCGACGAGGTGCCGAAGTCCTCCGCCGGGAAGATCCTGCGCAAGGACCTCAAGGCCCGCGGCTGAGCGGTACCGGGGCCGGCCGCCGCCCGGCCGGCCCCGGTACCTTTCCAGCTCTGCGGGTGGCGGACGCCCCGGCGGGTACGGGTTCCTCCCAGGCACCACCACGACGTGAGGACCGCACCGATGCGCCCGCTCTACTGGCTCACCGTCCAGACGCTCGGCACGGTCATCCGCGGTGGGTGGCGGCCGGAGGTCAGCGGGCTGGAGCACGTCCCGACCAGCGGCGGCGTCGTCCTGGCCGGCAACCACCTCTCCTTCGCCGACCAGCTCTTCCTCGGCACCGTGCTCCCCCGCCACGTCGCCTTCTGGGCCAAGAAGGAGTACTTCACCGGCACCGGGCCGCGCGGCCTGCTCAACCGGGGGCTGATGCACGGGCTGGGCTGCATCGCGGTGAACCGGGCGGGCGGCGCGGCCTCGGACGCCGCGTTCGAGTCCGCCCTGCCCGTGCTGGAGGGCGGCGGGCTGGTCGCCGTCTTCCCGGAGGGGACCCGCTCCCCCGACGGCCGCCTCTACCGCGGGCGCACCGGTGCGCTCCGGCTCGCGCGGCGCTGCGGTGTCCCGGTCGTCCCCGTCGGGATCACCGGCACCGCGGACGTCCAGCCCACGGACCTACTGGGTCGGCGGCGGCCTCCGGTGGCGATCCGCTTCGGGCCGCCGGTCGACACCAGCGGCGACGTGCGCGTGGCCACCGACGCCCTGATGGCGACCATCCAGCAGCTGAGCGGGTAGGAGTACGTCCCGCACTACGCGCCCCGCAAGGCGGCCTGACCACCGCTGCTCCTAGGGTCGGGTCATGCGCGCGGTGACGATCAGCGAACCCGGGAGCCCCGACGTCCTCGGCTGGTCGGAGGTGCCCGACCCGGTCTGTGGCCCCGGCGAGGTGATCGTCGACGTCGCCGCCACCGCGGTGAACCGGGCAGACCTCATGCAGCGGCAGGGCTTCTATCCCCCGCCGAAGGGCGCCAGCGAGATCCTCGGCCTGGAGTGCAGCGGCGTCATCAGCGAGGTCGGCGCGGGCGTGACCGGCTGGTCGGTCGGCGACGAGGTGTGCGCGCTGCTGTCCGGCGGCGGGTACGCCGAGCGGGTGGCCGTCCCGGCCGGGCAGCTGCTGCCGCGCCCTGCGGGCGTGGAGCTGGCGACGGCGGCGGCGCTGCCCGAGGTCGTCTGCACCGTGTGGTCCAACGTGTTCATGCTCGCCGGCCTCTCCCGCGGCGACACCTTTCTCGTGCACGGCGGCTCCAGCGGCATCGGCACCATGGCGATCCAGCTGGCCGCCCGCGCCGGTGCCCGCGTGATCACCACGGCGGGCACCCAGGCCAAGCTGGACGTCTGCCGCGAGCTGGGCGCCGACGTGACGATCAACTACCGCGACGAGGACTTCGTCGAGAAGGTCCGCGAGGCCACCGACGGGCGCGGGGTGGACGTGGTCCTGGACAACATGGGGGCCAAGTACCTGAGCCGGAACATCGATGCCCTCGCCGTCGGCGGCCGGCTGGTGGTCATCGGCATGCAGGGCGGCGCCAAGGCGGAGCTGGACCTCGGCAGGCTGCTGGCCAAGCGGGCGGCGGTGCACGCCACCGGCCTGCGCGGTCGCCCCGCGACCGGCCCCGGCGGCAAGGCCGAGATCATCGAGGCGGTGCGGCGGGAGGTCTGGCCCGACGTCGAGCGCGGCACCGTCCGGCCCATCGTCGACCGGCGGCTGCCGATGTCCCGGGCGGCCGAGGCGCACCGGGCCGTGGAGGCCAGCGAGCACATCGGCAAGGTGCTGCTGCTCCCTGCGGACTAGCGCGGGCGCGGCACCGGGCGGGGCCGAAGCGCGGCGACGGCGTCGATGACCTGACCGACCTCGTCGGGGGTGTTGTAGTGCATCAGCCCCAGGCGGACGGCGCCGCCGCTCTCGGTCACCCCGAGGGCATCGAACAGCTCGCGGGCGTAGGCGTCGCCGTCCCAGACGCAGATGCCCTGCCGGTTGAGCTCGGCGGCGACCTGGCGGGGGCGCATGCCCTCCACCCGGAACGCGATCGTCGGCGTCGTCCGCGCGGGGCGGCCGAGCACGTGCACGTGCCGCATCGCCCGCAGGGCGTCGTCCAGCCAGCCGAAGAGCTCGCCCTCGTAGCGGGCGACGGCGGCCAGCGAGACGCGCAGCCGGTCGCGGCGCGAGCCCGTCGCGTCCCCGTCGAGCGCGGCCAGGTGGTCGACGGAGGCGGAGACCCCGGCGTACAGCTCGTACGGCGGGGCGCCCGCCTCGAAGCGGTCGGGCACCTTCTCCGACATCGGCAGGAGCTTGTCCGGGTGCAGGTGCGCCAGCAGCTGCGGATCGGCGGCGACCGCGCCCACGTGCGGACCACCCCACTTCGACGCCGACAGCGCGACGAAGTCCGCGCCCAGGGCTGTGCGGTCCAGGTACATGTGCGGGGCGGCGTGCGACGCGTCGACGTAGACCATCGCCCCGACGGCGTGCGCCCGGCGGGAGATCTCCGCCACCTCGGGGCAGGTGCCGATCGCGCTGCTGGCCGCCGTGAGCGCCACCAGGCGGGTACGGCGGTTGACCAGTTCGTCGTACTGCCAGGCGGGCAGCTCGCCGGTCTCGATGTCCACCTCGGCCCAGCGGACGACGACGCCGCGCTCCTCGGCCAGCTGCACCCAGGGGCGGATGTTGGCGTCGTGGTCGAGGCGGCTGACGACGATCTCGTCCCCGGACCGCCACGTCTTCGCGATCGCCCGGGCGAGCGTGTAGGTCACCGACGTCATGCTGGCGCCCAGGACGACGCCGCCCGGCGTGCTGCCCACCAGGTCGGCCACTGCCGCGCGGGCGCCGGTGACCAGGCCCTCCGCTCGCGCCGAGGCCGCGAACACCCCGCCGCGCTCGGCAACCGGCATCCGCAGCGCGTGCCCGACCGCCCGGGCGACGTCCTCGGGCAGCAACGCACCGCCGGGGCCGTCGACGTGCACGTAGCCGTCAGCGAGCGCCGGGAAGAGACCGCGGACCCGGGCGACGTCGAGCCGGGCCTCCATGCCTGCGCACCTTAGTTGGCGTGGCGCCCCGTCCCGCGATGGCTCCGCCGTCGTTCCCGGCGACGACGGGCTCCGCGTTCGGCACGCGTCGCCGGAGGGCAGGATGGAGCCATGACTGCACCCGGCAACGGCAGCGAACGTCAGCAGCAGGTCATCGTCGTGGGGCCCGACGGCCAGCCCGTGGGCGCCCTGCCGATGGCCCTGACCCAGGGTGCCGACGACGGGGACGGCGGCGGCGCGATGCAGGTCAGCGAGATGGTCGAGCAGCCCGCGAAGGTGATGCGCATCGGCACGATGATCAAGCAGTTGCTCGAGGAGGTGCGCGCGGCGCCCCTGGACGAGGCCAGCCGCAACCGGCTCCGCGACATCCACGCCTCGTCCATCCGCGAGCTCGAGCAGGGGCTGGCCCCGGAGCTGCGCGAGGAGCTCGATCGGATCACGCTGCCGTTCAGCGAGGACGTGACGCCCACCGATGCCGAGCTGCGGATCGCCCAGGCCCAGCTGGTCGGCTGGCTGGAGGGCGTCTTCCACGGCATCCAGACCGCGTTGTTCGCCCAGCAGATGGCCGCCCGCGCCCAGCTGGAGGAGATGCGGCGCAAGGCCCTGCCCGGCGGTCCGGGCGCCGTCGCCCAGCCCGACCTCCGCCCCGGCGGCGGCCAGTACCTCTAGCCCCCGCGCTGGGATCAGGTGACCTGGCGTCACCTGATCCCAGCTGCGCAGGGTCAGACCTTGAAGCGGGCGACGGCCTCCTGCAGCTCGCCGCTCATGCGGGCGAGGTCCGCCGAGGCGGCCTGGGCGTCGGTCACACGCTGGTTGGTCTCCTGCGTGCCGGCGGCGAGGCCCGAGATCGCGGCGGCGATGCCCTGCGTGCCGCTCGCGGCCTCGGCCACGTTGCGGTTCATCTCGTTGGTCGTGGCGGTCTGCTCCTCGACGGCCGCGGCGATGGTCGCCTGGAAGTCGTTGATCTCGCCGATGACCGAGGAGATCTGGCTGATCGCCTCGACCGCACCCGCGGTGTCGGCCTGGATGGCCTCGACCCGCTTCGAGATGTCCTCGGTCGCCCGCGCGGTCTCCTGGGCGAGCTCCTTGACCTCGCTGGCGACGACGGCGAAGCCCTTGCCGGCCTCCCCGGCGCGCGCGGCCTCGATGGTGGCGTTGAGGGCCAGCAGGTTGGTCTGCTCCGCGATGCCGTTGATCAGCTTGATCACGGTGGCGATCTCCTGGGAGGAGTCGCCGAGCTTGCCCACGGTGCGGGTGGTGTTCTCGGCGACGTCCACGGCCTGGCTGGCGACGCGGCTGGCCTCGCTGGCGTTCTGGGAGATCTCCCGGATCGCCGACTCCATCTGCGAGGAGCCCGTCGCGACGGTGTCCACGCTGGCGGCGACGGCGCCCGCCGAAGCGACGACGTCGTCGGCCTGGCCGGCGGCGGTGCGGGCGTTCGCCGAGATGCCCTCGGCCGCCGCGTTGAGCTGGGTGGAGGCCGCGGCGAGGCGGGTGGAGGAGTCGTTGACCAGCAGCAGCACGTGCGAGATCGCGTCGAGGGTCTCGTCGAGCGACTCGGCCATCTCGCCGAGCTCGGCGCCACCGGTGCGACCGGCGCGCACGGTCAGGTCACCGGCGGCCACCTGGCCGAGGATCTCGCGGATCCGCTGCACCGGTCGGGTCACCCCGCGGGAGACCAGGCTGGCCAGGACCACGCTGATCAGCAGGCCCGCCGCCATGATCGCGAGCGTGAGGTTCCGCGCGGAGGAGTAGGCGGCCTCGGCCTCGGCGGCCGTCGCCTGGGAGGACGCGGCGGCAGCGGCGGTCGCCGCGGTGATGGACTCCTTGATGACGGTCTCCTGCTCACCCATGATCCCGAGGAGCTCGATGGCGCGCGCCGGGTTGCCCGCGATGAAGTCCGGCTGGGAGAGCTCGGCGAGCGCCGGCAGGTAGGTGTCGACGGCGGTGGCGAACTCGGTGAACGCGGCCCGCGCCTCGGCGGGGAGCGGCATGGCGTCGACGGCGGTGGTCCGGTCGGCGAGGACCTGCATGTACTCGGCAGCGCTCTCCTTGGCCTTCGCGATGGTCGTCGCGGGCAGGACGGCGACGTTGGACCGGGCGACGTTGGCCGACAGCTGCCACCAGTCGGCCTCCAGGCGGCGCAGGCCGTCGAGCGGGACGGCGCCGCGCTCGTACACGGCCTCGGCCTTGTCGCTGAGCTCGGACATCCGGTTGATGCCGAAGGCCCCGACGCCGACAGTGGTCAGGGCGACGACGAGGATCGAACCCAGCATCCGGCTCCGCAGGCCGAAACGGGCGCCGCGCACGGGCGCGCCCGACTCCTCGGACGGGTACCCGTCCGTGCCGACCGCGTGGTCGTCTCCCTGCATCATCCCTGCCCGCTTCCTGTACGACATTCCAGTACGAATCCATGTCGAAAACCCGACGCACTGCCTATCGGCGGGCGGGAGCGGAAGTTGAGCAGAGAGGGTCAGAGGGAGGCGAGGAACGCCGCGACGCCGTCCTCGTCGTTGCCGACGGTGACGTCCGTGGCGACCGCGAGCAGGTCCGGATGGGCGTGCGCCATGGCCACCGCACGTCCGCCGCCGTCGCGCACCCACTCGAACGCGGCGATGTCGTTGGGCATGTCCCCGAAGACGACGACGTCCTCGGGCCCGATGCCGTGCCGCGAGGCGACCGTCGCCAGCCCGGTGGCCTTGGTGACGCCGGGGGCAGAGATCTCGGCCAGGGCGTCGGTGGACGAGTGCGTGACCGTGGCCCGGCCACCGACGACGGTCTCGATGAGCTCGACGAAGGCGTCCGGCGCCATCGACCCGTGCCGGGCCAGCAGCTTGGCCGCAGGCGCGGCGGTCATCTCGGCCAGCGTGGCGACGGCGACACCGGGCGCGTCGACGTCCCACCGCGGGCGGTAGACCGGCTCGTGGCGGAACTCCCACCCGTACTCGACGGCGAACCACGTCGTGGGCTGCCGGGCGCGCAGCTCGGCGGTGATCACCTGCAGCGCGTCGGGCGTCAGCAGCGCCTCGTCGACGATCTCCATCGGCTCGAGGTCGAGCAGCACCGCGCCGTTGCAGCAGACCGCCGTTCCATGGCCCAGCACCTCCCGGACGCCGTGCATCCAGCGCGGGGGGCGGCCGGTCGCGAGGACGAACGGCACCCCCTCGGTGCGCCATCGCTCCAGCTCCGCGACGGTTGCGTCACTGACGCTGTCGTCGGAGCGCAGCAGCGTGCCGTCCATGTCGCTGGCGATCAGCCGCGGCCGCCAGTCAGACATCGCGCACCCGGTCAGACATCGCCCAGCACCGCCTCGAGGTAGCGGGCCACGCCCTCGACCTGGTGCCCGCTGGTGACGTTCGGGGTCAGGGCGCGGACGGCGGGGTGCGCGTTGGCCACGGCCACCGCGCGGCCGCCGGCGTCCTGCACCGCGCCCAGCATCGGCAGGTCGTTGGGCATGTCCCCGAAGACGAGGACGTCGCCGAACCCGACGCCGTACCGGTCCAGCGCCAGCTGCAGCCCGCTGGCCTTGGTGATGCCCGGCGGCAGCACCTCGATGAAGCCCAGGCCCGCGTGCGTCAGCTCGGCGTCGGCCGGGTCGACGACGGTGCGGGCCAGCGCGAGCAGCTCGTCCTGGTCGAGGGTCGCCGAGCGCAGGAACACCTTGAGGACGGCGCCGGCGGGCAGCACCTCGTGCCGCGCCAGCAGGTGCGAGGGCTCGGGGTAGGGCCAGTCGAAGCCGTGCTGCACCCGCAGCCGGGTGCGCACCTCGCCCTGCTCGGCGGCGTCCTCGACGGCGAGCACGACGTCGCCGGCCACCCGCTCGACGGCCTCGACGACGCGGGCCGCCTGCTCCCGCGGCAGCGCCACGGTGCGCAGCACCTCGTCGCGCTCCAGGTCGACGACGAAGCCGCCCTGCGAGAGCACCGCCAGCCCGCGGCCACCGAGGGCGGTGCGGACGCTCTCCAGCAGGCGGGGTCCGCGGCCGGTCACGCCGACGACGGGGATGCCTGCGTCCCAGCAGGCCTCCAGCGCCACCCGGGTGCGCGGCCGGACCAGGCCGTCGGCGTCCAGCAGCGTGCCGTCCAGGTCGCTCGCGACGAGCTTGGGCCGCCACGGCCCCAGATCACCCAGGTCGACCACCCGCTCGGCGCCGTCGAGGATGCCGTGGGCCCGGATGGCGCGGGGTGGGCTGCCGGTCATGCGGTGGGCACCGGGGCCGCCAGCGTCATCCCCGGCGTGAGCGCCTCGACCCCGCCCAGCCACGGGCGCAGCGCGGCGGGCACGTGCACCGAGCCGTCGGCGCGCTGGTGCACCTCGAGCAGGCAGGCGATGGTGCGGGCGATCGCGCAGAGGGTGCCGTTGAGCGTGGCCGCCGTCTGATTCTTCCCGTCCGCGTCGCGGTAGCGGATGGCGAGCCTCCGAGCCTGGAAAGTGGTGCAGTCCGACGTGCTGGTGAGCTCCCGGTAGGTGCCCTGGGTCGGGAACCACGCCTCGATGTCGAACTTGCGCGCGGCGCTCGTGCCCAGGTCACCGGCGGCGATGTCGACCACCCGGTAGGGCAGCTCCAGAGCCTGGAGGAACTCCTCCTCCCACTGCAGCAGGCGCAGGTGCTCGGCGGCGGCGTCCTCGGGTGCACAGAAGCTGAACATCTCGACCTTGTCGAACCAGTGCACGCGGATCAGGCCGCGGGTGTCCTTGCCGTAGGAGCCGGCCTCGCGGCGGAAGCAGGACGACCAGCCGGCGTAGCGCTTCGGGCCCGCCGAGAGGTCGAGCACCTCGTCGGCGTGCATGCCGGCGATCGCCACCTCGGAGGTGCCCACGAGGTACAGGTCGTCGCGCTCGATCCGGTACACCTCCTCGTCGTGCTCGCCGAGGAAGCCGGTGCCCTCCATCGCCGTCGGCTTGACCAGCGCCGGGGCGATGACCGGCGTGAACCCGGCGGCGACGGCGCGGCTGATGGCCAGCTGGGCGAGGGCGAACTCGAGCAGCGCGCCGGGCCCGGTCAGGAAGTAGAAGCGCGAGCCCGACACCTTGGCGCCGCGCTCCATGTCGATGGCGCCCAGCGCCTCGCCGATCTCCAGGTGGTCGCGGACCGGGAAGTCGTAGGCCGGGACCTCGCCCACGGTGCGCAGGGGGACGGCGTCGTCCTCGCCGCCGGGCGGGACGTCGTCGTGGACGACGTTGGCGATCCTCAGGTGGGCGGCGCGGAGTGCGGCATCGGCCTCCCGCTGCCCCTCCTCGACGGCCTTGACCTCGGTCGCCAGGGCCTTGGCGCGCTCGAGGACGGCGGGCCGCTCTTCCGGGGTGGCCTTCTTGACCGCCTGCGAGGCGGCCTTCTGCTCACCGCGCAGGTCGTCGACCCGCTTGACCCCCTCGCGGCGGGCGGCGTCGGCCGCCAGCAACGTGTCGACCAGGGACTCGTCGTCACCCCGGGCGCGCTGGCTGGCACGGACGAGGTCGGGGTTCTCACGCACGAGCCGCAGGTCGATCACGACCCGATCGTAGGTGGCGCCGGCTCAGCTCCTCCCGCGGAGCAAGGCCGTCACGGCACCCTGCACCCGAGCGCTCTCCTCCTGCAGGTCGAGCAGCGCCCGATCGTGCTCGGGGGTCGCGCCCACGGCGGTCTGCAGGAGCTCGCAGAGCTCCGCCAGCCGGGCGGCGCCCAGGGCTGCGCTGCTGCCCTTGAGCCGGTGCGCCAGTCGGGGGACCGACAGCTCGTCGTCCTCGGACCAGGACCCGCCGTCCGCGGCGACGGCGAGCGCTGCGAGCGTGCCGGGCAGGCCGCCCAGGTACTGCCCGTACAGATGCGCGAAGGCCTCGTCCCCGAGGTCCCGGAGCTCGTCCACGGTCTCGGCGTCCAGGACGTCGGTGTGCACGAGCCGGGCCGCGGGCTCACCGGTGCGGGGCGAGGGGACGGCCACTGCGGACCGGACCGGCGCGCCCGCGCCCGTCGTCGCCCAGCGCTTCAGGGTCGAGTCCAGCGTGGCCAGACGCACCGGCTTGGTCAGGAACTCGTCGGCCCCGGCCGACATGAAGGCGGTCCGGTCGCTCTCCAGCACGCTGGCGGTGACGGCGACGATCCGCGGCTGCGGGATCGCCAGCCCGCGGATGGCCGCCGTGGCGTCCACGCCGCCCATCACCGGCATCTGCGCGTCCATGAGGACGACGTCGTAGCGCGACCGCTGCACTGCCTCGACCGCCTCGCGCCCGTTGACCACCCGCTCGTGGTCATGCCCCAGCTGCGCGAGGTACAGCCCGATCAGGTGGGCGTTGACCGCGTGGTCCTCGGCGACGAGGACCCGCAACCGGCCCCCGGCGGAGGTCTCCGCCGGGGCTGCGGCCGAGGCCCCGTGGCGTGCGTCGTCGGGGTTCAGCACGGACAGCAGCGTCAGGAGCAGGCGCTCCGGCCTGACCGGCTTGTGCATCCGCGCCGAGAACGAGGCCGCCTCCGTGGCGTGCAGGCGGGTGGAGCTGCTGAGCAGGACCAGCGGCGTGCCGGCCGCTCGGGGGTGGGCCAGCAGCCGGGTGGCCAGCAGGTCGCCGGGCATGCCGGGCATGTGCAGGTCCAGGAGGCAGGCGTCGAACTGCTCGCCGGCATCGAAGCGGGCCAGCGCCTCGGCCCCCGAGGAGACGAGTACGGCGGTGGCCCCGAAGCGTTCCAGCTGGTGCTCCAGGATGCGCAGATTGGTCACGTTGTCGTCGACGACGAGCAGACGGCGCCCCGTCAGGTCGGTGGACACGGCGCGACCTCGGTCGGCGATCGCCGGGGTCAGGCGGACGCAGACGGTGAAGGTCGAGCCGGCACCGAGGTCGCTGTACACGCTGATGCCACCACCCATGGCCTCGGCGATCCGCTGGCTGATGGCCAGGCCGAGCCCGGTTCCGCCGTAGGACCGGGTGATCGAGGCGTCGCCCTGGCTGAAGGACCGGAAGATCCGCTGCTGCTGCTCGGGGGTGATCCCGATGCCGGTGTCGATCACGGAGAGCCGGCACATCAGCGTGCCGTCGTCCGCGATGTCGCCGTCGCCGGCCAGGACGACGACGACCTGGCCGGTGGTGGTGAACTTCACGGCGTTGCCGACCAGGTTCATGACCACCTGCCGGAAGCGGCCGGCGTCGCCCACCATCCGCCAGGCGCAGTCGCCGGGGATGTCGACCAGCAGATCCAGACCCTTGCCGGCCGCCTGCGGGGCCAGGAGCTGGGCGACGTCGTAGACGACGTCGTCGAGCTGGAACGGGGCCTCCTCGAGGTCCAGCTCGCCGGCCTCGATCTTGGAGAAGTCGAGGATGTCGTTGATCAGCATCAGCAGGCTGTCCCCGCTGCGCGACACCGTGTCCAGGTGGGAGCGCTGCTCATCGGTGAGGTCCGTCGTCAGCAGCAGGTCGGTGAGGCCGAGAACGGCGTTCAGCGGGGTCCTGATCTCGTGGCTCATGGTGGCGAGGAACGCCGTCTTGGCCTGGCCGGCCCGCTCGGCGTCGTCCCGGGCCCGGACCAGCTCCTCCTCGCGCGCCGCGACCAGGGCGTCGCGCTCCTGCAGGACGTCGCCCAGGGCGTTCACGTCCTCGGCGATGTCCCGCAGCTCCTCGGGGCCGGCCGCGTTCGCCCGGCGGTCCATCTGCCCGGTGGTCAGTGCTTCGAGGGTGTCGCGCACCTGCCCGATCGGCGGCAGCAGCTCCTCCTCCAGCCGGCGGTTGGCCCGCCGGACCGCGATCGCGACGACGACGGCGACGGCGAGCGCCGCGACCGCGGCACCCACGGTCACGTACGTCCGCTGGGCGCCGGCCTCGGCCCGCTGCTGCTCCACCAGCCCCCGCACGTCCAGTTCCACCTCGCGGTACCGGTCGAACAGTCGCTTGTCCTCGCGCAGCACCTCGTTCAGCGCCTCGATGTCCCCCATGGCCGGCTGCGCGGCCAGCGTGGGCACCGCCCAGCCTTCCGTGAAGGCCCGTTCCGCTGCCTCGAGCTCGACGAGTTCCTCGGCCACGTCCGGCACCTCGTCCCGCAGTGCCCGCAACGCCGCATCGGCCTGCCCGAGGTCCTCCACGCCCTTCACGTAGGGCTCGAGGAAGCGGGGCTCACGGGTGACCAGGAAAGCGCGGACGCCGGTCTCCTGGTTGAGCATGGCGATGTGGCCGTCCTGCAGGGCGCTGAGCATGTCGTTGGCCCGGTCGACGCGCGGGCCGATGACCGCCACCACCACGAGGGCCAGCCCCAGCGTCATCAGCGCGACCGTCGTCAGCGCCGCCAGGCCGACGAGGAGCGGCCGCCGGAGCAGCACGCCGAGCGGACGGGGGAGACCGCGGGGGGACGTGTTGTTCCGGAATGCCACACCTCTGTCTCGACCTCTGCCGGCCCGCCTCCACCCGAACGGGTCCAGGCGCCGTGGCGCGTGGGGCTACAGGGACACCTGCAACGTGCCGATGCAGGTTGTGCCACGCCTTTTCTGATCGGAGCCCCATGCCCCACGTCCTGGTCGTCGACGACGATCCCGTGATCGCCGACCTCGTCGCCTTCCGGCTCGGCCGCCTCGGCCTCGAGGTCTCGGTCGAGGCGGACGGCGAAGCCGGCCTGGCGGCCGCCCGCGCACTGCACCCCGACCTCGTCGTCCTCGACTGGATGATGCCGCGGATGAACGGTCTGGAGGTCTGCGCCGCCCTGCGCGCCGACGCCGATGCCGCGCTCGCCCGCACACCGGTGCTGCTGCTCACCGCCAAGGCCCAGGAGCCTGATCTCGAGCGCGGCTTCGCCGCCGGGGCGACCGATTTCGTCGCCAAGCCCTTCAGCACCCGGGAGCTCATCAGCCGCGTCACCGCTGCGCTGCCGCCCGGCAGCATCCAGGCGTGACCGCGTTGCCGGCGCCCGTGCTGCTCGCCAGCACCGGGGTGACCGGGCTGGTCGTGCTCCTGCTTCTCTCGGTCGGCGGGGCGCACCTGGCCCGCCGACGCAGGGAACGGCGGGACGCCGCCCGTCGCGCCGAGCTGACGCCGCTGATCTACACCCTGCTCGACGGCGAGCAGACGGCCCAGTCGCTCGTCGACGCCCCGGCCGTCCTCGACGACGTCGTCCTCCACCTGCTCCCCCAGCTGCGTGGCCACGACCGACAGGTGCTGCGCGATCTCCTGATCTCGCGCGGCGTCGTCGACCGCGCCGCGGAGCAGATCTCCGCCCGGGCGCCGTGGCGCCGCGGCCGGGCCGCGATGCTGCTGGGAGCCACGGGCAGCACGCGGTACACCCCCGATCTGGTCACCCTGCTCGAGGACCGCTCCCCCGACGTCCGCTCCGCCGCCGCCCGCGCGCTGGGCAGGGCCGGCGACGTCGACGCCGTGCCGGACCTCCTGGCGGCGCTCACCGCGGTCCGCCCGGTGCCCTCCGGCATCGTCGGCATGGCCCTGCTCGACGTCGGCACGGCCGCCCTGCCCGCCCTGCGCGCCGCGCTGGGCTCCGGCACGGCACCGGCTCGGGCGCTGTCGGCCAGCCTGCTCGGCCTGCACGGTGACCTCCCCGCCACGGCCGCGCTCACCGCCGCCCTCGACGATCCCGGCGCGTCCACCGACGTCCGCCGCGCCGCCGCCGGTGCTCTCGGCCGCATCGGCGCACCGCAGGCCGGGGATGCGCTCAGCCGGGTGGCCGTGCTCGCCGTCGATCCGGCGCTGCGTTCGGCGGCGGCCGAAGCACTGGGACGCATCGGCGACCCGGCGTGCGTCGCCGCGCTGGCGGCCGGGATGTCGGCCTCCGACCTGCGCGTGCGGACCACCTGCGCCGACGCGCTCGCGTCCATCACGCCCGAGGGCCGGGACCGGCTCCGCGTCCTCGGCGCCCTCGACGGCCCGGCTGCGCCCGCGGCCCGGGCGGCTCTCGACGCGGTCTCCTCGGAGATCCCCCGTTCGCTGACCGGAGCCCACTGATGCGCGAGTTCCTCCTCGACGCCCTGCTCACCGCCGGCTGGGTCCTCACCGCCCACGTCGCGCTCTTCCACCTGGTCACGCTGCTGCTGGTCCTGGCGGGCGCCCGCCGGGTCTGGCGCAACCGGCACTGGCGCGGCGCGGAGGGTCACGACGAGACCTTCGCCAGCCCGCTGACCCCCGCCGTCTCGATCCTGGTGCCCGCCCACGACGAGGAGGCCGGCATCCTGGACACGCTGTCCGCGGCGCTGGGTCAGAAGTACCCGGCCCTCGAGGTCGTGCTCGTCGACGACGGCTCCACCGATCGCACGTTCGCCCTGGTCGCCGAGCGCTACGCGCTCCGCCCGGTCACGCCGCGGCCCACCGCCGACCTGCCCGTGGACGGCGAGATCCTCTCCGTCCACCGCGCGAGCACCGGTGACCCGCTGCTGGTCATCCGCAAGGACAGCGTCGGCCGGCGCTCCGACGCCCTCAACGCCGCCCTGAACCACGCCCGCCACCCGCTGGTGTGCATGGTCGACGCCGATTCGCTCCTGGAGACCGAGGCACTGCTGCAGGTCTCCCGGCCCTTCGTCGAGGACCCCGACAACGTCGTCGCGGCCGGCGGGGTCATCCGGGCGGCCAACGGCGCGCTCACCGACCGCGGGACGATGGTCGAGCCGCGGCTCTCCCGGCGCTGGGTGGTCCGGGTGCAGGTGATCGAGTACCTGCGCTCGTTCCTGCTCGGACGCACAGGCTGGGCGGACGCCCAAGCCCTGCTCATCATCTCCGGTGCGTTCGGGCTCTTCCGGCGCGACGTCGTCCTCGAGGTCGGAGGCATGGACCCGAATTCCCTGGCGGAGGACGCCGAGCTCGTCGTCACGATCCAGGAGCACCTGCGCCGTCAGCGACGTCCGCACCGCGTGGTCTTCGTCCCCCAGACCGTCTGCTGGACCGAGGTCCCCGAGAGCTGGCAGGTGCTGGGCCGGCAGCGCAAGCGCTGGTCGCACGGCCTCGGCCAGCTGCTCTGGAAGCACCGCCGGATGATCGGCAACCCGCGCTACGGCCCCATCGGCGTGCTGGCCCTGCCGTTCTTCCTGCTCTTCGAGCTGCTCGGGCCGGTGATCGAGGTCGTCGGCGTCGCCGCTGTGGCGACCTCGATGGTGCTCGGCCTGGTCGAACCGGCCGTAGCGGGGGCGGTGCTCGTCCTCGCCATCGCGCTCGGCGTGCTGCTCTCGGCCACCGCGATCGCGGTCGAGGAGCTCACCTACCACCGCTACGGTCGCGGCCGGGACCTGCTCGGGCTCATGGGCGCCGCCGTCGTGGAGCACCTCTGGTTCCGGTGGGTCCACTCCTGGTACCGGCTGCGGGGCCTGGCGGCCGCGCTCACCCGCCGGTCGCCGGTGTGGACGGCCATGCCCCGGGTGGGCTTCTCCGGCGACGCTGCACCTGCCGCAGGACCGGTGCCCGCCGGAGGACTGGTGCCCGTTGCGTCCTAGCCGGCCGGCTCGGCCGGGCAGCCCGCGGCGCTGATCTCGGCGAACTGGGTGACCAGCTCCGGTGAGCCGACCAGCGCGTCGTGCCACTGCTTCCACTGCTCGTGGGTGAATCCGGCGGCCGCGAGGTGCGTGTCGAGCTCGATGGTGAACTGCGCCTCGTCGGCGTAGTTCGCCGACGCCACCACGCACTGCCGGGCGAACTCGACCTCGGCGATCCGGCCGGTCATGACGTCGGCGGGCATGCTGGACGGCGTCGCCATCCGGGGCTCGGCTGCTTGCTCTCCGGACCCGCAGGCGACCGCGGTACCGAGGACCGCCACGGCGGTCAGGCAGAGGAGCCCCCGCGCCACGCGGCGGTCACTGCACGACAAGGGTCACCGTCCCCGATGCGCTCCGCGGCGAGGCGGCGGTGTAGGAGATGACGAGCGGCAGCGTGTACGTGCCGGGGGTCATGTCCGTGGTGTCCAGTCGGACGGCGACCTGGTCGGTGGAGCGCCCGATCAGCGCGGGGCCCCCGGCCGGGCGGCTCACCGTTGCATCACCGGGGTACCCGACGCCGAGCCCCGCGGGCAGCCGCCCCGCGCGGACGGTGAAGTCCGCGAGGTCGGCCTGCCCGGCGCTGAAGGCGAGCTGCGCGAAGGCGTTGCTCCCGGCCGGGACCGTCAGGTCGGTCGTCCCCTGGGTGAAGTCCGGCCCGGTGGCGGGGACGACGGGCACCGTGACGGTGACCGTGGTGCTGAAGTCGCGCGCCTTGTCGTCGTTGCCGCCACCGTTGTTCTTGCACTGCCCGTTGTCGTCGCAGGTGTCGGTGTAGGTCGACACGACGGTCAGGGGGAACGACGAGCGCTGCGTGTGGGGCACCTGCACCTTGAACGCGGTGAAGTCGCGCGTGCTCCCGACGAGGGTGTCCGAGCCGTACAGCGAGGTGTCGGCACCGCCGCGCGTCGTCGGGTAGCGGACGGTGACCCCGGGAGGTGCGGTCACCGTCGTCGACCACTTGGTCACGGTCCGGTCGCCGGTCCAGACGACGGACAGCCAGGCGGTCTGGCCGGGGACGACGGCGGCGGTCTGCGTGCTGATCGCACGGACGCCGGTCTTGTCGACGGCCGCGCCCGCCGGCGACGTGCCGAGCAGCGGCCCGGCCAGGACCGCGGCGAGCATGACGACGACGGTGGCACCCCGCCGACGTCCGAATCTGCGCGCGAGCGCCACAGTGCCCCTCCGGGTCCTCCCCGACGGGAGACCATGGTGGGAGCCCGTTCGTCGCGGAACGGTAGCGGTCGGATCGCTCGCCGCCGGATCGCGCGACGGGCAAGTCCTGCCGAAAACGGACCTCCCGATCGGGCTGCCCGCGCGGTGCGCGACGCCCGGCTCCCCCGCCCCTCCGCGCCGGGTCAGGGACACTGGGGGCATGCGTTTCCTGCAGCGGCCCGAGCACGACCTGACCTACGCCGACGTCTTCATGGTGCCCAACCACTCGACGGTGGGCTCCCGGCTCGAGGTGGACCTGACCACGCCGGACCGCGTCGGGACGACCATCCCCGTCGTCGTCGCGAACATGACGGCGATCTCCGGCCGGCGCATGGCCGAGACGACGGCCCGCCGCGGCGGCCTCGCGGTGCTGCCGCAGGACATCCCGGTCGACGTCGTCGCCGAGGTCGTCTCCTGG
>JBBSKB010000031.1:0-30225 GCA_038256725.1 Mycobacteriales bacterium | reverse complement strand
TGCAGCGCCGAGGACGTCGGCGAAGATCCGCGCCCGGTAACCGTCCAGCCGCCCGGCGGTCCGCTCGGCGTGCACCGCCGGCATCCGCTCCACCAGCTGATACGCATCCGACAACTTCTCGGCAGCGAACGGCCGCCCGCAGTTGAGCACCAGCGCCACCTCGTCGGGCAGGAACTCACTGGTCCCCGGCACCGGCGACCCGTGACCGCGTCGCCGCGCACCTGGATGCCCGGCAGGCGGGTCCTCGGTATCCGGCCGATGCGCGGCCAGAGCCAGGAGCAGCTCGGCCTCGCGGGCGTCGTCCCTCGCCATGCGGGCCTGCAGCAGGACCAGTGCCCGCGTCGCCTCCGCCGCCGGCAACCGGCCGGCCGGCACATGCCCGACGGCCGGCGCGAGCTCCAGCCACACCCCCTCCAGAGAGGAACGCTGCACCTCGATCACCGGCATGGGACGAACGTACGTTCGACCTACGACAGTTTTTCGACGTCCAGGGGGAGTGACTAGTCGTCGCCGATGCCGTGCTCGATCGGCACGTCGGCGGGGCCGTGCGCACTCGCGCATGGCCGGAGCGGTGTGCGTCCCGCCGGGCATGGGTGGACGCTTCGGGGGTAGGCGGGGCTCGGATCAGGAGAGGGGAGGCGGCGGTGGCGCGACCGGCGGTGCACGGCAGCGGTCAGGAGTCCTCCCGCGCTGCCGCACGCGGCATGGACGTCCCCGCCGACGACCCCGCCCTGGCAGTGCCGGAGGAGCCGGTGTCCGAGGCGGGCGAGTCGTCCCTCGAGGGGATCCCCGAGGAGCTGCCCGCGTCGCCCGGCTCCGTTGCCCTGACCGACACCATCGAGGGCTCGCCCACGGGCCTGCCGCGCTGGTTGCTGCTGCTCGGTGGTCTCGCCGCGGCGACGATCGCCGTCTCCGGCCTCCGGGCGATCGCCTGGCTGGCCGCGCCCATCCTGCTCGCGCTCGTCGTCGTCGTCGGCCTCATGCCCGTGTCGAGCTGGCTGCGCCGCCACGGCGCTCCCCGCTGGGTGGCGACGACGGTGCTGCTGCTCCTCGTCTGGGCCGTGCTGCTGGGGTTCGTGGCGCTGCTGGTGGCCAGCGTCGCGCAGCTGGCCGCGCTGCTCCCGGACTACGCCGACCGGGCCGAGGAGCTCATCGACGGCGTGGTCGACGACCTCAACGACGCCGGACTGGTCTCCGGTCAGCTCTCCGACCTGGTCGAGCAGATCGACTACGGCTCCGTCGTCGGCCTGGCGACCGGCCTGCTCGGGCGGATCACCGCCGCGGCCAGCACGCTGGTGCTGCTGCTGTCGGCGCTGGTCTTCATGGCCATCGAGTCCAGCGGCTACGGCCGCCGGCTGGCGCTGATCGCGAAGGAGCGACCGCACCTGCCGGTCGCGTTCGCCCTCTTCGCCCAGGGCACCCGCAGCTACCTGCTGGTCAGCACGGTCTTCGGCGCGGTCGTGGCCGTCTGCGACACGATCGCGCTCGCCATCCTCGCCGTCCCGGCCGCGCCGCTGTGGGGCCTGCTTGCGTTCATCACCAACTACGTGCCCAACATCGGCTTCGTGCTCGGCGTCGTCCCGCCGGCGCTGCTCGGGCTGCTCGCCGGCGGCTGGGGTGAGCTGATCGCCATCCTGGTCATCTACACGCTGCTGAACTTCGTCGTCCAGACGCTGATCCAGCCCCGGTTCGTCGGTGACTCGGTGGGCCTGTCCATGACGGTCACCTTCATCGCGCTGCTCTTCTGGGGCTGGGTGCTCGGCGCGCTGGGCGCGCTGCTCGCCATCCCGCTGACCCTGCTGGTCAAGGCGCTCCTGGTGGACGTCGATCCGCGCGGCCACTGGCTGGACGCCCTGATACGGGAGGAGCCGCGCGAACCCCGGACCTCCCGTGCCCGGCGGCGGATGAACGCCCGGCACTCCGCGCTGGCCTCGGTGCGGCGGCTGCACCACCCGCGTCGCGGGCCGGGCGACACCCCCGGCCAGGACGAGGGGACGGCGACGACCGCGGGCTGAACCGGGAACGACCGCTGCGTGCGCCCGCGGGACCGGTGCGGTAGACACGGCCGACCGCACTCCCCGACGTCTCGGAGGTTCCTCCTGTGCTGGCCAGCATCGGCTACGCCGTCGCGTACACGGGCGTGGGCATCGCGCTCCTGATGCTCGGGTTCGTGGCGCTCGACCTCCTCACGCCGGGCCACCTCGGCCGGCACATCTACCAGGAGGGATCGGTCAACGCCGGCATCGTGCTGTCGGCCGGGTTCCTCGGCCAGGGCGCGATCGCGTTCACCACGATCTGGACCAACGCCACCGACGGCTTCGGCCGGGCGCTGTGGTGGACCGTGGTCTTCGGCGTCCTGGGCGTGCTGCTGCAGGCGCTGGCCTTCCTGGTGCTCAACGTGGTGACCCCGGGATCCCTGGGCTCCGCGCTCGTCCAGGTGCGGTTCCACCCGGCCAGCCTGGTGAGCGCCGCGGGGCAGCTCGCGGTTGCCGCGATCATCGTCGCCTCGATCTGGCCCTGACGGCCGGCCGCTGCCCCGTGTGACGGCGGCCTCACCCGGTGCCCGTAAGGTGCCGGGCAGCTTGCCGTGTCCCGCTCGATCGGGCCGGCTCAGCACGAGATGTCGACGAGAGGGAGATTCATGAGCGAGGCAAACAGCACCCGAGTGGCCATCGTCACCGGCGGCGCGCGCGGCATCGGCGCGGCCACGGCGAAGCGTCTGGCCGAGGACGGGTTCGCCGTCGCGGTCCTGGACCTCGATGAGGCCTCGGCCCAGGGCACCGCGGACGCCATCAAGGCCGCCGGTGGTCAGGCACTGGCCGTCGGCGCCGACGTCAGCGACGCCGAGCAGGTCCAGACCGCTGTCGACCGCATCGCGGCCGAGCTCGGCGCCCCGGTCGTGCTGGTGAACAACGCCGGCGTGCTCCGCGACAACATGCTGTTCAAGATGAGCGACTCCGACTGGGACATCGTCATGAACGTGCACCTCCGCGGTGCCTTCCTCATGGCGCGCGCCGCTCAGAAGCACATGATCGAGCAGAAGTGGGGCCGGATCGTCAACCTGTCCAGCACCTCGGCGCTCGGCAACCGCGGCCAGGTCAACTACTCCACCGCCAAGGCCGGCCTGCAGGGCTTCACCAAGACCCTGGCCATCGAGCTCGGCAAGTTCGGCGTCACCTCCAACGCCATCGCCCCCGGCTTCATCCAGACGGAGATGACCAAGGCGACCGCCGACCGCATGGGCATCCCCTTCGACGACTTCATCAAGGGTGCCGGCGCCTCGATCCCGGTGGCCCGCGTCGGCCAGCCCGAGGACATCGCGCACCTCGTGTCGTTCTTCTGCAGCGAGGGTGCCGGCTTCATCAGCGGCCAGGTCGTCTACGCCGCAGGTGGCCCGAAGGCCTGATGCAGCACCCCCCCCGGCACTCGCCGGGGACCCCGCCACCGGGGCCGGGCAGCCGAGAGGCTGCCCGGCCCTGTCGCATCTCCGGGGCGGCTGCGCCTGCTCGCCGGCAGTCGTCCGATCAGCGCGGGGGCAGCGGCAGGAAACGGACCGACAGCGGCTCCACGTACCGGGTGAGCACGGGGCCGGCGACGGCGAGCAGCAGCACGTAGCCCGTCGCCACCGGCCCCAGCTCCTCGTGCCCCGCGGCGACGGCGAGTCCGGCGATCACGATGGAGAACTCGCCGCGCGCGACCAGCGCGGTGCCGGCGCGCAGCCGCCCGGGGACCGCCACCCCGTCGCGGGCCGCGGCGAACCAGCCGGTGCCCACCTTGGTGGCGCAGGTGATGACGGCCAGCGCGACCGCCGCGGGCAGCACCGGCACGATCTCGCCGGGGTCGGTGCTCAGCCCGAAGGCGACGAAGAAGGTGGCGGCGAAGACCTCGCGGAGCGGGGAGAGCAGGTCCCGGGCCCGGTCGGCGAACGACGCCGGTAGTGCGATGCCGACCAGGAAGGCGCCCACCGCGGCAGAGGCGCCGCCGGCCTGGGCCAGCCCGGCGACCAGCAGGGTGAGCCCGACCAGCCGGAGGAGCACCTGCTCGTCGTGGCGGGAACTGAGGATGCGGCCCAGTCGATGGCCGTGCCGCTGCGCGGCGAGCAGCACCAGGAGGACCGCGGTCACGGCGAGGACGATGCCGCCGACGGCCTGCGTCGGTCCGCCGCCGGCGAGCGCGACCACGAGCAGCGGCAGGAACAGCGCCATGGCCAGGTCCTCGAGCACCAGCACGGCGAGGACCGACGGCGTCTCCCGGTTGGCCAGCCGGCCCAGGTCGCCCAGCACCTGCGCGACGATGCCCGACGAGGAGATCCAGGTGATCCCGCCCAGGGCGAGCGCCGCCTGCCAGGGCAGCCCGAGCAGCAGCCCGGCGACGAGGCCCGGCGGGAAGTTCAGCAGCAGATCGACCGCGCCGGAGGGCGCGTGGCGGCGCAGCGAGCCGAAGAGCTCGTCGGCGGAGAACTCGAGGCCCAGGGTCAGCAGCAGGAGGACGACGCCGATCTCGGCCGCTGCGGTGAGGAACGGCTCCGAGGTCTCCAGCGACGCGGTGCCGCCCTCGCCGAAGGCCAGCGCGGCGACGAGCACGAACGGGATGGGGGTGAGCCCGAACCGGCGGGCCAGGGCGCCGAGGACCGACAGCGCCAGGAAGAGCAGCCCCAGCTCGACGAGCAGGACGGCGACGTGGTCCACCAGCGGCCTACGTCCGGCCGGAGAGCCGCCGGTCCAGCTGCTCGAGGCCGGTCCTCGAGCCGATCGCCACCAGCACGTCGCCGGCGCGCAGCTCGTCGGCCGGACCGGGGGAGGGCACGACATCGGCGTCGCGGACGATCGCCACGATGGAGCAGCCGGTCAGGGTGCGGGCGCGGGTCTCGCCGAGCGGCCGGCCGGCGAACGGGGACCCGGCGGGCAGCGGGATGCGGCCGGACTCCAGCCCGGGGACCTCCTTCGAGAGGTCGGCGAACCGCTGTGTCAGCCGCGGCGCGCCCAGCACCTCGGCGAGGGCGTCGGCCTCCTCCGGGGAGAGTCGCAGCAGGCTGCGGGCGCGGTCGGGATCGCGCCGGTCGTAGACGCTGACCTCGGCACCGCCCTCGCGACGCACGACGATGCCCAGCAGCTGGCCGGCGCGCGTGGTCAGCTCGTACCGGACGCCGACGCCGGGCAGCAGGGTCTCCTCCAGGTCCACGCGGCCATGGTGGCAGATCCGGCTAGCGCCACCGTCCTGCCAGGAGCTCGGCCAGGTGCAGGCCGCGGCGGCCGGCCAGCTGGTCGAGCTGGGTGCGGCAGGAGAACCCGTCGGCGAGGACGACGGCGTCGTCGGGCAGATCGGCGACCGCAGGCAGCAGCTGCTGCCCCGCGATGGTCACCGACACGTCGTGGTGACCCTTCTCGACGCCCCAGTTGCCGGCCAGCCCGCAGCAGCCACCGAGCCGGGTGACCTCCGCACCGGCCCGGCGCAGCAGCGCGGCGTCGGCCGACCAGCCCAGCACCGAGGTGTGGTGGCAGTGCGGCTGCGCCACGACCTGGAGGCCGGCCAGCGACGGCGGCTCCCAGCCGGGCGTGGCCGCGAGCTGCTCGGCCAGCGTGCGGGTGCCGGCGGCCACCGCCTCGGCGTCGGCGCCGCCGACGACCTCCAGCGCCTCGGCGCGCAGCACCGCGGTGCACGAGGGCTCGACGCCCACCACCGGGATGCCGGCCGCCACGACCGGGGCCAGCTCGGCGACCGTGTGGCCGAGGATGCGCCGAGCGGCGTCGAGCTGGCCGGTGGTGATCCAGGTCAGCCCGCAGCAGGTGTCGGCACCGGGCACCTGCACCCGGTAGCCGGCCGCTTCCAGCACCTCGGCGGCCGCCATCGCGACGTCCGGGTCAAAGTGGTCGGTGAACGAGTCCACCCACAGGGCCACCGGCGGGCCGTCCCCGGGCGGCGTGGGCCGGGCGTCCCACTGCTGGCGGAAGGTGCGCGCGGCGAAGGAGGGCACCTCCCGGCGCTGGTCCATCCCCGCGCCCCACTTGGCCAGCCGCGCCCCGAGCCGAGAGCCCAGGATGCCGTTCACCAGGCGGGGGGCGCGGGCGGCGAGATCGGCCCACCGCGGCAGCCAGCCCAGCGTGTAGTGCGAGAGGGGGCGCAACCGCCGCCGGTAGGACTGGTGCAGGACCTCGGTCTTGTACGAGGCCATGTCCACCCCCGTCGGGCAGTCCGACGAGCAGCCCTTGCAGGACAGGCAGAGGTCCAGCGCCTCGTGCACCTCCGGCGAGCGCCAGCCCGCGACCGGGCCGCCGGGGGCCAGCATCTCCTGCAGCACCCGTGCCCGGCCGCGGGTGGTGTCCTTCTCCTCCCGCGTCGCCGGCCACGACGGGCACATGACCCCGCCGGTGGCCTGCAGGTCCGCGCGGCACTTCCCGACACCGGTGCAGCGGTGCACCGCGGCGGAGAAGTCGCCACCGTCGTGGCGGTAGGCCAGGGCGAGCGTCGGGCGCTCTTCGCGCCGCACCGCGGGGGCGGCCGCCATGCGGATGTCGTCGTCGAGCCGGGCGGGCCGGACGAGGACGCCCGGGTTGAGCACGTCCGCCGGGTCGAACACGGCCTTGACCCGCTCGAACAGACCGAGGACGGCGGGGGAGTACATCAGCGGCAGCAGCTCGCTGCGAGCCCGGCCGTCGCCGTGCTCCCCGGAGAGCGAGCCGCCGTAGCCGGCCACCAGCCGTGCGGCGTCCTCGACGAAGGCGCGGTAGCGCGCGCGCCCCCGGTCGCGCTCGCCGCCGGCACCGAACGGGAAGTCGATCCGGCCGTGCACGCAGCCGTCGCCGAAGTGCCCGTACGGCACGCACTGCAGGCCGTGCTGGTCCAGCAGCGCCTCGAACTCGCGCAGGTAGGCCCCCAGCCGCTCGGGCGGAACGGCGGCGTCCTCCCAGCCGGCGTGCGCCGGGTGCCCGTCGGAGGTGCGCGCCGCGAGCCCGGCGCCGGCCTCGCGGATCCGCCAGATGGCGGCCGCCTCGCCCGGGTCGGTGACGACGAGCGAGTCCAGCGCGCAGGCGTCGGCGAGCACCCGCCGGGCGACGTCCTCGATCTCGGCGACGCTGTCGCCGGTGAGCTCGACGACCAGCCAGCCCTCCCCGCGGGGCAGGTCGGGGACGACGGCGGCAGGCACGTCGCGCAGCCGCTGCACCATGCGGGCGTCCAGCCCCTCGACCGCGGTCGGACCGTGGGGGAGCAGGGCGGGTGTCGCGTCGGCGGCCTCGGCCATGGAGGGGTAGCCGAGCACGACCAGCCCCCGGAACGGTGCGTCGACGACCAGGCGGACCGTCGCGCCGAGCACGAGCCCCAGTGTCCCCTCGCTGCCGACCAGCGCGCGGGCGACGTCGAAGCCGCGCTCGGGCAGCAGGTGCTCGAGCGAGTAGCCCGACACCTGTCGGCCGAACCGGCCGAGCTCGGTGCGGATGGTCGCGAGGTCCGCGGCGACCAGGCCGTGCAGCTCGGCCAGCACGCCGTCGGCCGGAGCCGTGCCCGGGCCGAGGGTGAGCCGCGTGCCGCCGCCGGTCACGACATCCAGCCCGGCGACGTTGTCCGAGGTGCGGCCGTACCCCAGCGCCCGCGAGCCGCAGGCGTTGTTGCCGATCATCCCGCCGATCGTGCAGCGGTTGTGCGTGCTGGGGTCGGGGCCGAACCGCAGCCCCGCGGGGCGGGCCGCGGTCTGCAGGGCGGACTGCACGACGCCGGGCTCCACGGTCGCCGTCCGGGCCTCGGGGTCGATCGCCAGGACCCGGTTCAGGTACCGGCTCGTGTCGAGCACCACGCCCGGCCCGACCGCGTTGCCCGCGATCGAGGTGCCGGCCCCGCGGGCCGTCAACGGCACGCCCAGCTCGCGGCAGACCGACAGTGTCGCGAGGACCTCGTCGACGTCGCGCGGGCGGACGACGGCGCGGGGGAGCACCCGGTACAGCGAGGCGTCGGAGGAGTAGAGCGCCCGGGCCAGCCCCGAGTCGTCCACGTCGCCGAGCCCGGCGCGGCGTAGCGCGGCAGTGACCTCCGTGCTCGTCGGGTCGGTGGCGGCCGGGGCGGAAGCGGTCATGCCCCGAGTCTGCCGCGTGCGGCGACCGGGTGTGCCACCCCACTCGTCCGAAACGGCCCGCGGGGTGCGGGCCGGCCCACCCGCTACGGCGAGGGCGCGGCCGCAGAGTTCCCGCGGCGGATCCCGGACCTGCGGCGCAGCCACTTCTCGCTCTCCACGATCGCCAGGACGGCGAGACCGACCGCGGTGACGCGCAGCCACCAGACCAGGTCGATCGGCGCGGAGTCGAAGAGCGTGTTCATCCACGGCGCGTAGGTGAACAGCAGTTGCAGCGCGAGCATCACCGCCATGCCCACCGGCACCCAGGGATTGCCCCGCAGGCCGACCTGCCGGATCGACCGGTCCAGCGACCGGCAGTTGACCAGGTAGGCGACCTCGACGACCACGAAGACGTCGACCGCCACCGTCCGCGCGGCGGCGAGGGACTCGCCCGAAGCCATCGCCCACTGGAACATGCCGAGGGCCCCTCCCCGACCAGCCGGTGGACGTGCCCGATCTCGGTGTCCGCCCCCGTGGCCACCAGTGCTGGTCGTCAACGCCGGTTCCAGCAGCTGAAGCTGGCGGTGCTGGACGGGAGCGACGACGTCGTCGTCGCCACGACCGTGCAGCAGTGGGACGGCGACCGGCACCTCGCGCCACTGGCGGAGTTCCTGGCCGCCGTCGGGCGTGTGGACGCCGTGGGGCACCGGGTCGTCCACGGCGGGCCCCGGTACACCGGCCCCGTGGTGGTCGGCGAGCTGGTCGTCTCCTACCTCTGGTCGATCGGTCACCTCGCGCAGCTGCACGATCCGCTGGCCCTGGCCGGCATCGCCGCGGCGGGCGCCCTGCCGCCCGGCGTGCCGGCAGTCGCCTGCTTCGACACCACGTTCCACGTCACGCTGCCGCCGGCCGCCGCGACCTACGCCGTCCCGCGGGATTGGAACCAGCGCTGGGGCCTGCGCCTCGCTGGCCGCGGTGCGGAACGGGATCTCGGTGGACACCACGATGGGGTCCACGCCGCTGGCCGGGCTGGTCATGAACACCCGGCCGGGCACGCTGGACCCCGGGCTGCTGCTCTGGTTGCTGGAGCACGGGCACGTACCACCGGCGGAACTGCCGACGTGCTGGAGCACCACGCCGGGCTCAAGGGGCTGTCGGGCACCTCGGGGGATCTGCGCGAGGTGCTGGCCGGCCGCGACGACGGCGACGCGGACTGCGCACTCGCCGCCGATGTCTACCTGCACCGGCTGACCCGGGAGATCGCGGCGATGACGGCCTCGACCGGCGGGCTGGACCTGCTGGTCATGACCGGGGGTGTGGGGGAGCACGCCGCACCTGTCCGGGAGGCAGTCGGCGCGGCGCTGGGTCACCTCGGCCTGGCCGTCGACCCCGCGCGCAACGACGCGGTGGACGGGGACGCCGACGTGACCGCCGAGGGCGCGGCCGCGCGCACCGTGGTGGTCACCTCCCGGGAGGACCTGGAGATCCAGCGGCAGGTGCGGCGACTGCTGGACGGCTGAGCGGGCCCTTGTGCCGGCGGCCTGCTCCCGGCAACCTCGGAGCCGGACGGGGGGCACCGACGACAGGAGCAGCCGTGACCGACGACGAGCAGGGACACGCAGGCCGGACGGTCGTCGGCGTGGACGGGTCACCGGGCGCGCGCACTGCGCTCGGCTGGGCGCTGGCCGACGCCGGCCGGCGCGGCGCGGCGCTGGAGGTCGTCAGCAGCTTCCCCGTCCAGCTGTACCTGGCCGATCCGCTCCTGCTCGACGAGCGGCAGCTGGAGGCGGTGCGCGCCGACACCCTGGAGCGGGCCCGCGCACTCGTCGACGAGGTGCGGGCCGAGACCGGGGAGGCCGCCGTCCCGGTGCAGGTCCTGGCGGTGGCCGGGCCGCCGGCGCCCATGCTGCTCGCGGCCTCGGAGGACGCCGGCCTGCTCGTGATCGGCAACCGGGGGCGCGGCGCGGTGAAGAGCCTGGTGCTCGGCTCGGTCGCGCTCAGCTGCGTCACGCACGCCCGGGTGCCGGTCGTCGTCGTCCACCCGCGGGCGGATGCCGCGGCGGTGCCGACGCGCGTCGTCGTCGGGCTGGACGGGTCGGTCGCCTCCGGTGTCGCGCTGGAGCGTGCCGCCGCCGAGGCGCAGCTGCTCGGTGCCGAGCTCGTGGCCGTCGCGGCCTACTCCGCCGCCAGCTACTGGAGCGACGCCTACGCCGTGGTGCTGCCGCCGCCGGAGCAGCTCGCCGAGGAGGTGCAGGCCGCGGCGGAGCAGCAGGTGGCGGGTGCGCGGCTGCCGGACGGGCTGCGGGTCCGGGTCGAGAGCGTCGAGGGATCGGCGGGGAACGTGCTGGTGGGGGCGGCCCGGGACGCCGCGCTGCTGGTGGTCGGCGGGCACGGGCAGGGCGCCGTCCGCGGGCTGCTCATGGGCTCGGTGGCACTGCACTGCGTGCTCTCGGGGCCCTGCCCGGTGATGGTCGTGCCCGAGCCGCACGGGAGCGACCGGCACGCCTCGGCCGGCTGACCCGCCCCGGACGCGCGAGGGGCCGCCGTCGGACGACAGCGGCCCCTCGGCGTGCGTGCGGGGACGGACTCAGTCGGACGTCGGGGGCTCGTCCTTGCCGGCCTCCTCGAGCGCGTCCGCCTCCTCCTTGGTCTTGTGCACCGCGCCGTCGGCGTGCTCGGCCGGGCCGTAGACGGTGTACAGGATCAGCGGGTTCTCGCCGGTGTTGAGGAAGTTGTGCTTCTTGCCGGCGGGGACGACGACCAGGTCGCCCTGGGCGAGGACCTTCTCCGAGCCGGAGATGATCGCCTTCCCGGTGCCGCTGACGAAGGTGAGGATCTGGTCCACCTCGTGGACCTCCTCGCCGATCTCCCCGCCCTTGGGGATCGTCATGATGACCAGCTGGGTGTGCTCCCCGGTCCAGAGGACGCGGCGGAAGTCCGGGCTCTTCTCGGCCTCGGTCGCGATCGTGTAGTGGATGACGGACGCCATGGATGGCGCTCCTCTCGTCTCGGCGCGGCTGCAGGAGGCGGCCCCGTCCGGTGCGAGCGGACGGGCGACTGCGCTGGTCCTGCCCCTCGATCCGCGGGAGTAGTCCTCCCGTCCCCCGGAAAGCTGATCTCCGTGCCTCCGGCCGGCCGTCCCTGCTGCGGGAGGGGGACCGTCAGCCGACCGACGACGCGCGGCGGTGCGCGTGGTGGGTGCGCCACAGCCGGAACAGGCCGGTCCCGACGAGCAGCATGCTGGCCCCGACCGCGATGCCGGCGATGGTGAGCACGGTCAACCCGTCCCGCGCGGCCAGCACCTCGACGCCCACGGCCTCGAGGGCCACGGCGCACCAGACGGCCACCGCCGCGACGCGGTCGGAGGCCGCGATGCCGGAGTAGAGCAGCAGCTGCGACAGCGCGAACAGCGTCCCGAGCATGGCGAACACCCAGGTGGCGTCCCCCAGGACGTCGCCGTACTCGGCCCCGCCGACCAGCGGCAGGGCGCGCGCGCCGAGGACCGCCGTGGCGGCGGTGACCAGCACCCCCACCATCGCGACCAGGGCGGCGGCGACCGGCAGCAGCCGACGGCGTCCGTGGGCGTGGGCCAGCCGGGGGAGCAGGACGACGCTGACGCCCTGGGGCAGCCAGAAGGCGACCTTGGCGAAGATCGAGGCGACCGCGTACTCGCCGGCCAGCTGGGCGGGCAGGTGGTGGCGGGCCAGCAGCAGGTCCAGGTTGACCATGAGCACCAGGCCCAGCAGAGCGCCGGACGCCTTGGTCGCGGACACCACGTGCGTCCGGATCCCGCGCGAGAAGCCCGGGCGGCCCGCGAACGTCCAGCCGACGACGGCGCTCGCGGCACAGCCCAGCGCCATCCCGACCAGCGCGGCCTCGGGGGTGCCGCCGACGACCAGGCCGGTGATGCCCCCACCGGACTTGAGCAGGCCGAACGTCGTGTTGACCAGCGCCAGCCGGCCGTAGCGCCGGTTGCCCTGCAAGAGGCCGTCGTAGCCGCCCACCAGGGTGTGCGGCACCAGCACCGCGATCAGCCAGAGCATCGAGGAGGGGCCCGTCAGGTGCAGCAGCGACACCAGCGGAGCGACGGCGACCAGCCCGAGGACCCCGACCGCGACGGCGCCGACCCAGGTGGCGGTGTGCAGCCGGGCGAGGACGGCGGGCCGGTCGGCGGGGCTCGCGCCGAGGGTGAGCGCGGCAGCGGTCTGCAGAGCGGTGGCCGGGACGACGCCGATGAACATGACCCCGAGCAGGGCGGCGAGCTCGCCGAACGCCTCGGGGGCGAGGGTGCGGGCCGCCACGACGGTCATCACGTAGGCGAGCCCGTTGACGCCGAGCAGGGCGAGGGAGACCAGCGCGGCCGGGACGGCGGCCTGGCGTCGTCGCCGGGCCTGGCTCGGGACCGGCGGGGTCTCGACGGCGGTCATCCGGTCACCCCGCACCCGGCGCCCTGGAGGACGCCCGGCTGCCGAGGGACCGGGTGGCCGCCCCGGGTCACGCCAGCCCTGAAGAGGCTGGTTCCCGGGGGCCCTCGAGCGGGACGGCCAGCGTGTGGGTGGGGTCGTCGGTCCCGTGCTGGATGCGCTCGAGCAGCTCGACCAGGTCGGCCGTACCGCCGCGCGCGCCGGCCCGGGGCGATTCGTGGACGGAGCGCGCCAGGACACCGGCGAACTCGCGGACGCTGGCCGACCACTCGAAGGTCGCCGCGTGGCGCGCGGCGGCCGCACCCATGGCCCGGCGGGCGTCGTCGTCCTCGAGCAGGCGGGAGACGGCCCGGGTCATCTGGTCGAGGTCGTCGACGAGCACGCCGCTGACCCCGTCCACGACGGACTCCTGCAGACCGCCGGAGGAGTGGTAGCCGACCGTGGGGACGCCGTGGCCGCCGGCCTCGATGACCACCATGCCCCAGCCCTCCTTCACCGACGGGCAGACGAAGACCCAGGCAGCGGCGAGCTGCTCGTGCTTCCCCTTCTCGTCGAGGAAGCCGGTGAACTCCACGCGGTCGGCGACGCCGAGGCGTTCGGCCTCGGCACGCAGCGAGTCCTCCCACCAGCCCTCGCCGACGACGGAGAGCGTGAGGTCGGGCCAGCGGTCGCTGAGCCGGGCGAGGATCTCCAGCGAGTGCTCCACCTGCTTGTGCGGTACGAGCCGGCCCAGGGTGATCAGTCGCGGGGACTCCGAGCGCTGCGTCGCGACCCGCACGATCGGCTCGGTGCCGACGGGGACCAGGGTGATGCGCTCGGCGTCGATGCCCAGCCCCGCCATCTCCCGGCCGGTCGCGTCCGAGATCGTGACGTAGGGGACCCGCCGGTAGACCTTGGGGGCCACGACCGACTCGAGCCACCAGCCGATGCGGCCACCGACCGGGCCGAAGACGATCGGCCACTGCTCCTTGTGCACGTGGAAGACCACGTTGGTGACCGGAACGCGGGTCACCAGCGTGCTGCAGAACGGGACGCCGTTCTGGACGTCGACGACCAGGCGCGGCTCGTGCCGGCGGACGAAGGCCATCGCGCGCGGGTAGATGCTCAGCCGACCGCCGCGCCGGATGATGCGCACGCCGTTGACGGTCTCCTCCGCCGGCGCGCGGCCGTGCGCGGCGCAGAGCAGCGTGACGCGGAGTCCGGCCGAGGCCAGGCCCTCCGCGATCCGCTGCACGTACCGTTCTGACCCGCCGCCCTCCGGGTGGCTGATATCACGCCAGTTCACGAAGAGAACATCGATGTCCGAGGATCGGTGTGACACCCGCGGCACACTAATGCACCGGCGCTACGGGTTCGACCCGTGCAGGACTCACCAACCCTTTGGAGCAGACACGATGAACCGATCGGCCACCCTGTCCCGGTCGGTCACGCTCTTCCGCGCTTTCCTGCACGAGCAGGACGATCCGGACACCTTCTACAGCGTCCTCGCGGCCGACTCGGTGGCCCAGCTCGCGCGGTGGATCGACCTGACCGGCACCACCGTTCTGGACGTGGGCGGGGGCCCGGGCTACTTCGCGGACGCGTTCCGCGGTGCCGGCGCCACGTACGTCGGGCTGGAGCCCGATGCCGGCGAGATGGCCGCGCGTGGTGAGCCCGAGCCCGGCACGCTGCGCGCCAGCGGCGAGGAGCTGCCCATCCGCAGCGGCGCCGTCGACGTCTGCTACTCGTCCAACGTGCTCGAGCACGTGCGGAACCCCTGGACGATGGCCGACGAGATGGTGCGTGTGACCAAACCCGGGGGCACCGTCTACCTCTCCTTCACCCCCTGGCTCTCGCCGTGGGGTGGGCACGAGACTGCGCCGTGGCACTACCTGGGCGGGCACCGCGCCCGCCGCCGGTACCGCCGGCGCACGGGTGCCGAGCCGAAGAACAAGTACGGGGAGTCGCTGTTCGCGGCCTCCGCGGGCGCTGCGGCGAAGTGGGCGCGCGCCTGCCCGGACGCCGAGCTGCTCGCGGTGCTCCCGCGGTACCACCCGTGGTGGGCGGCGTGGGTGGCCCGCGTCCCGGGGCTGCGCGAGTTCGCGAGCTGGAACTTCGTCCTGGTGCTGCGCCGGAACGGCTGACGGGTGCGCAGCCGTCCGTCGGGCGGGTGCCGCGGCTGCGTCCCGTCCGTACCAGGAGTGCTCGGCAACACCGTCCGACCCGGGCGTCCCCGCGGCCTCCCGGGCGTGTCGCCCGCCCCGGGGGCCGGTCCGGTCCCGGGGGCCGGAGCGTCGTCCCGGACCGGGCCGCCGATGTCCCGTACCGTCGAGGGCTGTGCCGCGCGAGCCGTAGCGGCGAGGGGGACTGGAGCTGCATGCGGGCGCGAGTCGTCGGTCTGGCCGTCACCGGCCTGGGAGGTCTCGCGATCGCCGCGTCGCTGACCGCGTCCTCCTGGGTCCCGCTGACGCCGGTCGACCTCCGCCTCGACGAGTTCTCGCAGACGACGTCCGGCGGCGAGCAGGTCGGCTACGTCGACCCCGTCTCCCTCGCACCCGTGTCCAGCGACGACGTGACGGTCGCGGTCACGATCCGGGGGGACGAGGACGCCGGTGACGCCGACGACGACACCGCGGTCTGGGAGTCGGTGTCGGAGACCGACGACGGGAACGGGACGCTCGTCGCCACCTCCACCACGGTCGTCTGCCTGGACCGGCGGACCGCCGAGGCCGAGGCGTGCACGGTCGGCTCCGTCGACGGCGAGCGCGTCGACGTGCGCGGACTGACCGTGCGCTTCCCCGCCGACACCGGGCGGCGTGACCATGACCTCTGGGACGCCACGGTGCGGGCTCCCTATCCAGCCCGCTACGTCGGCACCGAGCGCCTCGACGGCCTGCCGGTCTACCGCTTCGAGCAGGAGGTGCCCGAGCAGGTGGTCGGGTCGGTGACCGTGCCCGGCGTCCTGGTCGGCTCGTCCGGGGCCGACGTCGCGGCCGAGGTCGTGCACAGCGGTACGACGACGCTGCTCGTCGAGCCGCTCAGCGGCGTCATCGTGTCCACCGAGGCGCGCCCGGTGACCGTGCTGCAAGCCCTCGACGGCACGCCCGGGGCCGCTCTGCTGTCCGGCACCTTCCGCTCGACGGACGACGCCGTCGACGACGCGGTCACCCTCGCCCGGGAGATCACCGACGACCGGCGCGACCTGCAGTCCGCGGTGCGGTGGACGGGGGCCGGCGTCGGCGTCGCGCTCCTCGCTCTCGGTGCGCTCCCCGTCGTCCGTCGCCGGCCCGGGCCGGGCCCCGCCCAGCCCGACGCAGCCCACGACGGCGGCGCAGCCCAGCCCGACCCCGCCCAGGACGAGCCCGCGCGGGTTCCCGTCCCGAACGCCTGAGGGCCCGAAGCAGATGGCGACGATGGTGACCGGAGTTCCGGCCGCGCCCACCCCGGCGGAAGCGGAGGCGTCCCCGCAGCGACCGGGCCGGCCGGCGCGGTGGGCGTCAGCGCTCCGGGCGCGCTGGCACCTGCTGCTGGTCTGCGCCGGGTTCCTCGTCCTGGCGATGCTCCAGGCGCCGGGCAAGATCCTCGGCGACACGAAGTCCGACCTCGTCGTCGACCCGCTGGCCTTCCTGGGCCGCGCGCTCACCCTGTGGGAGCCCGAGGGCGCCGCCGGGCAGATCCAGAACCAGGCCTACGGCTACCTCTTCCCCATGGGCCCCTTCTTCGCCCTCGGTCAGCTGGCCGGCGTGCCGGCGTGGGTCGTCCAGCGGCTGTGGTTCGCGGCGCTGATGAGCGTGGCCTTCCTCGGCATCGTGCTGCTGGCCCGCCGGCTCCGCATCGGCACGCCGGGCACCGTCGTCCTGGCGGGCATCGCGTACGCGCTCTCGCCACGCATGCTCACCGAGATCGGGGCGATCTCGGTCGAGACCATCCCGCTCGCCCTCGCGCCCTGGGTGCTGATCCCGCTCGTGGGGGCGGCGTCCGCGCAGCGCTCCCCGCGCCGGGCCGCGGCGCTCTCGGGCCTCGCCGTCTTCTGCGTCGGCGGGGTCAACGCCGTCGCGACCGCCGCCGTGATCCCGCTGGCGGTGCTCTACCTCGTGACCCGGCCGGCCGGGCCGGTGAAGCGCCGGCTGGTCGTCTGGTGGTTGATCGCGGTCGGCCTGGCCACCGCCTGGTGGGCCGGCCCGCTGGTCCTGCTGGGGCGCTTCGGCCCCCCGTTCCTCTACTACATCGAGACGGCCGCGGCGACGACCCACCCGACCGACGTCCTCAGCGTGCTCCGCGGGGCCTCGCACTGGCTGGGGACCCTGGCCTCGCCGTGGGGCCCCAACTGGCCCGCCGGCTGGGCGCTGGTGCACGAGGTGCTACCGATCGTCGGCACCGTCGTCCTCGTCGTGGCCGGGCTGGCCGCGATGTGCCGCCGGGACCTGCCGGAGCGCACCTGGCTGGTCCTGGGCCTCCTGGCCGGTGTGGGGCTGGTGTCGCTGGGGCACCTCGCCGACGTCCAGGGCCTGTGGGCCGACCGGCTGCACGACGCGCTCGACGGGCCGCTGGCCCCCCTCCGCAACGTGCACAAGTGGGACCCGGTCGTCCGGCTGCCGCTGGTGCTGGCGTTCGCGCACCTCGCCGGTGTCGCGGTCCGGTGGGTGCGGCGCACCCGGGCCGCGCGGACCGGTGACCCGCTCCGGTGGCGGCGCACGCGCGCCGTCGCCTCCAGGGCGGTGCTGCTCGCACTGGCGCTCGGGCTGCTGGCGTCGGTCTCCCCGGCGCTCGAGGGGAAGCTCGCGCCGCCGGCCGGGTTCTCCGACGTCCCGGAGTACTGGCAGGAGACCGCGGACTACCTCGCCGCCGGGCAGCCCAGCGGCCGGGCGCTGCTGGTGCCCGGGTCGTCGTTCCCCGAGTACGACTGGGGCACGCCGATCGACGAGCCGCTGCAGGCGCTGGCGGAGTCGCCGTGGGACGTCCGCAACGCCATCCCCCTCACGCCCGAGGGCCACATCCGGATGCTCGACGCCGTCGAGGCGCGGCTGGAGGTGGGCGAGGGGTCCGCGGGCCTGACGCGGTACCTGGCCCGGGCGGGGTTCTCGCACCTGGTCCTGCGCAACGACCTCGACACCGGAGCCGCGGGCGCGACCCGGGCGGTCCTGGTCCGCCAGGCCCTGCAGACCTCGCCCGGCATCACCCGGGTGGCCACCTTCGGACCGGTGTCCGAGGCGCCCGACGCACGCGGGGGCTCGGTGGCCGATGCCGGCCTCGACGAGGCCGCGCCGGCGATCGAGATCTACGCCGTGGACGGCGTCGTCCCCACCGCCTGGACCGCACCCATGTCGTCGGTGGTGACCGTGCACGGCGGTCCCGAAGGGATCCTGGCGCTGGAGGAGCGCGGGCTGATCGCCGATCGGCCCACCCTGCTCGCCGGGACCCCGGGCGCCCCGGGCGAGCCGACGATGGTCAGCGACGCGCTGATCCGCCGCGAGCGCAACTTCGGTCGGCTGCTGGGGGCCGCGTCCGGCGGCCTGACCGCCGACGACCCGCTGCGGCTGGAGAACCCGGTCCGCGACTACGCGCTGCCGGACCAGGCCCAGGCCGAGTCGGTCGTCAAGTACATCGACGGCACCCCGTCCGCCTCCAGCTCCGCCTCCGATCCCGACGGGTTCACCGGCACGCTGATGGACACCCAGGCCTGGGCCGCTGTCGACGGCGACCCGATGACCGCGTGGCGGCCCGCGCCGTGGGACGAGAGCTCGTCGGCGCCCTGGTGGCGGGTGGATGCCGATCGTCGCGTCCTCGGTAGCTCCATGATCGTGGCCCTCGGTCAGGAGCCGGGTGTCCCGAGGCCGGCGGAGCTGCGGATCACGACCGACGCCGGGGAGATCGTCGTCCCCGTGGCCGACACCGGTGAGGAGCAGGAGCTCCCGCTGCCCGAGGGCTACACCTCGCAGGTGACCATCAGCCCGGTCGCGGCGGACGGCGCGGACGCGCCCACCTTCTCGCTGGCGGAGGTGCGCATCCCGGGGCTCAACGTGCTCCGGACGGCGGTCACGCCCGCCTCGCCCACCCCGGTCAGCGTCTACTCCTTCGACGCCCAGCGCGGCCGGTCGGGCTGCGTCGCCGGCAGCGAGGGCGTTGCCCGCTGCGCTCCCGGACTGGTCAGCGGCTCGGAGGAGGCGGTCTGGCTGGGCCGCGGCTTCTCCACGCCCACCTGGTTCGACTACGAGGTCTTCGCCACGGGCATCGCCCGGCCCGGCCGGAACCTGGACGCTCTCCTCACCGAGGCACGGGGGACCGTTCCGGTGACCGCCAGCAGCGAGCCGGTGACCGACCCGCGGGCCAGCGCTGCCGCGGCCGTCGACGGCGACCCGACCACCACGTGGCTGGCGTCCCCCGACGACCGGCGGCCCACGCTGGAGGTCACCTTCCCCGAGCCGCGCACGGTGGACTCGCTGCGGGTGGTCACCGACCCCGGCGCGGTCGCCGCCGCACCGACCGCGGTGTCCATCGAGTCCGGCGGGCTGACCCGCCACCTGCGGCTCACCGAGGACGGCACCGTGCAGTTCGCCCCCGTGGTCACCGACCGGCTGGTGGTCAGCTTCGAGCTGCCCGAGGAGCTGGAGTCCGTGGACCCCTACACCCGCTGGGACCAGCGGGTGGGCGTCGGCGTGGCCGAGCTGGAGGTCGGCGGACCCAACCCCGTTCCCGACCCCGGGACCGAGGTCGTCACCGAGTGCGGTGCCGGGCCCGAGGTACGGATCGACGGTGCCGTCATGAAGACCCGGGCCCGGACCACCGTCGGTGCGCTGCAGTCCCTGGAACCCCTGGCCCTCGAGCTGTGCGACGCCGTCCCTTCGGTCCGCGTGCTGTCGGGTGATCACCGCATGGTGGCCCGGAGCTCCGACGTGATCAGCATCGACTCCGTCACGCTGCTCCGGGTCGGCTCGCCCGCCGACACCGACCGTGGTGAGCGAGTGGCCGCGGCGACCCCGCGCTGGGACGCCGAGCACCGCACGGTGGAGGTCGGGGAGCGCAGCGAGGACACGTTGCTCGTGATCCCCGAGAACACCAACCCCGGCTGGACGGCGCGGCTGGACGGCGAGGCGCTCGACCGGGTCGCCGTCGACGGCTGGCAGCAGGGCTACGTCGTGCCGGCCGGCGCGGCCGGAACGGTCGAGCTGACCTTCGTGCCCGGCCCCTACTACCGCGCGGCGCTGGCGATCGGCGCCGGGGCGGTCCTGCTCCTGCTCCTGGTGACCGTGCTGCCGACGCGGCCGCTGCGCGAGCGCACGCTGCGCCCGCGCCGGGCGAGAGCGCTGTCGGGTGTGCTCCTGACCGCGGTCGTGGTCGTCGGTGCCGCCTTCGGCACGGCGCTGGCCGGCGGTGCGGTCGGGCTCGCCGCGCTGGTGGGCTTCTGGGTGCTGCGGCACCTCGCCGGCCGGCTCGCGCCGGCTGTCCTCGGCAGCGTCGCGGTCGGGGCACTCCTCGGAGCGGGGGGACTGCTGCTCGCCGACGCCGACGGGACCGTCGGCCTCCGCCAGCTCCTCACCGTCGTGGCGCTGGCCGCGGTCGTCGCCGGGATCGTGCCGTTGCTGTCGTGGCGGGCGCTGCTGGTGCGTCGTCCGACGCCCGCCACCGCGACGGCTGAGCCATGAGGTGGCAGCCGTGAGGCACCATCGAGCCGTGTCCCGTCGAACCGCCGTCCTCGTCCCGGTGGTCTGCCTCCTGCTGACCGGTTGCATCCGGCTCGAGGCGCCGGCCCCCGACGCGGACCTCGCCGCGGCTGTGGCGCCGGCGCTGTTGACGCTGGAACCGGGTCCGGAGGACGCGTCCGTGCGGCTCGAGCCGGAGTGCCCGCCGTCGGACCCCACCGCGCCGCTGACGGCCGACGACCTCAACGAGGCCTTCGAGGACCTCGACCTGCCCTACTGGAAGCAGTCCGACGTCGGCGCCAGCGCCGTGCTCAGCGACGGCCGGGTCCTCTGGGTATGGGGGGACACCGTGCGCGAGCGGGGCACGGAACCCCGGATGATGGACAACTCGATCCTGGTGAGCTCCGGGACCTGCGTGTCCCAGCTGCTGACCGACGACACCGCCCAGGTCCTTCCGCGCGACCCCGGCGACCTGTCGACCTGGCCGCTGTCGGTGCTGCGCATGGATCCCCGTCCGGGTGACGCCGCCGACGTGACCGACGTGGTCGTCGTCTTCGCCTCGCGCGTCCAGCCCGCCGAGGGCCAGTTCGCGTTCCTCGAGCGCGGGACGACGGTCGGCGTCTACACGGTCGGCGCCGACGGGATCCCGCGGCTGGCCGAGGCGCGGTACCTGACCCCGGACGACCCGAACATCGGGGCGATCCACTGGGGTGCGGGCTCGACCGTCGAGGGTGACCAGGTCTACGTCTACGGCACCCGCGACACGAGGGAGCCCCAGGTCTTCGGCCGCGAGCTGTTCGTCTCGCGGCTACCGGCCGCCGAGGTCGTGGACGGCGAGGCGCTCGAGTACTGGGACGGTGCGGCGTGGCAGCCCGACCCCGCCCGTGCGGCCCCGATCATCGGCGCCGTCGAGGGTCCGGCGGAGCGGCTGTCGGTGGACCTGATCGACGGCCGATGGGTGCTCTTCTCAAAGTTCGGCGGCGACCTCGCCGACACGGCCGCCGTGTGGACCTCCGACTCGCCCACCGGCCCGTTCGCGGCCACGGAGGTGCTCGACGCCCGGTTCGAGACGCCGGACGAGACGACCGAGGACGACGAGGACCAGATCATCCAGTACATGCCGCTGGCGCATCCGGAGATCCCGACCGATCCCGGCACGATGATCGTCTCCGTCAGCCGGAACCTGACCGACTTCGCGGAGCTGCTCCGGACGCCCGAGCGCGCGGTCCCGCTGTTCTCCCAGGTGCCCCGGCCCTGAGTGCCCCGGTGAGCGAGGTCACCGCCGCTCCCGGAAGATCTTCGCCGTGTCCGGTGTCGGGACAGGAGTGAGCTCCCCGACCCCCGCGCGCGCCTACGCGGTGTGGGGCGTCGCGCTGCTGTCCTACGTCGTGGCGGTCTTCCACCGCGCGTCGCTCGGCGTGGCCGCCGTGGACGCGCAGGAGCGGTTCTCCGCCGGTGCGTCTGCGGTCTCGCTGTTCCTCGTCCTCCAGCTCGCCGTGTACGCGGGCCTGCAGATCCCGGTCGGCGTGGCCCTGGACCGGCTCGGCTCGCGGCGGCTGATCCTCGCCGGAGCCGTCACGATGGCCGCCGGCCAGCTGGTGCTCGCGCTGGCCGAGAACGTGCCGACGGCGGTGGCGGCACGGGTGCTCGTCGGCGCCGGCGACGCGATGACGTTCATCAGCGTGCTGCGGGTGGTGTCCTTCTGGTTCCCCGGGCGGGTGGTCCCGCTGATCACCCAGCTCACCGGCATCCTGGGCCAACTCGGCTCGGTGGTCGCGGCCTATCCGCTGGTCGCGCTGCTGCACGGCACCTCCTGGGAGGCGACGTTCCTGGGTGCCGCCGCGACCGGCCTGCTCGTCGCCGTCCTGGTCCTGGTCGCGCTGAAGGACGCCCCCGGCGGCAGCGTGCGCGGGCCGGCCGTGGGCCTCGCGGACCTGCGCGCCACCCTGCTGGACACCTGGCGGGAGCCCGGCACCCGGATCGGGCTCTACACCCACCTGGTCACCCAGTTCTCCGGCACGGTCTTCGCGCTGCTGTGGGGGTACCCGTTCCTGGTCGTCGGCCAGGGGCTCTCGCCCGGGACGGCGGCCGGGCTGCTGACCCTGCTGGTGCTCGTCGGCATGGGTGTCGGCCCGCTGCTGGGGCGGCTGTGCGGTCGCTGGCCGCTGCGCCGGTCGGTGCTGGTCTTCTCCATCCTCGGCGCGACGGCGCTCGCCTGGACCGTCGTCCTCGTCTGGCCCGGCCGGGCGCCGCTGCCGCTGCTGATCGCGCTCGTCGTCGTCCTGGGTACCAACGGCCCGGGCTCGATGATCGGGTTCGACTACGCCCGCACCGAGAACCCCGCCGAGCGGATGGGCAGTGCCAGCGGGGTGGTGAACGTCGGCGGCTTCGTCGCCTCGCTGCTGACCATCCTGGCTATCGGTGCCGTCCTCGACGTCCTCACGCCCGGCAGCTCCACCGACTACGAGCTCAGCGCCTTCCGGGCGGCCTTCGCCGTCCAGTACGTGTTCTGGGCGATCGGGCTGGTCGGCGTGCTGCGGCACCGGCGCGAGCTGCGCGCCCGCCTGGCCCGCGACGGCGTCGTCCTGGCGCCGCTGGCCATCGCCGTCCGGGCTCGCCTTCGCGGCGGATCGGCGTATCGCTGACTGCCGGGACCGGTCTCCGGGGGGCCGTGGGGCGGTGTGAGTTATGGTCCGCTGCCCGGGGGGCCGAACGAGCGGCGGTGCGATGAGCTTCGAGCAGGTGCGCAAGGACTGGAGCACGCTGGGGAACCAGGACCCCCTGTGGGCGGTCCTCGTCGACTCCGACAAGCGCGGTGGACGCTGGGACGCCGACGCGTTCTTCGCACTGGGCCGCGACGACGTCGCCGACGCGCGCGAGCAGATGGCCGCGCTCGGGATGCCCACGACGTGGTCCCGCGTCCTGGACTTCGGATGCGGTGCCGGTCGTCTCAGCCAGGCGCTGGCCGACCATGCAGACGAGGTCGTGGCGCTGGACGTGGCGCCGTCGATGCTGGCGCGTGCGCGCGGCTTCGACCGCAGCGGTGGCCGGGTCTCGTTCGTGCTCGGCGAGCATCCCGACCTGCGCGCCTTCGCGGACGGGTCGTTCGACCTCGTCTTCACGGAGCGGGTGCTGCAGCACCTACCGCGGGAGGCGCTCGAGACCTACCTCAGCGAGTTCGTCCGCATCCTGCGTCCCGGTGGCGTGGCGTGGGTGCACTGCACGACGGGTCCGACCTGGTCGCTCCGCGGCGTCGCCTGGCGCGTCGTGCCCTCGCCCGTGATCCGCTGGGCGCAACGCCGGCTGCTCCGGTACCCGGCGCCGATGGGCATGACGGGGGTGTCGGACGACAGGGTGGCCGAGCTCGTCGGGCTGCACGGGGGAGAGATCGTCGACTCCGTTGCCGTCGTGGAGCCGGAGTCCCACTGGCGGGCGCGGCGCTACCTCATCCGGCGGGGGGCCGCCCTCGGGTGAATCCCGCCGACAGGCCCGGCTCCGCCTGCTCCTGACCGGAGCGTCCGTCCGGGTGTCGCGGGAGGCCCGCCGCTGCGAAGGTGGACGGATGAACCGCCTCACCCGCGCGGCCGCGGCGGGGCTCTCCGCCGTCGCGGCCGTCGCCGCCCGCGACCTGCTGCAGCGCGAGCACACCCTGCTGCGCAACTTCCCGGTGCTCGGGCACGCCCGGTACCTGCTGGAGGCGGTCGGCCCCGAGCTGCGCCAGTACCTGGTGGCCGGTAACAACGAGGAGCGTCCCTTCACCCGGGACCAGCGGCGTTGGGTGTACGCCTCGGCCAAGGGCGAGAACAACTACTTCGGTTTCGGCACGGACAACGACCTCGAGTACACCGCCGGCTACCCGGTGATCAAGCACCGCACGTTCGGCCGGGCGGTCCCGGCGTCGGACGTGCACGCCGGGCACGAGGTGTCCCTTCCTGCCGCCAAGGTGCTCGGGGCAGCGCGCGGGCGGCGGCACGCCTTCCGTCCCGCGTCGGTCGTCAACATCTCGGCGATGAGCTTCGGCTCCCTCTCGGGTGCCGCGGTCGAGGCGCTGAACCGGGGAGCGGCGCTCGCCGGCTGTCTGCACAACACGGGGGAGGGCGGGCGCTCCCCGCACCACCGGCACGGCGGGGAGCTGGTCTTCCAGCTGGGGACGGCGTACTTCGGCTGCCGCGACGAGCACGGGCGCTTCGATCTGCAGCGACTGAAAGCACTGGTCGCCGAGTCTCCGGTGCGGGCGCTGGAGATCAAGCTGAGCCAGGGCGCCAAGCCGGGCCTGGGCGGCGTGCTGCCGGCGGCGAAGGTCTCCGCGGAGATCGCCGCCACCCGCGGCATCCCCGAAGGGGAGGACTGCATCAGCCCGTCGCGGCACGCGGAGTTCTCCGACGTCGACAGCCTGCTGGACTGGGTGGAGCTGCTGGCCGACGGGACCGGGCTGCCGGTCGGCATCAAGTCCGCCGTCGGCGACATCACCTTCTGGGAGGAGCTGACCGACCGGATGGCGGCAGGAGGCCGCGGGATCGACTTCGTGACGATCGACGGGGGAGAGGGCGGCACGGGCGCGGCGCCACTGATCTTCACCGACTCCGTCTCGCTGCCCTTCCAGCTCGGCTTCGCCCGCGTCTACGCCACCTTCGCGCGCAAGGGACTGCACGAGGACGTCGTCTTCATCGGCGGGGGGAAGCTCGGGCTGCCGGACAACGCGATCGTGGCGTTCGCGCTCGGCTGCGACCTGGTCAACGTCGCCCGGGAGGCGATGCTGGCGATCGGCTGCATCCAGGCGCAGAAGTGCCACACCGACACCTGTCCGACCGGCATTGCCACGCAGAACGCCTGGCTGGCGCACGGCCTGGACCCGGCGCGCAAGTCGGTCCGCGCGGCCGCCTACATCCAGACCCTGCGCCGCGACCTGCTCAAGGTGGCCGAGGCCTGCGGCGTCGAGCACCCCGGACTGATCGACGCGGGGTCCGTGGAGGTGCTCACCGGGCGGACGGCGGCCACGCCGCTGCACGAGGTGTACGGCTACGACCCCTCGTGGGGGCTGCCGTCGGCGGCGGACCGGGCGGCGATCGCAACGATCATGGCGGGGGAGTCACCGCAGGGCGGCAGCGCCCCGCCGTCCCCCGGCGCCGTTGGCTGCCCTTCACCCTCAGGTCGAGGGTCAGGCCGGTGGCCCTAGGGCAGAAATGGCCATTTCTGCCCTAGGGGGTACCCCGCAGCAGGTCCTCGAAGGAGCTCGTCGGGTCGGCGAAGGGGTCGGTCGGCGTGGCGGGTGGGCGGCCGGCGACCAGGTCGGCGAGTTCGCCGGCGGCACGGTCCACCCGGTCGACCAGTCCGCCGTCCCTGCCCGCCCAGTCCTCCGAGGCGGCGAACACCCCGGTGGGGACGACGGTGGCCCGCAGGTAGGCGAACAGCGGCCGCAGGGCGTGCTCCAGGGCCAGCGAGTGCCGGGCGGTGCCGGCGGTCGCGCCCATGAGCACCGGGGTGCCGACGAGGGCGTCGGTGTCCAGGACGTCGAAGAACGTCTTGAACAGCCCGCTGTAGGACGCCGAGAAGATCGGCGTCACCGCGATGACCGCGTCGGCGCCCACCACGGTGTCGACGGCGGCCTGCAGCGGTGTGGCCGCGAACCCGGTGAGCAGGTTGTCGGCGAGGTCGCGGGCGTGCTCGCGCAGCTCGACGACCTCGACGGTGGCGGTGAGGCCGCGTGCGTGGAGAGCCGCGACGGTGGCGACGGTGAGCCGGTCGGCCAGCAGCCGGGTGGAGCTGGGGGTGCTCAGCCCGGCGCTGACGACGGCGATCGTCCGCGTGCTGCCGTCCTGACGGCTCATCGGACCTCGACCTCCTCGCGCACCTCGGTGGGGGCCTGGCCCGTGACGCTGTCGCCCTCGGCGTGGACTGTGGCGTCCCGGGCGCCGCCCGCTGCGGCGACGCGCGAGGCGTGGGTCGGCGCGTCCGGTACGTGCGCCGGCTTGAGAGCGGCGAACTCTCGCCGCAGCACCGGGACGACCTCCTCGCCGAGCAGGTCGAGCTGCTCGAGCACCGTCTTCAGCGGCAGGCCGGCGTGGTCGACGAGGAACAGCTGGCGCTGGTAGTCACCGACGTAGTCGCGGAAGCCGAGGGTGCGCTCGATGACCTGCTGCGGGCTGCCCACGGTGAGCGGCGTCTGGCTGCTGAAGTCCTCCAGCGAGGGGCCGTGGCCGTAGACCGGGGCGTTGTCGAAGTACGGGCGGAACTCCCGGACGGCGTCCTGGCTGTTCTTCCGCATGAAGAACTGCCCGCCGAGTCCGACGATCGCCTGGTCGGCGCTGCCGTGGCCGTAGTGCTCGTAGCGCTTCCGGTAGAACTCGACCATCTTCTGCGTGTGCTCCGGCGGCCAGAAGATGTGGTTGGAGAAGAAGCCGTCGCCGTAGTACGCGGCCTGCTCGGCGATCTGCGGGGAGCGGATCGAGCCGTGCCAGACGAACGGCGCGACGCCGTCCAGGGGGCGGGGCGTCGAGGTGAAGCCCTGGAGCGGGGTGCGGAAATTCCCCTGCCAGTTCACCACGTCCTCCGTCCACAGCCGGCGCAGCAGCGCGTAGTTCTCGACGGCGAGCTCGATGCCGTTGCGGATGTCCTGGCCGAACCACGGGTAGACGGGGCCGGTGTTGCCGCGGCCCAGCGTCAGGTCGACCCGGCCGTCGGACAGGTGCTGCAGCATCGCGTAGTCCTCGGCGATCTTCACCGGGTCGTTGGTCGTGATCAGCGTGGTGGCCGTCGAGAGCTGCAGCGTCGAGGTCTGCGCCGCGATGGCGGCCAGCGTCGTGGTCGGGGAGGAGGAGAAGAACGGCGGGTTGTGGTGTTCGCCGAGGGCGAAGACGTCGAGGCCGACCTCCTCGGCCTTCGCAGCGATCGCCAGGACGGCCTTGATCCGCTCGGCCTCGGTCGGGGTGCGACCGGTGGTCGGGTCCTGCGTGATGTCGCTGACCGTGAAGATGCCGAACTGCATGACCGCTCCTAGCTAGTTGAAAGTGCAACTACCGTCTCGTGGAACGTGGCCGCACCCGACGGCATTCCCGGGCCGCGGGCCACGGGGCCCGGCGCACCGCCCGACCCCGCTGCGTAGCCGACTCGCCACGACGCACCGAACTACGCCTCTGGTAGTTCACGGTCCGGTCACGGCGCGCAGTTCCGGGTGTCCGGTTCTGGCACTGTCCGGATCGATACCGGCACGGGGCTAGGGGGCGGCGCGATGGTGGTGCGGACGGAGAACGGGGCCGGCGAGCCGGACCCGCGCGAAGCCGGGGAGGGCCGCCCGGCACCGGTGTTCACCGGGTCGCTGGACTCGATGCTCGGCTCCGCACCGCTCTTCCGCAGCAGGCTCCGCGGGTACGACCCGATGGAGGTCGACACCTACGTGTCCTGGGCGGAGTCCGAGCTGCGCACCGTCCGTCGCCAGGTCGACGACCTGCTGGCCCGCTTCGGCGCGTGCTCGGCGGAGCTGGAGATCTCCCGCCGGCTGCTGGCCGACGGATCGCGCAACCGGGTCGTCTTCCCGGTGTCCGACCGGGTCGAGGAGATGCTGCAGCTGGCCGCTGAGGAGGCCGCCGCGATCACCGACACGGCTGCCCGCGAGGCCGAGCAGATCGCGGGCGAGGCGCGCAGCGAGGCCGACGCGCGGCTCCGGAAGGCCCACGAGATCAGGGAGATGGCGGCGCTCGCCGCCGACGAGCTCCGCGATCACGCGCGCACGCAGCGCGCCGAGGCCCAGGAGCTGTCGGAGCAGGTGGCCGACCTCCGCCGCCAGCGGGACCAGGCGCGCCAGTCGCTGCGCGGGCTGAGCAGCCGCATCGGTGAGGCGCTGCAGGCGGTCGCCGCCACGGTGCCCGACGCCGTCGGCGCCAACGTCGCGATCGAGGGCATGGAGTACGACCCGGCCCACGTCGGGTCCCGCTCGGACGGGGCGCCGGAGCAGCGCGCCGCGGGCGAGGGGCTCGTGCTGCTGCGGCGGCCGGCACCGGTCTCCTCCTGACCACGGCGGGGGCCTCCGGGCACTCCGGGGGCTCCCCGGTCGTGGAGGGGTGAGAGTCTTCCGGTAGCGCGGCGAGCAGCCGCCCGGAACCAGCGCAGGAGGTCGACGGTGGACGAGGTCGCCAGGACGGTGCAGATCGACGGCGGGATCGTCGTCGGGCACGACGGGTCCACATGCGCTCAGGAGGCGCTGAGCTGGGCCGCCCGGCTGGCCGCGCGGGCGGACGTCGAGATCCACGTCGTCCGCGCCTGGTCGATGACCTCGGCGCCGCAGCCCTCGACCTGGGAGGCCGGGTACGTCCCGCCGCTCCCGGACTACGAGAAGGCCGTCCTCGACGAGCTCTCCGCGCACGTCACCGCGGCCGGCCTGCCCGCCGGGTGCCGGGTGACCTGCCACGTCGTGCACCGGCCGCCGGCGCAGGGGCTCATGCAGGCCGCGGAGAACGCCAGCCTGCTGGTCATGGGTGCCCGTGGCCGCGGTGGGTTCGCCGGCCTGCTGCTCGGCTCGGTGAGCAACCAGCTGGTGCACCACGCCCCGTGCCCGGTCACCGTCGTGCGCAGCGGTGTCACGGGCAAGGAGATCGCCGCCCCCCAGGGCACCGTCGTCGAGGCGGGCTGACCGACCGGTCAGTCCGGCGGGGTGCCGTAGACGGCGTTCAGCCAGACCCGCAGCATCACGGGGACGACGTCGTCCGGGGCGATCGCGGGCCCGTCCCCGCTGAGCGACGCGGAGATGACCCGCTCGTTCATCGACGTGAGCGCGATCGCGAGGTCGCGGGCCGCCGGACCCGGAGGAGCCGCCCCCCGTGCGCGCTCGGCCTCGATGACGGTGGCGCATCGCTGCACCCAGCGCTCGAACACCTCCGCCCACAGCGCCCGCACCTCCGCGTTGGTCGCGCGCGCCTCCGCCCACGCCACGGTCAGCGCCCGGTGGTCGCGAAAGGTCCCGTGGTAGGCCGCCAGTGCCCGCTGCCAGCCTTCCCGGGGCGCGGTCACGGAGCCGTCGAAGACCGCGGTCATGGTCGCGTCGGCCTCGGCGACCACCCGGTCCAGCAGCGTCAGCAGGACGGCGTCCTTGGACGGGAAGTAGAAGTAGAAGGTGGGCCGCGAGATCCCCGCCCCGCGGGCGAGGTCGTCGACGGAGATCGCGCCGAGCGGCCGCTCCTCGAGCAGCCGCTCCGCCGTCTCCAGGATCAGCAGCTCGCGGTCGTCGCCCCGGGCACGCGCCGGCCGACGGCCGCGCCCCGCGGCCGTCGGGAGTCGCGCACCCTCGGACATGCGGGCGAGGATAACGGCGATCGGCCGTGACTCGACACCCTGTTGACTCGTTCGACACAGCGTCGATAGCGTCGGCGGTGCCCTGATCCCGATGGCAGAGCGCCTCCGCAGCGCCGATCCCCGAAGCCGCCGGCTGGCCGGCCCGTTCCTGGAGTGTGGACATGAGCCCCGAGCACGTCGACGTCCTCGTCATCGGCGCCGGGTTGTCCGGCATCGGCGCCGCCTGCCACCTGCAGGTCGAGTGCCCCGACAAGAGCTACGCGGTGCTGGAGTCACGCGGCGCGATCGGCGGTACCTGGGACCTCTTCCGCTATCCGGGCATCCGCTCGGACTCCGACATGTTCACCCTGGGTTACGCCTTCAAGCCCTGGACCGGGGCGAAGGCCATCGCCGACGGCGACTCGATCCGCGAGTACATCGTCGAGACCGCGCGCGAGTACGGCGTCGAGGAGAAGATCCGCTTCCACCACCAGGTGCTGTCGGCCGACTGGTCGAGCGCCGACGCCCGGTGGACGGTGACCGCGCGGCGCACGGACACGGGGGAGACCGTCCAGCTCACCTGCTCGTGGCTGTCGGTCTGCTCGGGTTACTACCGCTACGACGAGGGCTTCCGCCCGGAGTTCCCCGGCGAGGCGCGGTTCACCGGCTCGCTGATCCACCCGCAGCACTGGCCGGCGGACTTCGACGCCACCGGGAAGCGCGTCGTCGTCATCGGCAGCGGCGCCACCGCGGTCACCCTGGTGCCCAACCTCGCCGACGACGCCGCGCACGTGACCATGCTGCAGCGCACGCCGAGCTACATCCTGCCCTTCCCCGGGAAGGACCCGCTGGCGGAGCTGCTGCGCAGCCGGCT
>JBBSKB010000030.1:0-30389 GCA_038256725.1 Mycobacteriales bacterium | reverse complement strand
CGGCGCGGCCGACGACGGCGTCGGCCAGTGACCGGACGGCGGGCAGCGCCGCGGCGATCGCCGTCCACGCCTCGCGGCCGAGCCGGCCGTGCAGCCCCTCGGCGGTGAGGATGTCGACCTCGCCGAGCGGGCCGTCCGGAACGGGCCGGGCGTCGAACCGCTCGTAGCCGAACGCCGACACCTGCGCCCAGCGGCCGGTGCGGGCGTTGGGCGCGCGGTAGTACAGCGGCCGCCGCCCGCGGGCGTACCCGAGGACGGCGGCCAGCGCGGCGTCGCCCGGGATCGGCGCCGGGCCGGCGCTCGGCAGGTGCAGCGGTGACGTCACGGGGCCCCCTCCGTCCCCGCCAGCATGCTCCCTCCCGCGCGCGTGGGGCGGCTGGGACGTTGCTTCCCGTGCCGGCGGTCCGCTCCGCGCCACGGCCCGCCGATAGCTCACGAGGTGGCGGAGCTCCTCGATCCCGCCACCGAGGGGGAGGGGCTGAGATGGCGCGACGACGTGGACGGATCGGCGACGGACTGGCGGTGCTGTCCGGCGCCCGGGCCGACGCGCTCGAGGCGGTGCCGGGCGCGCGGGCGAAGTTCGTGGCGCTGGGCGGCGTGCTGCTCTCGACCGGCGGGCTGGCGGTGCTCTCCGCGGCGTTCGCGGTGCACATGGCCCTCGGCGTCTGGTGGCCGTTCGCGCTGCTCCTCGGCGTCGGCTGGGGCTTCGTCATCGTCAACCTCGACCGGATGCTGCTGGTCGGGATGGCGCACGATTCCTCGCTCAAGCGGAACCTGCTCATGGCGGTGCCCCGCGTCGGGCTGGCGCTGGTGCTCGGCATCGTGATCTCCACGCCGCTGACGCTGCAGATCTTCCACAAGGAGATCGACAGCCAGGTCGTCGCGCTGCAGGCCGAGGCCTCCGACGCCTACAAGCAGAGCCTCGACGGCGACGCGCGCTTCGCCGGCCTGCCCGACCTGCGCGAGAAGGTCGTCACCGAGCAGGCCGTCGTCGCCAGCGGAGGCAGCGCGGCCGCCGACATCGGGCCGCTGCAGGCCGGGGTGGCCACCGCGCAGGCGGTGTACGACGCGGCGCTGAGCTCCCAGCGGGACCTCTCCGCCCGGGCGCAGTGCGAGCTCGACGGCACCTGCGGCACCGGTGACGCCGGCGCGGGGGAGGCCTACGCGCAGGCGCGGGCCGCGGCCGACGCGCAGCGCGACGTCGTCGCCGCGGCGCGGGACGACCTCGACGCCGCGCTCGCCGCCGTCTCGGCCGGCGCCTCGCGGAGCATGACCCAGGCGGCCGCGAACCTGGAGACCGACCGGGCCGAGCTCGCCCGGCTCACCGAGCAGCAGACCGCGCTGCAGGCGGCCTTCGACGAGATCAACGCCGACAACACCGGCATCCTCATCCGGCTCCAGGCGCTCTCCGCGCTGAGCGAGTCCAACGCGACGATGGCGGTCGCGCACTACATGCTCGCGCTGCTGTTCATCTCGATCGAGCTGCTGCCGGTGCTGATGAAGATGCTGCTCAACATCGGGCCGCGCAGCACCTACGACCGGCTCACCGACCTGCGCGACGACGGCGACCTCGAGATCGAGCAGCTGCAGCAGTCGGCGCGGGTGGAGGTCGAGCAGGCGGTGCAGGAGCTGCTGGTCATGGCGGAGAAGGAACGCGTCGACCGGCAGAAGGAGCAGGTGCTCGCCCGCCGCCGGGCGCGGCTGGCCGCGGCCGTGGCACAGCGGGCGACGGCCGAGGGCGAGATCCCGGCGCCGCGGACCGAGACCGAGGACCCCGGCCGCCGCACCTGGGACACCGGCCCGATCCTCGGGCTGGCCCGCACTGCCGCCTCGCGGACGGTCCGCACGATGCGCCGCCGTCCCGACGTTCCCGCCGAGGCCCGTCCCGAGGTCCGGGAGACCGAACGGGTCTGACCCAGCGTGCGCGAAGGACTACCGACACGCGGAGGTGTGTCGGCTGCAGGCGAGCGAGGGGCTCGCGCCACTGGCCGCGCTGCAGGCCGTGCAGGCCGAGCTCGCCTCCGGGTGGCGGCCCCGCTGAACGTGTGCGTCTGCTGCGAACCCCGCGGGTCTGACCGCGGAACGGGGTCGTCTCGTGACAGGGTGCTTCCTCCAGCACCGACGACGTGAGGCCTGCACCGATGAGCACCGACGACATCCAGTCGCCCGCCGCCCCCGTGGCGACGCAGGAGGTGCCCGGTGACCCCGGCGCTCCCTACTTCGGCGGCGCGGCAGGCCCGGCCGAGGAGCCCGAGCCCGGCTGGTTCGACCGCAACGCCACCCTCGTCATCGCCGTCTCGGTGGCGATCATCGCCGTCGCGGCCGCCCTGGTCTCGCTCTTCTTCTACCGGGAGTCGGTGGACGAGAAGAGCGCCGACACCGAGTCCGCGGTGAGCGACTTCGTCGAGGAGCAGGGCGGTGCCGTGGAGAGCGTCGAGTGCGGGGAGGGCTCCTGCACCGCGATCGTCGACGGCGCGGCGTACAGCGTCCTGGTGCACGAGGACGAGGACGGCGACCAGACGTTCGGCCTCTCCGCCTACGCCGGCAACTGACGTGCCGAGCACGCGCCGCCGCCCCGTGCGCGGTGCGACCGCCCGTCGTGGGCTAGACAGAGCACATGACTGAGGTGACGAACTCCGACGCGGGCTGGCTCTCCCGGGAGGACATGGACCTCGCCCGCGAGCGGCTGCCGATCCTCTACGTCGACGTCGTACCGGTGCGGGTGGACGGCCAGGGCACCGTGATCGCCGTCGGCCTGCTGCTGCGCGCCGGCGAGGACGGTCAGATCAAGCGGGCGCTCGTCTCGGGTCGGGTGCTGTACCACGAGCGGGTGCGCGCGGCCCTGCTGCGGCACGTGGAGAAGGACCTCGGGCCGCTCGCGCTGCCTCGGGTCCCCCCGGCGCCGCAGCCGTTCACCGTCGCCGAGTACTTCCCGACGCCGGGTGTGACGCCGTTCCACGACCCTCGGCAGCACGCGGTCTCGCTGGCCTACGTCGTCCCGGTCGAGGGGGACTGCGCGCCGCAGCAGGACGCCCTGGAGCTGACCTGGGTCACCCCCGACGAGGCGCGTGACCCGGGCGTGCTCGCCGAGCTGATGAACGGGCAGAGCACCCTGCTCCTGCAGGCGCTGGCGCACCTCGGCGTGTGACCGCAGGCCCCGGCCGAACGGCCGGGGCCTGCGGCTGATCCAGGCTCAGAAGCTGGACTTCGGTACGCCCATGCCGGGGTCGATGCGGGTCGGCCCGGATGCGGACGGCTCGACGTCGAAGTCGAAGATGCCGGTCGGGATGTACACCGTCGAGCACGAGTTCGGGATGTCGACGACGCCGGACAGCCGGCCCTCGATCGGCGCGGCCCCCAGGATCATGTACGCCTGCTCGGGGGAGTAGCCGAACTTCGTCAGGTAGTCGATCGCGTGCAGGCAGGCCCGCTGGTAGGACAGGTGCGAGTCCAGGTAGCGCTGCTCGCCGTCGAGGGTGACCGACGTGCCGGAGAAGGCCAGCCAGCGCTCATAGCGGGGGTCGACGTTGCCGGGGATGAAGATCGCGTTCTCGCTCACCCCGTAGGTCTCCATGCCGCCCTTGATCAGGTCGACGTGCAGGTCGATGAAGCCGCCCATCTCGATGGCGCCGCAGAAGGTGATCTCGCCGTCGCCCTGGGAGAAGTGCAGGTCGCCCATCGAGAGCTTGGCGCCGTCGACGAACACCGGGTAGAAGACCCGGCTGCCCTTGGTGAAGTTCTTGATGTCCTGGTTGCCGCCGTTCTCCCGGGGCGGTGCGGTCCGCGCCGCCTCGGCGGCGGCCCGCTCCAGATCGCCGCCCTGCAGCGTGCCCAGGACGGCGTCCTGCGGGAGCGGGGGCAGGGCCAGCGGCGGCACACGATCGGGATCGGTGTCGATGAGTGCCTGCTCCCGGCGGTTCCACCGGGCGAGGAGGTCCTTGGAGGGGGCGGTGCCCATGAGGCCCGGGTGCACGATGCCGGTGAAGGAGACGCCGGGGACGTGCCGGGAGGTCGCGGTCTGACCGACGAAGTCCCAGATCACCTTGTAGGCGTCGGGGAACTGGTCGGTGAGGAAGCCGCCGCCGTTCTCCTTCGCGAAGATGCCCGTGTAGCCCCACCCCTGGCCGGCCAGCGGTCCGGAGTCCTCCTGGGGGATCGGGCCGACGTCGACGATGTCGACGAGCAGCAGGTCGCCCGGCTCTGCACCCTCGACGGAGAAGGGGCCGCTGAGGCAGTGCACCGTCGAGAGCGGGGCGTCGCGGATGTCGTCGGCGGAGTCGTCGTTGTGGATGGCGCCGTCGAACCACTCCCGGCAGTCGACGCGGAAGACGTCACCCGGCCGCACGGTCACGTTGGCCGGGACATCCGGGTGCCAGCGGTTGTGGCCGACGTACTGCTGGTCGGTGAACTTCTTCGACGAGTCGAGCGGGAACACGTTCTTCGGCACGGTGACCTCCGGGGTGGGGCTGGCTGCACCGCCGCGGTGCAGCGCGATGGGTGGGACGCGCAGCGGACGAGGTCACCTCCGATCGTCGGTCGTGGTGCCCGGCCGGCCGGCCGGGGCGTCGGACCGGGCGGACGGCGACGGGTCGCCCTCGCGGAACTCGCGGGCGGGCGCGGCCGCCTCGGCCGACTGGGGGCCGCGCATCCGCGGGGCCAGTGCCAGGGAGGCGAGGAACACGATGGCGAGGACGATGGCCGACGCGGTGATGTTGTCGCCCCAGACGTCGGTCAGCAGCATGAAGGCCGGAACGGCCCCGGTGAACACCCCGGCGACGATGGCGACCAGGCCGGTGAAGCGGGTCCACTCCTCGCGCTTGAGGCCCAGCACGATCCAGAACAGCGTCCAGAGGATCGCCCAGTAGAGCCAGATGACGCCGAAGGCGGCGTCGTCGAACCGGCCGAAGTTCAACCCGGCGTAGACCAGCGCGCAGCAGGCGACGAACGCGGAGAACCAGCCGAGCCCGGTGCCGTCGAGGTCGGCCAGCAGGTTGAAGCCCACGTACAGGTAGGTGAAGCCGAACAGGTAGAGGCCCGACGCCGCGAGGATCGTGTTCTGGTCGCCGTTCGCGGTGAAGATCAGGTAGGTCGGGGTGATCACCTGGAGGCCGCCGACGAAGAAGTTCAGCGGTGCCGCGGCACGGCCGTCCACGATGCCGAGCAGCATGAGGCCGTTGAGGATGAGCACGGCGCCGACGTACAGAAGTCCCACGCTGGACATGGGGTCGTCCTTTCCTCGATGGTTCGGCCTGGCGGGTCCCCGTCGGTCGACTAGCGGTCGCGGTCGGGATTCAGGGCCTGGGCAACCGGCCCAGCGCGGGGTTCACCGACGCCGGTGCGCGGCGGGCGGGGCGGGGGCCGGGGGAGGCCACGACGTCGGGGACGTCCGCGGTCCGCTCGGTCCGGTCGATCAGGGCGCGGCGGGTGGCGTCGCCGAGGGAGAGTCGCGGCGGTGTGAAGACACGGCCGGCGGTCGCGCCGCAGGTCGGGCAGGCGGCCGTCGGCAGGGCGGTCCCGATGGGCAGGGAGCGCTCGGCGTCGCCGTGGGTGTCGCAGCGGTACACGTAGACGGCCATCAGCCACCTCGTCCGGTCAGCCCCCGCTGACTCTCCGCACGCGGTGTGCGTGCGGAGCGCCACCGTGCTCGTGGGCCGGACGGCGGTCAAGGGCCACGACGATCGCTGTTCGATGGTGGCGGGCGGGCACCGGAACGGCCCCGCGTGTCCTCACTCGTCGTCGTCCTGTGACGCCGCCGTGCACGGGCGACCGGGAGGGCCCGGCCGCCCGTCGCCGATCAGACCAGCTCGGGTACCCGGAGGCTGTGCACGACGACGTCGAACCCGGCTTCTTCGGTCACCATGACGCCCAGCTGCGTGGTGAAGGCGTCGCGCATGGCCGAGGTCTGGTCCCGGGTCGCGTCCATGGCGGCGCGGTCGGTGTAGACGGTGGTCAGGGAGCCATGACCGGTCAGCCGGTCGATGAGCAGGCTCGTGCTGCAGAAACCGGGGACGTCGTCCATGGCCGGGATGATCCGGTCGCGGAAGGCGCCCAGCGTCTCCTCGGCCCGGGCGGGGTCGATGCGGCTCCACAGGACGCGGGCGGAGGAGTCGTCGGTCGCGCTCTGCCGCCGGTGCAGGACCGCGATCTCCCACTCCTGCACCTCGGTGTCGCGCGCGCCGAACCGGTCCGCGGCCTGCTGCCGCATCTGCATCACGCGGTCGCGGCTGGCGGCGAGCGCGTCCTCGGTCTCCCAGCCGGTCGTGACGATGCAGCGGCCGGAGCTGCGGTCGGCGAGCATGGACAGGCCGGTGTAGCCGTCCATCCCGCCGACGGCGGGCATCACGTGGTCGCGGACGTCGGCGACCCCTTCGTGCATCCGCTTCGGGTCGGCCATGACGGTCGTGGTTCGGGCGTACATGACGCCCCCTTCCTGGGGGACAGGCGCGGCGCCCCTGCGGCGTCGCCGCACCGGTCATGCTGCTCCCCTGCCGGGCGCTGTCCACAGACCTTCGTCACCGGTCGTCGGGGGTCGGGGGGAGCTGCCCGAGCCCGTCGGGTCAGGCGGGCACGGCGGGGGAGCGGGTGGCGCGGTGCTCCAGGAGCGCGACCAGGTCGGGCAGGGGAGCGGGCCGGCCGTAGAGCCAGCCCTGCCCGAAGCGGCAGCCGATGGCCCGGAGCTGGGCGTCCTGCTCGGCGGTCTCCACGCCCTCGGCGACGACGTCGAGGCCGAGCACGTCGGCCATGCCGACGATGCTGCGCAGCATCGTGGCCCGCCGGGGTGAGGTGGTGATCGTCGCGATGAACGAGGAGTCGAGCTTCAGGATGGCGGCGGGGAGCGTGTCGAGCCGGCTGAGCGAGGAGTAGCCGGTGCCGAAGTCGTCGATGGAGATGCCGAGGCCCAGCGCGTGCAGCTCGTGCAGCGCGACGACGGCGGTGGAGGACTCCGCCTCGACCAGGCTCTCGGTCACCTCGAGCACGGTCTCGGTGGCCGGCCAGCCGGTGTCGGCCAGGACGGCACGCACCCGCTCGGGGTACGTGGGGTCGGAGAGCTCGCGGCCGGACACGTTCACGCCCAGGCGCAGCCGCCGTCCCGTCGCCGCGTGCAGGCCGGCGAGCTGGGCGCAGGCAGAGCGGAGCACGTGCTCCCCGAGGACGGTCATGAGCCCGTGCTGCTCGGCGACGGCGATGAACTCGACCGGGGAGATCGGCCCGCGCTCGGGGTGGGTCCAGCGGGCCAGGGCCTCCACGCCGACGATGTCGTCGGCGCGCAGGTCGACGATGGGCTGGAAGTGCACGGTGACGTCGCCGGCGGCGAGGGCGGTGGCGAGGTCGCCGACCAGATCGGAGGACGGGCCGGCGTCGAGCTCGCAGCGACCGCGGCCGGCCGCCTTGGCGGCGTAGAGCGCGCGGTCGGCGCGGCGCATGAGCTGGGCCGCGGTCTCGCCCGGGCGGTGCTCCGCCAGGCCGCAGGACATCCCGATCCCGGGATGCGTCGCGCGGACCTCGCGCACGAGGTCGAGCGCGGCGGGCCCGGCGAGCCCGGGCAGCAGCAGGGCGAACTCGTCGCCGCCGTGCCGGGCCAGCACGGTCGAGGCCGGCAGCGCCTGCTCCCAGACGGCGGCCACCTCGCGCAGGACCCGGTCGCCGGCATCGTGGCCCCGCGAGTCGTTGACGAGCTTGAAGTGGTCGAGGTCCAGGAGCGCGGCGGAGACCGGCTCGCCGGTGCGGGCGGCAGCCAGCATCCGGTCGTGCAGGGCCTGGTCGAAGCCGCGCCGGTTGGCCAGCCCGGTGAGCGGGTCGCGGCTGGCGCTGGAGGCGCGCAGGACCAGCCCGCGGGTGACCACGGCCAGGCCGAGGGCCACGACGTCGAGGGCGAGGACGGTGGGCAGGGCGACGTCGCCGCGCAGCACCACCGCCGTCGTCAGGGCGCCCAGGGCGACGGCCAGGTGGACGACGGCGAGCCCGAGGCCGAAGAAGAAGCAGGCGTCGATCGCCACGAAGCTGATCAGCCCGCCGACGACCAGCGCCGTCGCGGGGTCCGGGCTCAGGAGCACGGCGGCGACGATGACCGTCGTCGCGGCGAGGACGGCCGCGTGGAAGGCGGCGCGCGGCCAGCGGGGCGCCCAGCGGTGGATGACGGCCGCCCCGACGAGCGCCGTCGTCGCCAGGACGGCCATGGTGGCGCGGGCGGATCCTCCGGAGTCGGCGCCGAGCGCGGCCAGCAGGCCTGCGGTGCCGCCGAGCAGGTACAGGACGGTGAGGGTCCGCGTCATGACCTGGGGTGTCGCCACCTCGGGCACACCGGACCAGGTCATGGGAACTGGATCGACCGGAAAGCGTCCGCTGTTGACGGCGTCTCCCCCTTCGGGGGTGGGCCCGTGCGCGGGGCCCCGCACCCGGCGGTGCGGGGCCCCGGTGCTCAGGTGCGCGAGACGGCGGGGCGGGTCTTCGCCCAGGCGAGGAACGCGACGGCCTGGTGCAGGTCGGGGATGTCGTTGCCGACGAGCGAGCGGAGCAGGTCGTTGCTCCAGATGGACACGCGACCGATCGTCCAGGCGACCTTCTCGGCGGCCGGGAGGTCGAGGTCGAAGACCAGCTTGGCGATCTCCTTCTTGCCGTCGGTCGGCGCCGTGTACTTGAGCACCGGCAGGAAGCGGTCGGGCTCGACGACGCAGAGCACCTTGGTGAGCAGGGGCTCCTTGTTGAACGAGGGCAGGCCGATCTTCTTGCCGTCGATCAGCTGGGTGAGCCGGTCCTCGATCCGCAGGCTGGCGGGGCCGTGCAGCAGGTAGTCGATCGACTCGCGGACCTTCTGCGCCGCAGTCACCTCGCCCTGGGTCTTCCACGCGCGGTTGAGGCCGGACATGTTGCCGGCGTTCGCGAGGGTGGGGGAGGTGGCGAAGTGCAGCAGCTGCTCGGGGGACGCCTCGCGCAGCCCGTCGGCGGTGAACAGCGCTTGGTAGCGCTCGCGGAAGCCGGCGACGTCGGGGTCGGGCTCGGGCCGGTTCAGCTGGAACTCGGCCGTGAGGAGCTCCACCCGATCGCGGACGTCGGGGCGGACGTCCTTGGCGGTGGGGAAGGCGGAGTGCAGGGAGTCGATCGTCTGGACGGCGGGGCGGCCCGGGTCGCGGCGGGCCTCGCCGCGCAGCCACTCGTGGCCGCAGTCGGCGCAGTGGATGAGCAGCGTGCTGTCCGGTTGGGCGGTACCGGTGATGTCCTCGCTGTTGCACTTCGGACAGGCGATGAGAGCCAAGGGTTTCCGTTCGTTCGGTGGGTGACGAGTCCCGCGGGGGCCCTCAACGCTCCTGAGGAGGAAGGAGCGCATCGACCGGTCGGCGAGGCGGGGAGGCGCACCGCCGACGGTTGGCCGACCCCAGTTTCGCACCTCTGGCGAGGACGCACCTCGGCCGTGGGCCGGAAACGCTCACTCCGGGTCGGCGTCGGGCTCCTCCAGGCGGCGCACGGCGTCGACGAACGCGCCCTCCGCGGCGTCGACGGCGGCGAGCGCGGCGTCGGTCAGTTCGGGTCGCAGGGCGCGCTCGGCGTGCCCGTGGCGGATCAGGTCGCGGAGCAGTTCCGGTGCCCGATCCAGGTGCGGGGTCTCGACGTCGAGGAACCACAGCTGCGGGTCGAGCAGGCGCTGCACGTTGCGCGGGCTCCAGATGAGCGGGTCGCCGCGGCCGTTGCCGCTGGCGGAGGCGAGGACGTCGTCCAGCAGGAGGGTGCTGCCGGCCCACTGCGGCCCGGAGGGGCTCGCGAGGAAGTGCGTCGCGATCCCGTCGAGCTCGTCGTCGGTCAGCTCGTCGTCCGGAACCTCGCCGCCCGGGGGCAGCAGCCCCGCGAGCCATCTGATCAGCGCGTGCTGCTCGGTCCAGTCCTCGTCGCGGTCGGACCCCGGTAGCTCGCGGAGCGCGGCCTCGATGCGCGCCCTGGCGTCGGCGGTGGGGACGTCGCGCACGACGGGGTCCGGGCCGGCGTTCTCGAGGATCTGCGGGACGACGGCGTCCAGCGGTTGCTCGGCGAGGAACCCGTCGGTGGCGTAGCCGCCCAGTTCGTTGTCCACGAGGACGACGGCGGTGAGCGTGGATCCACCGGGCACCTCGGCGCTGACCAGCACGCTGTCGACGTCGCCGTACGCGTTGCTGATCTCGACTGCCCGGTCGCCGGGCTCGGTGCGGTCCAGCTCGGCGAGCCAGCGAGGGAGCACCTGGCCGGCGCCGCCGATCTCCCGCCGCAACCGGCCGCGCAGCTCGACGTCACCGGTCAGGACGGCGATGCCCAGCGAGGCAGCCGTGGTCTCCGGCCGGCCGATGTCGGACAGGTTCCGGATCAGCTCTGCCACGGGCGGCGCACCCTCGCCCCGGGTGGCGCTGAGCAGCATCCCGACGACGGCGAGGAACGGGCCGGGCGTGGGTTGATCCAGAGCGGTGCTGAGGGCGTCGACCAGCTGCGCCTCGGGGCTCGGCGCCGGCCGGCCGCCGTCGCCGCGCTGCTTCTTCCTGCTCTTCGCCATGATCGGGAAAGGCTAGTGCGGCTCCCCGACAGCGCCGGCCCGCGCGCGCACCGGGTCAGCCGTGCAGGGCGGGGGTGCGGTCCGGCTGCCGGTCGAGGAGCGCGACGACGTCGGCCAGGGGTCCGGGTCGCCCGTGCAGCCAGCCCTGGACGAAGCGGCAGTCGATCGCGCGGAGCTGGGCGTCCTGCTCCGCCGTCTCGACGCCCTCGGCGACCACGTCCAGACCCAGGACGTGGGCCAGGCCGACGATGCTGCGGAGCATCGTGGCGCGACGAGGGGAGGTGGTGATCGTGGCGATGAACGTCGCGTCGAGCTTGAGGATGTCGACGGGCAGGGTGTCGAGGCGACTCAGGGACGAGTAGCCGGTGCCGAAGTCGTCGATGGCGATGCGGAAGCCGAGATCGTGCAGCTCGTGCAGCGTGGCGAGGGCGACGGAGGACTCCGCCTCGAGGACGCTCTCGGTCACCTCGATCACGGTGTCGCCGGCGCTCCAGCCGGTTTCGGCGAGCACCGCGCGGATCCGCTGCACGTAGGTGGGGTCGGACAGCTCGTGACCGGACACGTTGACGCCCAGGCGCAGCCGCCTGCCCGTGCGCGCGTGCAGGGCGGCCAGTTCGGTGGCGGCGGTACGGAAGACGTGCTCGCCGAGGCGGGTCACGAGGCAGTGCTGTTCGGCGAGGGCGACGAACTCCACCGGCGACACCGGACCGCGCTGCGGGTGGGTCCAGCGAGCCAGCGCCTCGCAACCGACGGTCTCGCCGCCGGGCATCTGGACGATGGGCTGGAAGTGCACGGTCACCTCGCCGGCGTCCAGCGCTGCGGCGAGATCGCTGACCAGGTCGGAGGTCGTGCCGGTGTCCAGCTCGCAGTGGCCCCGACCGGCGGCCTTGACGGTGTAGAGCGCCAGATCGGCTCGGCGCATCAGCTCGGCGGCGCTCTCGCCCGGACGGTGCTCGGCCACCCCGCAGGACATGCTGATCTCCGGGTGCAGGGCGTGGATCCGGCGGACGACGTCCAGGGCTTCCGGGCCGGACAGCTGGGGCAGGAGCAGCGCGAACTCGTCACCGCCGTGCCGGGCCAGCACCGCCCCGTCCGGCAGCGCCTTGCGCCAGACGGAGGCGACCATGCGCAGCACCCGGTCGCCGGCGGCGTGCCCGTCGGTGTCGTTGATGGCCTTGAAGTGGTCGAGGTCCAGGAGCGCGGCCGACACCGGGGCGCCGGTGCGGGCGACGGCCTCCATCCGGTCCTGCAGGGCCGGGTCGAAGCCCCGGCGGTTGGTCAGCCCGGTGAGCGGGTCGCGGTCGGCGATGGAGGCACGCATGACCAGGCTGCGGGTCACGACGGCGAGCCCGAGGACGGTCGTGTCGAGGGCGAGGGCCGTGGGCAGGCCCACGTCGCCACGCATCATCAGCGCGGCCGTGAGGCTGCCCAGAGCGAGGGCGAGGTGGGCGGAAGTCCTTCCGGCGCCACCGGTGACCCCGTCGGGCGGCGAGCCCCGCGCCGATGAGAGCGGTGATCCCCAGCGAGATCAGCACCAGCCGGGTCGAGCCATCGGCACCGGAATCCAGCACGGCCAGGAGGCCCGCGACGCCGTCGACCACGAACAGGACGGTGAGGGCCCGGCTCTTGACCTGCCGCGTGGCCACCTCGGGGACGCCGGACCACTTCGTGGGAACTGCATCGTCCCGCTGCAGGGCGGGCCTGAACGCCGGTCCCCCCTTGGGGGGAGGTTTCTTCCGCTCACGCACGGTCATCACTCTGCGGCCTCGGCACCCCATCGAGCGACACGATTCGGATGGCGACGACCGGAACCCAGGCGTTCACTCCTCGTAATGCACTGATCACCGACGGTTGAGGAGGAGTGATGGCCGCGTTCATGCCCGCTGCCCTCCGCCGACCGTGCGGATCACCTCTCGCCCGGCGGGTGCTGGTGCTGTCCGGCCTCGCCGCCGGGATCTGGCTCGCCGGCTCGGCGACCTCCTCCGCCGCCGCTGGAGAGCCTGTTCCTGTGCAGCCGACTGCTGCGGTGCAAGGGCTTGCCGACCTGACCGGCGCCCTGTTGACCCCGGTCACCGCCACGGTCGCGCCCATCGTGGTGCCCGTCGTCGACGCGACCGTGGCCCCGGTCGCGCAGACGCTGGCGCCGGTGGGGGAGCAGCTGGTCGTGCCCGTGCTCCGGGCCGTCGAGCCGGTCACCGCGCCGCTGGTCGGCGCCCTGGCGCCGGTGCTGGACCCGGTGGTCGCGTCGGTCGAGCCCGTCATCCAGCCGGTGGCGACGGTTCTCGCCCCGGTGCTGGCGCCGGTGCCGCCGGTGCTCCGCGACGACGTGGAGCCCGTGCGTGTGACGGCCGCCGACCCGGTCGTCGCGGACCTGCTCGACGGGTCGCCGGTCGTGGCCGCGCCTGTTCCGTCCGTGACGGACGGGGAGAGCACCCGCCCGGCCTCCGGCTCGTCGCTTCCGCACCCGGTCATCGGTTCGCCGGTCGCCTCGGCGCCCATCCCCGGTGGGCACCCGGTCCCGGCGCCCGCTCCGGTGGCGCCGGTCGGCGCACCGGCACCGTCGTCGTCCTCCGGGCCGGCGTCGCCTGACCAGCACGCGGCCGATCTGCCGCCTGCTGCGACCGCCGCCGACCTCGTGGCGCTCGGCGCCGCGGCCGACGGCGCACGGGACGCGGCCGCAGACCGCGCGCTCGACCCGACCTTCGCTCCCGACTGAGGACGCCCTGGTCAGCCCTGCGCTGACCGCGGCACCCCAGCCGGTCCGATCGGACCGGTCCCTCAGTCAGAGAAGGACACCCCTCATGAACGTGTGGATGAAGCGCGGGCTGCAGACGGCCCTGATCACCGGCGGTCTGCTGACCGCCGGCACGGGCCTCGCGTCCGCCGACGAGAACGCGGTGACGGTGACCGTTCCGGTCACCGTCACCGACAACGCCCTGGCGGTGCTGGGCACCGCCGGCACCACCCCGGCCGAGATCGACCTGCCGGCGCTCGACGGCACCCTGGGCGTCGACCTCGGCGGCCTGGCGATCACGGTGCCGATCAGCATCGGCGGCAATGCTGCCGACGTCGCTGGGGTCGACGTGGCCCAGCCCGCGGCTGCTCCGGCGGCCGGCGAGGGCTCCGGTTCGGCGGTGGACGTCGACGTGCCGGTGACCGTGACCGGCAACGCGATCGGCGTCCTGGGCGATGCGACCGCCAGTGGGTCGTCGGCCGGCGCTCCGGCTTCTGCCGCTGCTGACGACGCGTCGCTGGTCGACGCCGACGTCCCGGTGCTGGTGTGCGGGACCGCCGTCGGCGTCCTGGGGAACGCCGACGCGACCTGTGCCGCGCCGGCGGCTGCCACCGACGGTGGTGGCTCTGTCGTTGGCGTCGATGCACCGGTGACCGTCTGCGGCATCGCCGCGGGCGTCCTGGGCGACGCGGCCGCGACCTGCACCGCTCCGGCGGCCGGCTCGGGCGGTTCGACGGACGGCGCGGACCCGGTCGTGGATGTCGATGCGCCGGTCGGCGTGTGCGGGATCGGCGTCGGCGTCCTCGGGAGCGCGAGCACCACGTGTGCCGCGCCCGGCGTGCCGCTGACGCCCGAGGTGCCGGGCACGCCGGCGGTGCCGGGCATGTCGGTGACCCCGGTGGCCGGTCAGCCGGGCGCTCTGCAGGGCGTCGTTCCGGTGAGCATCCCGCTGTCCATGACCGCCGAGGGCGGCGCCGGCACGAACGGTGCCGCTACCGGCTCGACGCTCGCCTACACCGGTAGCCCGGCCATCCAGGCGCTGCTCGGCGGACTGCTGGCCCTCGCCCTGGGCCTCGGCCTGAGCGTGCTCGGCCGCCGACGCGCTCAGCTGATCCGCTGAACGACGGGCCCGGCCACCTGCGGGTGGCCGGGCCCACGGCGTCAGGCGGGTATGAGCTCGCGCCGCTCGGCGTGCTGCGGCGCCGTCGTGTGCGCAAGGCCGGCGATGACGACGAGCGCGGCGGCGAGGGCGGGGGCGACGAGTCCGGCGTTCGCGCCGGCCTGGTCGACGACCGCACCGGTGACGGCGGAGGCGAGCGCCTGGCCGACGACGATCGCGGAGCCGAGCATCGTCATGGTGGTCGCCGAGCGGCCGGCCGGGCTGAGTTTCGCGGCGAGGCTGTAGAGGGTGACCAGCGTCGGACCGACGCCGAACCCGAGGATCGCCAGGGCGACGACGAGGCCGGTCTCGGAGCGCGCGCAGGCGAACGCGATGGACGCGGCGAGCAGCAGTGAACCGAAGGTCAACCAGCGGGCTCGCAGCGGAAAGCTCTGGGGGAGTGCGGCCGAGCCGAGCGCGAGGATCGCCGAGCCGATGCCCATGACGCCGTAGAACAGGCCGGCTTCCTCGCCTTCACCGGTGGCGGCGAGGAAGCCGGTGAGCGAGGTGAGCGCGGCGCCGAAGAAGAGGCCGACGCCGAGCGTGCCGACGACGACGGTGATCAGCGCGGGCCGCAGGAGCTCGCGGACCGGGGCTCGAGGCGTGTCGGTGTGGTGGGTGCCCGGCTCGACCCGGCCGGTGGGGTGCAGGGCGAACGCGGTGACGAAGACCAGGGTGAGCGCCGCGGCGCCGGCGATGGCGACCCAGGGGGCGATGGCGCTGGCGAGCAGGCCGACGAGGAACGGGCCGACGATGAAGACCATCTCGTCGGCGGCGGACTCGTAGGCCATGGTGCTGCCGAGCGTCTTCTCCTGGCGGTCTCGGTCGATGTGCCGCCGGATGATGGCGACCAGCCGGGTGCGGGAGAGCGGCGCGACCTGGGGTGTGGTGGCGCCGATCGCGACGGACAGCGCGAGGACGGCGGCGTCGGCGGCGCTGCTGGCGACGACGAGCGGGAACGAGCCCAGCAGGGCGGCGTTGAGCAGCCCCACCGGGACGAGGACGCGGCGTTGACCGAACCGGTCGACGGCCGCGCCGAGCAGTGGCCCGGCGACGGCGGAGCCGATGCCGGCGGCGGCGGAGTTGAGCCCGCCGAGGGTGACCGAGCCGCGCTCGGCGACGACGAGGGTCAGCACGCCGACGACCATCATCGCGAACGGCAGCCGCGCGATGAACGCGAGCGGGAAGTACGTGGGGCCGGCGTGCCGGAGCAGCGGGCTGGTGGTTCGGAGCATGACCTCGGTGCATCTACGGATCAGGCGTGCCGCCTTGATCCGCCGGCGGAGCCGACAGCAGGTAGATGCACGGGGCGTTCAGGAACGGTGCCGACCCTAACGCGGGCGAGGGGTCGGAGCAGGTCGATGCGCCTGACACGCATGGGGGGTCACGCGGCTGCTGCTGCTGCCGTGTCAGATGGGATGAGACAGGCACGACATCAGCCGAGCGGCGCCCACGGTGTATCGAGACGGGTGCTTACCGTCCGACCGTGGCCGACGACGTGCAGTACGAGTACACCTCCGCGCAGGCGATCCGCGGCACCGAAGCCAAGGTGGTCGCGAAGTGGGCGAAGGACGGCTGGGAGGTCGACAGCCGGGACCCGGGACTGCTGCGGACTGAGCTCACGTTCCGCCGCGTGAAGCCGACGACGCTTGGTGCCCGCATCTGGACGGCCGTCAACCGCCTGGAGCCGAAGGTGCAGCGAGGTGCACTGGCCGCGGCGGGTGCGCTCGTCGTGCTCGTGATCGCCGGCGGTGTCGTCGCCGGCGTGCAGGGCGGCGACGACACGTCTACGTCGACCGCGTCAGCTACCGAGGCTGGCGTCGAAGCCATACAGAGCGACAAGCCGTCCGCGAGCGCTTCCGGGGTTCCGTCGCCGACTCAGTCGGCGATACCGACAACTGCACCCCCGGCGCCGATCACCCCGACGCCTGCCCCCGTCACCCCGCAGCCGCAGACCCCTGCGCCCGTTCCTTCGAAGCCGCCGGCTCCCGCTCCCGCTCCCGCTCCGGCTCCGGCTCCGGCTCCGGCTCCGGCTCCCGCCCCGGCTCCCGCCCCAGCCCCGGCCCCGGCGCCTCAGGCGGTGGTGCCCCCGCCGAGCGCGAGCTCGTACTACGCGAACTGCGACGCCGTCCGGGCCGCTGGGGCTGATCCGATTCGGACCGGGGATCCCGGCTACAGCCGCAAACTGGACCGCGACGGCGACGGCATCGGCTGCGAGTAGCTTCAACCGATCGCGAGCGGGTCCGTCGCTCGGCGGTGCTGGGTACTCGGGCGTGTGAGGGTGGGGCTGCCAGTCCTGTCAGTGGTGTCGGCTGGACCTGGCGGCTGATCACGGGCCGTCCGGCAGCTGCCGAAGACGGCGACGCGGAGGGCACGGCATGCAGCGACTCGACGGGCGGCTCGTGCTCAGCCCGACCGATCTCACCTCCCACCAGGAGTGCCGGCACCTGAGCCGGCTCGACCTGGGCGTGGCTGACGGGGACTGGGCCTCGCCGGACGCCGAGACGACGGCCGAGGTGCAGTTCGTCTTCGACCGCGGCACGGCGCACGAGAAGAAGTACCTGGCCTCCCTGGAGTCAGCCGGCAAGTCGATCGAGCGGATCGAGACGGCGTTCGACGCCGATGGCCGACGACGGGTCGAGGTCGCGACGGTCGACGCGATGCGCCGCGGCGTCGACGTCGTCTACCAGGGAACGTTCTTCGACGGCGCCTGGGGCGGGCAGGCCGACTTCCTGCTCCGGGTCGAGACGCCGTCCCCCGTCTTCGGCGAGTGGTCCTACGAGATCGCCGACACCAAGCTGGCCCGGAGGCTCAAGGTCGCGGCGCTCCTGCAGATGGCCACCTACGCCGAGCGGCTGACCGAGCTGCAGGGGGTGGCGCCGGAGTTCGTGCACGTCGTCACCGGCGACGGGCAGTCGCGGCCGTGGCGGCTGGTCGACGTCGCCGCCTACGCCCGGCGGGCGCGGACCCGGCTGGAGATCTTCGTCGAGGTACCGCCGGAGACCGGGCCCTCGCCGATCGGCCACTGCGAGCAGTGCCGCTGGGCCGACCGCTGCAACGCCGAGCTGCGGGATGCCGACGACCTCGGGCTGGTCGCCGGCATGCGCGGCGACCACCGCGACGCGCTCCGGGCTGTGGGCATCCCGACGATGGCCGCGCTGGCCGAGGCGTCGGCGGAGCTGCTGAAGTCGTCGGGCATCGGCGTCGACGCACGGGTCCGGTTGCAGCAGCAGGCGGCCGAACAGCTGCAGGAGCGGGCAACGGGGGAGTCGTCCCGGACGTTGCTGCCGCCTCTGCCCGGACTGGGTCTGCTGCGGCTGCCGCCGCCGAGCCCCGGTGACCTGTACCTCGACTTCGAGGGCGATCCGTGGTTCGAGGACGGCGCGGGGCTGGAGTACCTCGCCGGGCTGGGCGACCGGTCGGGCGCGTTCACCGCGCTGTGGGCGCACGACCGGCCGGCGGAGCAGCGGATGGTCGCCGAGCTGATCGACCGGCTGGTGTCGGCGGCGGCGAGCGATCCGGGCATGCACGTCTACCACTACGCGCCCTACGAGGTGACCGCGCTCAAGAAGCTGGCCGGCGGCTACGGCGTGCGCGAGGCGGAGCTCGACCAACTGCTGCGCGAGGAGCGGTTCGTCGACCTCTATCCCGTCGTCCGGCAGTCGATGCGGATCAGCAAGGAGTCGTACTCGATCAAGAGGGTCGAGGCGTTCTACGGCCGGGAGCACGGCGGAGCTGTGGCCAGCGCGCTGGGCAGCGTCCTGGAGTACGAAGCCTGGCTGGCCGACGGCGATGCCGGCCGACTGGCGGCGATCGAGTCCTACAACAAGGACGACGTCGACTCGACCCGCGAGCTGCACGACTGGCTGGAGCAGCAGCGGGTGGAGCTGGAGGCGGCGCACGGGCCGCTGCCCCGGCCGTCGTGGGCTGTTGCCGTGCCCGGCGCGGAGGTGACCGAGGCGCAGGCCGCCGAGCAGGAGCTGACCGAGCGACTGCAGGCGGCGGGACACGAGCTGCTGGGCGACCTGGTGGGCTGGCACCGTCGCGAGGACAAGCCCGCCTGGTGGGAGGTCTTCCGGCTGCGGACGCTGGACCGCGAGGCGCTGATCGACGACGGCGCCGCGCTCGGCGGGCTTATTTTCGAGCGGTACGTACGGCAGGAGAAGAAGAGCCACCTCTACGAGTTCTCGTTCCCGGCCCAGGAGACGAAGCTCGCGGCAGGCGCCGAGGCGCTGGACGTGGACACCGCGAAGAAGGCGGGGACGGTGTTCGAGATCGACATCGCGACGTGTCGACTTGTCCTCAAGACGACGGCCGCCGAGCCGCCCCGGCCCCGCGGCCTCGGGCCGGGCGGTCCGCTGAACACGAAGAGCGCGCACGAGGCGATCGCGGCGACGGGCGACGACGTGCTGGCCGGCCGCGACTGCCTGGGTGCTGCGCTGGTCGAGCGGCGCGTTCCCGCGGGAACGCGGCTGCGCGAGGGGGAGTCGTCGACCGACGCCGTCGTGCGGCTCGGCCTGGCCTTGGACGGCGAGGTGCTAGCCATCCAGGGTCCCCCCGGGAGCGGCAAGACGACGGCTGCGGCGGCCTTGATCCGGAAGCTGCTGGACGCGGGGAAGAAGGTCGGCGTCGCGGCCAACTCGCACGCGGTCATCGGCAACCTGCTGAAGGCGGTCGGGCGGCCGGCGCTGCAGAAGTGCGACGAGAGCCAGCACTGCGGGGCGCCGGGCGTCGCGTGGTCGGCGGACAACGGGTTCGTCACCCGTGCGCTCGCGGACGGCGACGCCCAGCTGGTCGGCGGGACGGCGTGGTTCTGGACGCGGGCCGACGTGACTGCCGCCGTGGACGTGCTGGTGGTGGACGAGGCCGGGCAGTTCTCGCTGGCCAACGCGGTGGCGGTGGCGCGGGGCGCGCGGTCGATGGTGCTGCTGGGCGATCCGCAGCAGCTGCCGCAGCCGACGCAGGCGGTGCACCCGGGGGAGTCCGGCGCCTCGGCGCTGGAGCACCTGCTCGAGGGGCACGCGACCATCCCGACGGAGCGCGGGGTGTTCCTCGACCACTCGTACCGGATGCATCCCTCGCTGACGGCGTTCGTGTCGGAGCTGGCCTACGAGGGCCGGCTGGAGGCGGCGGCCGGGCGTGAGCGGGTGGCGGTGCTCGGGGAGGGGCCGCTGGCGGGGAGCGGGCTGCGGGCGCACATGGTCGATCACGTCGAGACGTGCGTGGACAGGAGCCGGCAGGAGGCCGACGCCGTGGCGCGGCTGTGGCACGCGCTGCAGGGCTCCGCGTGGCGCAACCACGAGGGGGTGGAGGCGCCGATCGGGCCGGACGACGTGCTGGTGGTGGCGCCGTACAACCTCCAGGTCGCGCTGATCAAGGGGACGCTGCCCGACGGGGCGCGGGTGGGGACGGTGGACAAGTTCCAGGGTCAGGAGGCGCCGGTCGTCCTGTACTCGATGACCAGCACCAGCGCCGACGATGCGCCGCGCGGGGTGTCGTTCCTCTACGACCTGAACCGGCTGAACGTGGCGATGTCGCGGGCGCAGGCCCTGGCGGTGGTGGTGCTGAGCCCGGAGCTGCTGGATGCGCCGGTGCGGACGCCGGCGCAGCTGCGGCGGGTGAACGCGCTGTGCCGGCTGGTGGAGTCGGCGACGAGGGTGCCGGGTCGCAAGTGACAGGTGCGGCTCCGTGTCGATCCGGAGGCCCGGAATGCTCTTACGGTGCGCGATCGACCAGTAACGTCCAGTTTTCCCGCAGGACGAGGCGGCCCCACGTGGGCACGCCGGAGTCCTACCGGGCCGGGAGCGGCGGACGCCGCACCGGATCACCGACCTGAGGACCTGTCTGCCTTGAAGCTCTTCCGCCCCGCATCTCTGGCCATCACTCTGACCGTGGGAGCCCTCGGGCTCGGCGGCCTCGCGACGCCCGCGCTGGCGGCTGAGACCGTCACAGTCTGCGCCCCCGCCGGGGGCTGCAACTACGAGACGATCCAGGCGGCGGTCGACGGTGCTGCGGCCGGCGACACCATCGAGGTGATCGGAGACCTGACCGTCGCCGGTCAGACCACGATCAACAAGGACGTGACCGTCACCGGGGCGCCCGGCGCGACCGTCACCCAGACGGCGACGGCGATCACCTTCCTGATCAGCGGCAAGGGCGCCACGCTGTCCGACCTGACGATCACCAGCGACACCCCGAAGGCCGCTGAGTTCGTGCAGATCGGCGCCGACGACGTGACGCTGTCGGGCAACACGATCTACGGCCCTGCCCAGGCGCTGCCGATGAGCGGCTGGGCCGGCAACCGCGGCTTCGTCACCCAGGGTTCGATCAGCGGTCTGACCGTCACCGACAACACGATCCACACGCTGCGCTCGGGGGCCTACCTGAACCCGAACGGCACCGGCGAGATCAGCGGCAACACGCTCTACAACACCAAGGGTGACTTCCTGATCGACAACGCGAACTTCATCTTCAACGACAACCGCGCCGGGGACCTCGATCAGCGCAGCGAGTGGGGCTTCGTCGTCTTCAAGGGCACCGCGGCTGACCGCTACCCGAGCATGGCGAAGCTCTCGGCGGCCAACCACGGCATGACGGCGTGGGACCAGCGGAACGGTGACAAGTTCGTCGCCCCCCTCGCGGCCGACGACTGCAAGGACAGCGGCTGGAAGAAGCTGGACCCGGGCTTCAAGAACCAGGGCCAGTGCATCAAGTTCGTCAACACCGGTAAGTAGTCCGACGCTCCAGGGGGCGGGGTCGCAGCGGTGCTGCGGCCCCGCCCTCGCTGTGTTCTGGGGCGCCGGTGTACGGGAGCAGGCGGCGTGGTCTGATGCCTGTCAGGAAGGTGGAGCCGGCGTCAGAGCCGGTCCGCTCGGTGGAGAGGTGGACTCGTGGCCGGAACCGGTGAAGTGCTGCTCGAGGTGGACGGCGGCGTCGCGATCGTGACGCTGAACGCGCCGGACCGGCGCAACGCGCTGACGCCCGGGATGGCCGATGAGCTGATCGCGACCTTCGACGAGGTGGACGCCAAGCCGGAGGTCGGCGCACTGGTCATTCGCGGGGTCGGCAAGTCGTTCTGCGCCGGCGGCGACGTCGCGACGCTGACCTCGGCCGGGAAGGACCCTGCGTCGCCGGATGCCTACGAGGGCATGGGCAAGATCTACGACTCCTTCTACCGGCTCGGGCAGGTGCGCGTCCCCACGGTTGCGGCGGTGCGCGGCTCGGCGGTGGGCGCCGGCATGAACATGCTGCTGGCGACGGACCTGCGGATCGTCGCGAAGGACGTCCGGCTGCTGGCCGGCTTCCTCAAGCGCGGCATGCACCCCGGTGGCGGGCACTTCGTGATCCTGTCCCGGCTGATCGGGCGTGAGGCGGCGGCCGCTATGGCGCTGTTCGGCGAGGAGATCAACGGGGACAAGGCCGTCGAGCTCGGGCTGGCGTGGGAGTCGCTGGACGAGGCCGCGGTCGAGGACCGGGCGATCGAGTTGGCCGGCCGGGTGGCGGCCGATCCGGAGCTGGCGCGGGTGACGATCAGCAACTTCCGCAAGGAGGTCGTCAACGGCGCGGTGTCCTGGGACGTCGCCATGCAGTCCGAGCGCCCCGCGCAGATGTGGTCGATGCGTCGCTCGGCCACCTGAGGCGCCCCTGACCCGCGACGCCTACCGGTGCCCGACGTGCAGGCGGACCGGGGCCGCCCAGGTACGAGCCACTTCGCGCACATCGGCGAGCCCGGCGCCGCGTAGGAGGGCGAGGAGGTCCTCGGTCGCCCAGGGGTGGCCGCCGCAGCGGACCGTCCGCAGGTCGGTCAGCAGGCCGCCGAGCCGGTCGGGGACGCCGCCGAAGGAGCCGGCGAGGATCCACCCGCCCGGCCGCAGCGATCCGACGGCGGCGTCCAGCACCCCGGGCACGACGTCGCGAGGAAGGAAGGGCAGCGGGAGCCAGACGGCGTCGTAGGCCTGTGGCTCGTCGAGCGTGACCGCGTCCGCCAGCCGCAGCTCGACGCGGTCGGTCAGCCCCTCGGCGGCTACGTTCCCCGTCGCGAGGTCGAGGGCCGGCTGGAAGATGTCCAGGCCGACGACCTGCAGCTGCGGATAGGCCCGCGCGGTGGCGATCGCCAGCCACCCTGCCCCGGTCCCGATGTCGAGGAACCGGGCGCCGGGCGCACGCAGCCGGTCACCGAGCGCCGGCAGCTCCTGCTCGGCAGCGCGGAAGGCCTCCGGAATGCTGGCCGACTGACGGCCCATGCTCTGCAGCAGCGCCGGGTCGGGCTGGGTCCAGCCGCCCGAGCGGGCCGGGTCGTCGACCAGGTCGATCGCCTGCAGCAGCGCGGCCCGGGCGAGGCCGACGGCGGGGGACCGGTCGAGGCGTTGCGTCGCCGCACCGTCGTCGGCCGAGTCAGCGTCGGCAGGGTCGCCGTCGGTACCAAGGAGCTCGGCGACGATCGCGCCGAGCAGGTCGCGGACCGCAGGATCGGCGGCCAGCCCCTCGGCTTCCACCCGCGCGTGGGCCGCGAGCGCGGCCAGTGCGTCCACCTGCGCGGCGAGACGGACCGCGGTGGACAGGAGCGGGTCGGCTGCCACGGGCAAGCCCTCCAGATCGGCCTCCCCGAGCGGGGGAGGACGCCGCACAGCGTGCAGGGACGACCGCCGGCCCACAAGCCCCGCGGCGCTCGGCAGCTCTGCCCCGGCGTCAGCCGCCCGGGGTCACCAGCCCACCCTCGTAGGCGGCCACCACGATCTGCGCGCGGTCGCGCAGGTCCAGCTTGGTCAGCACGCTGGACACGTGCGACTTCACGGTCGCCGGCCCGATGAACAGCTCGGCCGCGATCTCGACGTTGTTCCGTCCCTGGGCGACGGCTACCACGACGTCGCGCTCACGCGTGGTGAGCCGCTCCAGCTGCGCGAGGAGGCCGGGGTCGACGGTGCGCTGCGCGGCGAACCGGCCGATCAGCCGGCGGGTGATGGACGGCGCCAGCAGTGACCCGCCGTCGGCGACCGTCCGGACGGCCACGACGAGCTGCTCGGGCGGGATGTCCTTGAGCACGAACCCGCTCGCCCCGGCGCGCAGCGCGCGGTAGACGTACTCGTCCGGCTCGAAGGTCGTCAGGATCAGCACGCGCACGGCCGCGCCCAACTCCGCCACGATCCGCGCCGTCGCCTGCAGCCCGTCCAGCTCCGGCATCCGGATGTCCATGAGCACCACGTCCGGACGGTGCTCGCGGGCGACGGCCACCGCTTCGAGCCCGTTGCCCGCCTCCGCCACCACCTCGATGTCGCTCTGGTGGTTCAGCACCATCGAGAACCCGCCGCGCACGAGCGCCTGGTCGTCGACGACGGCGACGCGGATGCCCACGCCGGTCACCGGTCCAGCGGCAGGCGGGCGCGGACGCCGAACCCACCCTCGGCCCGCGGTCCGACGTCGAGGCTGCCGCCGAGCAGCAGGACCCGCTCGCGCATGCCGACGATGCCGTGCCCGGCCCCGGGTAGGACGGTGGCGCCGCTGCCGTCGTCGGTCACCTCGATCAGCAGGGAACTCCCGTCGTTCGTCAGCCGGACCCACGTGCGCGCACCGGGGCCGGCGTGCTTAAGGACGTTGGTCAGTGACTCCTGCACGATCCGGTAGGCCGACAGCTCCACCCGTGCGGGCAACCCCGCAACCGCGCCCGCGGTCGCGAGCGAGACGTCGAACCCGGCCTGCCGGGTGCGCTCCACCAGCGCACCCAACTCGGCCAGGTCCGGCTGCGGCTGCAGCGCGTCGTCGACCGGCGCCGGCCGCAGCGCGCCGAGCAGGTGCCGCAGCTCGTCGAGGGCCTGCCGCCCCTCGACCTCGACCGCGGCCATGGCGCGGACGGCGGCCGCCGGGTCGCTGGCCGCGACCGTCTTGGCCGCGCCGGCCTGCACGGTCATCAGGCTGACCCGGTGGGCGACGACGTCGTGCAGCTCGCGGGCGATGCGTGCCCGTTCCTGGGCCACGATCCGGTCGGCCTCCTCCTGCTTCTCGCGTCTCTGCCGGACGTCGCGCTCGGAGCGCAGCCGCAGCCGGCGTCCGGCGTACCAGGCGGCGAAGAAGACGACGGCGCCGAACGCGACTTCCCCCCACGGAAGGTCGCTGGTGACCCCGTCGAGCTCGAGCACGACGATCGCGGCGTCGACGCCGACGTGCCCCCAGCGGTCGGCGGTCCCGTACCGGCCGAGGCCGTAGACGGCGATGATCGCCTGCCCGCCGAGGTCGGAGAACCCACTGCCGAGGGTCAGCGCCCAGGCGGCCAGGACCACGGCGAGGACGACCACGGGGGCACGGCGGCGCCAGTACAGCGCGCCGCTGCCGACCGCGAACAGCAGCACCCCCCAGACCGGGAGAGCGCCGACGTCGCGCAGCAGCAGCGAATCGCCCGGGCCGTCCTGGACGGTGAGGGTGAACGCGAACAGCACCGCCGCGAGGACGGCGTCAGCCGCCCGCGGCCAGCGCGTGAACGGCCCAGGGTGCACGGGATCAACGTAGGCGCGGCCGAGCCTGCCGTCCCCCGTCCGCGGGCGGACGTCGATCTCCCCCCGGAGGTGGAGGAAGCGCCACGGCGATCCCGTCCTGTGCCGGGCGACAGCGCCCCGGCCGCCGCGAAGGGTCGAGGTCTCTCAGGTCCCGACTCCTCAGGAGCAGCTCATGAACGCCTTCGTCCGTCGCCTCGGCGACGCCAGCGCACGCCGACCCAAGGCGACGGTCGGCGTGTGGGCGCTGCTCACCGCCCTCGTCGTCGCCCTGTCCGGCGCGTTCGGCGGCGCCTTCCTCGACGATTTCACCGCATCGGGCAGTGACAGCGCCGCGGCGGACGAGCTGCTCGACCAGCACTTCCCGGCAGCGGCCGGGGGCGCTGCCGTGGCGGTCTTCGCGGCGGAGGAGGGGGAGCGGCTCGACGTCGACCGGGCCGCGGTCGACGCGACGGTGGCGGGACTGACCGAGGTGCCGCACGTCGCGGCGGTCACCGACCCGTTCGCGCCCGGCCGGATCTCACCCGACGGGCGGATCGGCTACGTCGAGATCGCCATGGACGCGCCCTCCGGTGAGCTCGGCCCCGAGCCGGCATCGGCGCTGGCGGAGGCGCTCGCGCCGGCCCGGGCGGCCGGGCTGACCGCCGCGGTCGGTGGCGAGGCCGTGTTCCTCAACGCCGAGCCCGGCACGTCGGGCACGGAGGCGGTCGGTGTCGTCGTCGCGCTCGTCCTGCTCGTCGTCGCGTTCGGTTCCGTCGTGGCCGCGCTGGTGCCGGTCGCGCTCGCGCTGGTGGCGGTCGCCGCCGGGCTCGGCGCCGTCGTCCTGCTGGCCGGAGCGCTGGACGTCTCCTCGGCCGCGCCGACGATCGCCGCCATGGTCGGGCTCGGTGTCGGCATCGACTACGCCCTGTTCGTCGTGTCCCGGTACCGGGAGAACCGGGTGGGGGGTGCGCCCAACGCGCTCGCCCTCTCCCGCGCCATGGGCACCTCGGGCACCGCGGTGCTCTTCGCCGGAGCCACGGTGGTGCTGGCGATGGCGGCCCTCGTGCTCACCGGCGTGGGGGTGCTCGCGTCCATCGGGCTGGCGACGGCGCTCGTGGTGCTGTTCGCCGTCGCGACGGCGCTGACGCTGCTTCCGGCGCTGCTGACCCTGCTCGGCGACCGCATCGACGCCGGCCGGCTGGGCAGGCGGCATCGCGCGCACCGTCCGGCCGAGGCGACGGCGTGGTGGCGGCTGGCGCACCGGATCTCGGCGCGCCCCTGGCCCTACCTCGTGTTCTCTGCCGCGCTGCTCCTGGCGCTGGCGGCGCCCACGTCGTCGTTGCAGACCGGCTTTCCCGACGCCGGTGACGATCCGGTCAGCACCACGCACCGGCAGGCGTACGACCTGCTCGCCGAAGGCTTCGGCCCCGGCGTCAACGCCCCGCTGCTCGTCGTCGCCGACCTGTCCGGCTCCGGGTCGGACGCCGCCGACGTGCCCGCGCTGGTGTCGCACTTGGAGGCCGATGCCGGCATCGCGGCGGTCGGGGAGCCGCGGCTGTCGGCCGGCGGCGACACCGTCGTCATCCCGGCGACGCCGACCACGGCACCGGCCGACGCCGTGACCGCGCAGACCCTCGAGCGGCTGCGGGCGGACGCCCCGGACGGCGTGCACGTGACCGGGCAGGCCGCCGCGGCCATCGACCTCGACCAGCAGCTCGGCGACACGCTGCCGCTGCTGCTCGGCGCGGTGCTGGCGGCCTCGTTCCTGCTGCTGATGGTCGTGTTCCGCTCGGTCACCGTGGCGCTCAAGGCGACGGTGATGAACCTGCTGTCGATCGGCGCGGCCTACGGCGTCGTCGTCGCCGTCTTCCAGTGGGGCTGGCTCGGCGGGCTGCTCGGGCTCGAGGGCACCTACCTCATCGCCTCGCCGCTGCCGGCCATCTTCTTCGCCGTGCTGTTCGGCCTGTCGATGGACTACGAGGTCTTCCTCGTCTCCCGCATCCGGGAGGCCTACCTCGCGACCGGGAACAACGTGGAGGCGGTCGCGCGCGGGCTGGCGGCCACCGGCCGCGTCATCAGCAGCGGTGCGGTGATCATGATGGCCGTCTTCCTGGCCTTCGTGGCCAACCCCTCGCCGTTCGTGAAGATGCTCGGCCTGGGCCTGGCCGTCGCTATCGCGCTCGACGCGACCCTCGTGCGGATGGTGCTCGTGCCCGCGACGATGGCGCTGCTGGGCCGCGCGAACTGGTGGCTGCCGGGTTGGCTGGACCGGCTGCTCCCGCAGCTCGACGTCGAGGGGCAGCAGGCTGCCGGTGTGGAGCCGGTCGTGGTGCCGGTGCCGGTGCTGTCCCGTTGATCGACGGTGAGCGCTGCCACCCCCCGACCGCTGTCGAATCAGCCGACCAACTGCTCCAGGAAGCGCTGGGTCTCGGCGTCCGTGGAGTGCAGGTAGACACCGCGGAGCCCGCGGGTGAGCAGCACCTTGTAGACGTTCCGCACCAACACGTCGAAGTCGTGGTCGCTGACCCGCTTGGTGTTGCGGAAGTCGGGATCGCGGTTCGCGGAGCGGACGGCAACCCAGCGGTCGTTCCGCCGGACGAGGTCCGGCCCGAGCAGGACGCCGTTCCACTCGTACTCGAAGCCCTGCGCGGTGTAGACGCAGCCGACCTGGCCGAAACCGCGCTCGTCGCTGGCCCACAGCGCAGCCGGGGGCGCATCGCCGACGGAGCGCTCGCCCTTGAGGTTCCAGGGCCGGGACCAGTCGCCGATCTGCACGTCAGCGACCAGGGACCCGTCGGCTCGGGGGTCGCTCCACGGCCAGCAGTAACCGGCGGCCATGCGGGCGTTCTCGTGGGTGTCCAGCTTCTCGGCCAGTGACTGCTCCATGGCCGATGGCGATGGCGCCGTCCGCACCTCGAATCGGTCGTCCCCGTCCCAGGGGAGCGGGCCACCGGGCGTGAGACCCAGCAGCCGCTCCACCCAGGCGACGTACTCGGCGCTGCCGCCGCTGCGGTACTGGGTGTTGAGGTCGATCCGGTGCACGTCGAGGCCGCGCTCGCGGGCGTGCTTCTCGATGTCCTCGACGGTGCCCATCTCACCGGGGCGCACGACCTGGTTCTGGTCGAGCAGGAAGACCGGTACCCGGGCGGCGTCGATCAGCTCGTCGACCTGCTTCTTGCCGGTGCGCAGATCCGCCTTGGTCCAGCGGTTGGCCGAGGTCTCGCGGAGCCGGTGCGCCTCGTCGGCTATGAGCACGTCGAGGCTGTTCGGAGCGACGTCCATGAACTGGTTGAAGTAGCGGAACAGGGCGGCGGTGCGGGGCGCGCGGTGGCCGGCGACCTTGCGCAACGTCTGCGTGAACGACCGGGAGCCGGTGGCGTGCGCGACGCGGATGCCGCGTCGGCCGAGCTCACCGAGCAGGGACAGGGCGATGACGCTCTTCCCGCTGCCGGGACCGCCGGAGACGATGACGACGCTCTTGTAGTTGCCGCTCCGCGCCTTCTCGACCTCGTGCAGGACGAGGTCGAAGGCCACCTTCTGCTCGTCCAGGAGTACGAACTGCTCGCGGGTGCGCAGCTCCTCGGCCGCGACGGCGAGCAACTGCTTGCTCGGCGAGACGTAGGAGCGGACCAGCCTGTCGGCGTGGATCGACGCGTTGGTGGGGGAGAGGCGGCCACGGAGATAGTCCAGGAACTCACCCCGATCCTGGGCGGTGAACAGGCGCCCGTACTCGTCCTGCGGGTAGCTGCGCAGGGCGTTCACGCGGTCGTCGGTCGCGTTGTGCAGATAGGCGACGCCGGTGAGCACGTCGGTCGCGCCGTGCAGGGCGGCGAGGAAGTCCAGCATGTATTCGACGTAGCCGCGGACCTGGGCGACCGGGTGCAGCACCGGTCGGGGCCCGTAGGTCGGTTGGACGACGAGTTCGGGTTCGCCCTCGAACAGCGAGGCCTGCGTCCACTGCTTGAGCTCGACGACGACGTAGGAGGGGCCGCCGCGCCGGGGATGTTCGCCGGCGAGGACGATATCGACCCGCTTGCTGGACAACGGGAGCTGGTACTCGACCAGCACCTCGACGCCGCCGAGATCGGCCTGCTCGAGATCGGCGGCCAGGGCGGCGAGGCTGGCATCCCAGGAACGCTGCTCGGCCTGGGACGTCGAGCGGCGGTACCGATGGGCCATCTGGGTCGCCAGTGTGGCCCCGAGCCGGCCGGCGCGAGCGAGGTCGGCGAGGCCGGACGCGGACGTACGAAGAAGCGGCAAGGACCTGTCCCCGGGCAGCACGAATAGACGTGCGGGTGGGGGCATGTCCGGGGAACGGAAGCCAGTCGGGCCGCGATCGACAATCTAGCGGCGGGAACTCCGGTTTCCGCACCGATACTGAGGGCGTGGCGGACCTGGACGACCTGACCGTTCGGATGCGCGAGTTCACCGTGGCGCGGGACTGGAGTCGCTTCCACGACCTGAAGTCCCTGACGCTCGCGCTGACAGGCGAGGTCGGAGAGGTGGCCGAGCTCGTGCAGTGGCTGCCGGCCGAGCAGGCTGTGACGGCGGACGACGACTTGCGCGAGCGGCTCGGCGAGGAGCTCGCTGACGTGCTGCTCTATCTACTGCGGCTGGCTGACGTCGCCGAGATTGATCTCGGCGCCGAGGCCCTGAAGAAACTGGCGCGGAACGAGTCGCGCTTTCCCGTCGACGGTCATCGGGGAGTCGCCCCCGAGCGCCGCTGACTCTGTGAGCGTGAGCAGACGAGGCACTGGCGAGCCCGGAAGCCGCGCCAGCGGAGACGAGCCCTCGGGGTCTAAGGCCTGTCAGAGAGGTGGAGCAGGCGTCGGGGCCGGTCCGCTCGGTAGGTAGGTGGGCTCGTGGCCGGATCCGGTGAAGTGCTGCTCGAGGTGGACGGCGGCGTCGCGATCGTGACACTGAACGCACCGGACCGGCGCAACGCGCTGACGCCCGGGATGGCCGCTGAGCTGATCGCGACGTTCGACAAGGTGGACGCCAAGTCGGAGGTCGGTGCGCTGGTGATCCGCGGCGTCGGCAAGTCGTTCTGCGCGGGTGGCGACGTCGCGACGCTGGCGTCGGCGGGCAAGGATCCGGCCGCAGCCGCGGCCGACGCCTACGAGGGCATGGGCAAGATCTACGACTCCTTCTACCGGCTGGGCCAGGTGCGGGTGCCCACGGTGGCCGCAGTGCGCGGTTCGGCGGTCGGTGCCGGTATGAACATGCTCCTGGCGGCGGACCTGCGGATCGTGGCCAAGGACGTGCGACTCTTGGCTGGCTTCTTCCGTTGCGGCATGCACCCCGGTGGCGGCCACTTCGTCATCTTGTCGCGGTTGATCGGACGTGAGGCCGCGGCGGCGATGGCGCCCTTCGGCGACGAGATCAACGGCGAGAAGGCCGTCGAGCTGGGCCTGGCCTGGGAGTCGCTGGACGACGCCGCCGTCGAGGACCGGGCGATCGAGCTGGCTGGTCGGGTTGCTGCCGACCCGGAGCTGGCGAGGGTGACGATCAGCAACT
>JBBSKB010000029.1:0-30880 GCA_038256725.1 Mycobacteriales bacterium | reverse complement strand
CTCTACGAGGCGGTCAACACCCCGCTGATCGGCTACCTGAACAACGCGCTCAAGGCCAAGGAGCTGTTCAAGAAGGACCAGCAGTACATCGTCACCAACGGCGAGGTCCTCATCGTCGACGAGTTCACCGGTCGCGTGCTCTCCGGGCGCCGCTACAACGAGGGCATGCACCAGGCCATCGAGGCCAAGGAGAAGGTGAAGGTCAAGGACGAGAACCAGACGCTCGCCACGATCACCCTCCAGAACTACTTCCGGCTCTACGAGAAGCTCTCCGGCATGACCGGTACGGCCCAGACCGAGGCCGCCGAGCTGCACCAGACCTACTCCCTCGGCGTCGTCCCCATCCCGACGAACATGCCGATGATCCGCGAGGACCGCTCCGACGTCATCTACAAGACGGAGACGGCCAAGTTCGACGCCGTCGTCGACGACATCGCCGACCGGCACGAGAACGGCCAGCCGGTCCTGGTCGGCACCGCGAGCGTCGAGAAGTCCGAGGTGCTGGCGACGTTCCTGCTGCGCCGCGGCATCCCGCACGAGGTCCTGAACGCCAAGAACCACGCCCGTGAGGCCGCGATCATCGCGATGGCCGGCCGGGCGGGCTCGGTCACCGTCGCCACCAACATGGCCGGCCGCGGCACCGACATCCAGCTCGGCGGCAACGCCGAGTTCATCGCCGACGAGGTGCTCCGGGCCCGCGGGCTGTCCCCGGCGGAGACCCCGGAGGAGTACGAGGCCGCCTGGGACGATGCGCTGGAGACGGCCAAGGCGCAGGTCAAGGCCGAGCACGAGCAGGTCGTCGAGGCCGGCGGCCTCTACGTGCTGGGCACCGAACGGCACGAGAGCCGCCGCATCGACAACCAGCTCCGCGGCCGTTCCGGCCGGCAGGGCGACCCGGGGGAGTCGCGGTTCTACCTCTCCCTCGGGGACGACCTGATGCGCCGGTTCAACGGCCCGATGCTCGAGTCGATGATGACCACCCTGCGGGTGCCCGACGACCAGCCGATCGAGTCGAAGATGGTCAGCCGGGCGATCCGCTCGGCCCAGACGCAGGTCGAGCAGCAGAACTTCGAGGTCCGCAAGGACGTCCTCAAGTACGACGAGGTGCTCAACCGGCAGCGCACCGTCATCTACGACGAGCGGCGTCAGGTGCTCGATGGCGCCGACCTGCACGAGCAGCTCCGCTCGATGGTCGACGACGTCGTCACCGCCTACGTCGACGGCGCGACCGAGACCGGCTACGCGGAGGACTGGGATCTCGACCAGCTCTGGACCGGGCTCAAGGCGCTCTACCCGGTCGGCGGCACCGTCGAGGACGTCGTCGACCGCCTCGCCGGGGGCGAGCAGGCCGAGCTCTCCGCCGAGGCGCTCAAGACCGAGCTGCTGGAGGACGTCGCCCGGGCCTACGAGGCGCGGGAGACCGCGCTCGGCTCGGAGGTCATGCGCGAGCTGGAGCGGCGGGTGTTGCTCAGCGTCATGGACCGCAAGTGGCGCGAGCACCTGTACGAGATGGACTACCTGCGGGCCGGCATCCACCTGCGCGCGATGGCCAACCGCGACCCGGTCGTGGAGTACCAGCGCGAGGGCTACGACATGTTCAACGCGATGCTCGACGGCATCAAGGAGGAGTCGGTCGGCTTCCTGTTCAACCTCGAGGTGAAGACCAAGGAGGAGCAGGACGCCGAGGCCAAGGCCAAGCAGGACGAGGCGGAGGCCAAGGCGCTCGCCGCGGCCCAGGAGGGGACGGCGCGGGTGCTGGCCCGCCAGGCCGCCGAGGCCAAGGTGGCCGCGGCGGAGGCAGAAGCCGCCCACGCCGGGCACACGCACGCGCCGGCCGCTGCGCCCACGGCGCGGCGCTCCGGCACGGCGCGGAAGGCCCAGCCGGCCGCTGCGTCCGCCGCTCCGGTCGTCAGCACGCCGTCCCCGTCGGGGACCGGGCCGGAGCTGCAGGTCAAGGGCCTGGACGACGTGCGCCCGCCGCAGAACCTGACCTACTCCGCGCCGAGCCTCGACGCCTCGGCCAAGGACGCCGGACGGGCCAAGGCCGCCAAGACGGCGACGGTCAGCGGCACCCAGGAGACCCCGCGCAACGCGCCCTGCCCCTGCGGCTCGGGCAAGAAGTACAAGCAGTGCCACGGGTCGGCCTCGGGCAGCTGATCGCCTGACCTGACGACGACGCCGCGCCGACCTCCTGGTCGGCGGGGCGTCGTGCTGTCCGGGCCGCTCCGGGTCAGCCGATCTGCAGGGCGGTGCAGCGCCAGCGACCGTCGATGCCCTCCAACCGGGCGGCGACCGCGTGCGCCCGACCACCCCGGTGGGCGACCGCGCTGATCTCGGCGACGCCGTCGACCGGTTCGCAGACGTGCACCGGCCCGACCAGCAGCGGAGCGGTGCCTTCCGAGCACCAGCGGGGCCGCCGGCCACCGGTCAGCGCGGCGAACACCCCGGGTGAGGTGAGTGCCTGGAGCTGGCCGATCGGCCGCCGTCCGGCGAGCACCTCCAGCGCGAGCGTCACGATCCGCCGCCCGGTCTCGCCCGCGGCGGGGAGGTCGGCGCGCAGCGACCAGGCGGGCCCGAACTCGTCGTCGCGGAATGCGGCACCGGCGAGGCGGGGGCGCGGACCGGGCCGGTGCGGCGGCCGCGGGACCGCGACGCCCGGGACCACCAGGCGGACCGGCAGCCGCCGGTCCTGCAGCGGGGGCTGGGGAGTCGGCACGCGGACCAGCCGGAGGGGCGGCGACGCCGGCGCCGAGCGGGCCGGTGCGGAGCGGGCGGCGGCGACGGGGGACGGGCGGACGGGCGCGGTCATGCGGACTCCCTGGGTCAGGGGCGGGCGGGGAGGGAGGACGGCTCGTCTCACGGCGGCGGGCGGAGCACCTGTCCGGGCAGGAGCAGGTCGGGATCGGGACCTATGACGTCGCCGTTCGCGGCCCACCAGGAGTGCGTCGCCCGCGCGATCTCGGCGGAGGAGTGCGTGCGGCCGGAACCCGCGGACAGTGCTGCGGCGGCGATGTCCCAGAGGCAGTCCCCGCGCACGACGACGCGGCTGCCGGCCGCGGACACGTCCGGTGCGTCGGGCCGGTCGGGGAGTCCGCCGGCCGGCGCCGCGGGCACCGGCGCCGGCCAGTCGGGAACGGCAGCCGGCGCCGGCGCCGCGGCGGCGGCGGGCGCCACCAGGAGCGTGGTGGCTGCGAGCGGACCGGTGAGCCCGAGGCCGAGCCCGAGCGCGAGGGCGGCGGCACGACGCGCTCCACCGGGGAGGACGACCCGGACCAGTCCGACGGAGGCCCGGCCGATCGCCCCGGGGAGGGCGGACGCGGCGGTGAGCAGCAGGCCGAGCGCTCCCCACGCCCAGACGCCCCAGGCCAGCAACCCGGCGGCGGCGGTCAGCAGCTCGTCCGCGCCGGTCGTGTCCACGGTGTCCTGGGCGGCCAGCACCACCGCGGTCATCTCCCGGACGGGCGGTGACAGCGCGGCCAGCGCCCCGGCGATGGCGGCCCTGGCCATCGCGGTCCCGACCAGTCGTCGTGCCGACATGTCACTCTCCTCGCTTCGGTGAGTGGTCACTAAAGCAACCAAATGCACGCAAACGCAAGTGAGGAGGCTGATCTAGGCTGCGACCTGGAGGTGGCGCCCGTGCGGTGGCAGCAGCTGTTCGCAGATCTGGAGGCACGGTTCGAGGCCGAGCAGGACGCGGCCGACCGGGCCGAGACGTCGTCCCGGGTGCGGCACGAGGTCGGTGCCTCGCGCTGGGCCGACCGGGTGGCGGGCGCGATCGGGTCATCCGTCGTCCTGCAGTGCAGGGGCGCCGGCACGGTGGCCGGGACGTTGGGTGAGGTGGGCAGCGACTGGCTGCTCCTGGTGGACGGCCAAGGGCGGGAGAGCCTGGTGGCGAGTGCCGCCGTGCGGGCGATCAGCGGCCTGGGGCGGCGCACCGCGCCGGCGGTGGAGGCCGGTCCGGTCCGGTCCCGGCTGGACTTCCGGCGCGCCCTGCGGGGTCTCGCGCGGGACCGTGCCGCCGTGCAGGTCGTCCTGGACGACGGCGTCTCGCTCGTCGGGACGATCGACCGGGTCGGCGCCGACTACGTGGAACTGGCCGAGCACGCCGCCGACCTGCACCGCCGGGCCGGAGCGGTGCACGGGGTGCGCACCGTCGTCCTGGACGCGGTGGTCGTGGTGCGCACGCTGCTACCGGGTCCGGGCTGAGCCCGGGGACACTGTCAGGCCGTCGGGCTCGCGCCCGTGCTGTCGGCGGTGACGTCGGCCGGCCCGTCGGCCTCGGGCGGCGGCACCGTGCCGGCACGCGCCTCGGCGTACTTCTGCTGGATGAAGCGCTCGAGCTCGTCGACCTCGACCCGCCACTGCCCGCGCCCGCCGATCTGGATGGCGATCAGCTCCTTGCGCCGCACGAGGGCGTACGCCTGGGACCACGAGACGTTGAGGATCTCGGCGACGTCGTCCAGCGTCAGGAAGCGGGGCGTGGGCATGGGGTCCTCTCCATCCGGTGCCGCCAGTCTGTCAGCCGCACCGGTGACCTGTGCGAGCCGTCCACACCCGAACGTGTGGATGACGGCAGCGGGCACGTTCCCTCCTGACGCACCATCTGCACCGTGACCGCCGTCCGTCCTGACCTCCCGCCCACGAGCCCGCTCCCCGCAGGCGCGGCGCCACGGCGGGTCCGCCCCCCGCGGTGGCTGGACCTGCGGCTGCTGCTGGGGGTCCTGCTCGTCCTGGGGTCGGTGCTGCTCGGTGCCCGGGTCGTGGGCGCCGCGGACGCCACCGTGCCGGTCTGGGCCGCGGCCGGGGACCTGGCCGCCGGCACGGAGCTCGGTGCCGACGACCTGGTCGCCGTCGACGTGCGCCTGGACGACGCCGCGGACGCCTACCTGTCCACGACGACCCGTCCGGCGGGCCGTGCCCTCGCGCGCGCCGTCCGGTCGGGCGAGCTCGTCCCGGCCTCGGCCCTCGAGGAGCCGGCCGACCTGGTGCAGGTCGCGCTGCCGGTGCAGGCCGGCTTCGTGCCGCCCGGGCTCCGGCGCGGTGGGCTGGTCGACGTCTACGCGGTGGCTGATCCCGCGATCGGCGCCACGGCGGCGACCGGCGGGAGCGTGACGCCGGTCGTCGTGCGGGCGCCGGTCCAGGCCCTGTCCGGCCGGACCGATGGCGTCCTGTCCACCCCGACGTCGACGGTCCAGGTGGTGGTGTCGGTCGCAGAGGACGAGGCCGCCGCGGTGCTCTCCGCGATCGGTGGCCGGCCGCTCGTGGTCGTCGTCCACGAGTCGGTGGAGGGCGACGCCGACCGGGCGGGCCGGTCTCCGGCCGCGACGGGACCGACCGGCTGATGGCCGTCCAGGTGTTCACCGCGGTGACCGGCGCCGCGTGGGAGTCCGCGCTCGTCGGGGCGCTGGACCGGGCCGACCACGGCGTCACCGTGGTGCGGCGCTGCGTGGACGTGTCCGAGCTGCTCGCCGCTGCGGCGACGGGGACGGGTCAGGCCGCGCTGCTCTCGGCCGAGCTCCGCCGCCTGGACGGCGACGCGGTGGCCCGGCTCGCCGCCTCCGGTGTGGCGGTCGTCGGGCTGGTGGAACCGGGCGACGACCGGGCGGCCGAGCGGCTGCGCCAGCTGGGCGTGACGCACGTTCTCCCGGCCGACGCCGAGGCCGAGGTGATCGCCCGGGCGCTGCGGGAGGCGGTGGCGGGTGTCCCTGCGACGCCCCGCGACGTCGCCGACCCGCGGGCGGCGCTGCCCGCGCTCGGCGTGCCGGCAACCGAGCGGGAGCGCCCGATGGGCCCGGGCCGGCTGGTCGCCGTGTGGGGCCCGACGGGTGCGCCCGGCCGCACGACGGTCGCGGTCGGCCTCGCGGACGAGGCGGCGCGGCTGGGGGTGTCGGCCCTGCTGGTCGACGCCGACGTCTACGGCGGGGTGGTCGCGCAGGTCCTGGGGCTGCTCGACGACTCGCCGGGGCTGGCCGGCGCGGCCCGGCAGGCCAGCGCGGGCACCCTCGACGCCGCAGCGCTGGTGCGCCTGGCCTGGGCGGTGCGGCCCGAGCTGCGCGTGCTCACCGGGCTGGGGCGGGCCGACCGATGGCCGGAGCTCCGCCCCCGTGCGGTGACGACGGTGCTCGACGAGGCGCGCCGGCTCGCCGAGCTGACCGTCGTCGACTGCGCGTTCAACCTGGAGGACGACGAGGAGCTCTCCTTCGACACCGCGGCACCGCGCCGCAACGGGGCGACGCTGGCGGTGCTCGAGGCCGCGGACACCGTGCTGTGCGTCAGCGGCGCCGACCCGGTCGCGCTGCAGCGCAGCGTGCGGGCGCTCGACGAGCTGCGCGAGGTGCTGCCGGAGGTGGACCCCGTGGTGGTCGTCAACCAGGTGCGGCGCGGCCCGGTACCCGGCGATCCGCGTCGCGAGATCGCCGCGGCTCTGGAGCGCTTCGCCGGCCGGGAGGTCGCGTTCTTCCTCTCCGCCGACCGTCGGGCCACCGACGCGGCGCTGGCCGCGGGCCGGACGCTGGCCGAGGTGGCGCCCGGATCGGCCCTGCGCGAGGAACTGCGGGCCATGGCTGCGGCCCTCGCCGAGGTCCCCAGGCCGGCGACGGCACGGCGCGGGGTGCGCGGGGCCCGGCGGGCGAGCTGACCGCTGGGGTGTCCGAGGACCGGCTCCCCCCGTAGCGTGACCTTCCGCCCCTAGCCCGAGGAGTGCCATGGTCGAGCGGCTGACCCCGCTGGACGCCTCGTTCCTCTACCTGGAGGAGTCGGCCACCCCCATGCACGTGGGCGGGGTGCTCGTGCTCGAGACACCGCCCGGCGGGCTGGACGCGCTGGAGGCGCTGGTGGCGGCGCGGCTCGCGCTGGTGCCCCGTTACCGGCAGCGGGTCGTCGAGGTGCCCGGCCACCTGGCCGACCCGGTGTGGGTCGACGACCGCGACTTCGATCTGGCCTACCACCTGCGGCGGTCCGGGCTGCCGCGCCCGGGCACCGAGGCGCAGCTGCTGGACCTCGTGTCCCGGTTGGCGTCCCGGCCGCTGGACCGCAACCGTCCCCTGTGGGAGGCCTACCTGATCGACGGGCTCAGCGGGAACCGGGTGGCGGTCATGACGAAGACGCACCCGGCACTGGTCGACGGGCTCAGCGCGATCGACATCGGGCAGGTGCTGCTGGACGTGGACCCGGTGGCCGCGGCGCCCGAGCCCGTCGAGTGGCAGCCCGCCCGCGCGCCGGGTGGGGCCGAGCTGGTGCTGCAGGCGCTCGACGAGTACGTCCGCCGTCCCTCGTCCGTGGTGGGCGCGGCGCGCGCCGCGGCGACCGACCTCCGGTCGACGGCGGTACGGTTCGGGGGCCTGGCGGGCGGGCTCCTCCGGGCGGCGCGCTCGACGGTGCTGCCGGCGCCGCACAGCCCGCTGAACGCACCGGTGGGGCGGGCACGACGCGTGGTGGTGGCCCGCGCCCGGATCGACGACCTCGACCGGGTGCGCGCGGCGCACGGGGGCACCGTCAACGACGTGCTGCTGACCGTGCTCACCGGTGCGCTGCGGGAGTGGCTGCTCTCCCGCGGGGAGCCGGTGGTCGCCGGCACCTCCGTGCGGGCGCTGGTGCCGGTCTCGCTCCAGGACGACGAGCCGGGCACGGGGAACCGGGTGACCTCGCACCTGGTGGACCTGCCGGTCGGGGAGCCCAACCCGCGGGTCCGGTTGGCGCGGCTCGGGTATGCGATGCGCGCCGTCGGCGTGCCCGGCCGCTCCGTCACCGCCGAGGGGCTCATCGCCCTGACCGGCTTCGCGCCGCCCACCCTGCACGCCCTGGGTGCGCGTGCGGCGCGGGGTCTGTCCCGACGGCTGTTCAACCTGGTGATCACCAACGTGCCCGGCCCCCAGGTGCCGCTCTACGCTGCCGGGGGCCGGATGCTGGAGGTGTTCCCCGTCGTGCCGTTGGCGCGGGGGCAGGGGCTGTCCGTCGGGATGACCAGCTACAACGGTTCGGTGTTCTTCGGCTTCAATGCCGACCGGGACAGCGTCGGGGACGTGGACGTGCTCGCGGACCTGATCGAGCAGCAGGTGACGGAGCTCGTCGAGACCGCCGGCTGACGCCCGCGGCCGGAGCCGGACGCGGCCGGGATACCGTCGTCCTCCCATCGTCGACAGGAGGGACCCGGCGTGCGCGTGTACCTGCCGGCCACCACGACCGTGCTGCGGACGCTGGTGGACGAGGGCCGGCTGGCCGGTCCCCACACGGCGTTCGCGGTCACTCCGCAGCTCCGGGAGTTCTACGAGCGCAGCGACACCGAGGCCGATCAGGAGGAGCTCGAGTACGCGGCGCTGCTGACCGCGGCCCGCGCGAGCCTCCGCCTGCTCGACGTCGATCCGACCGCTCCGCGGCGCCGGGTGGTGCTGGCCGCCGACGTGCCCGACGACCAGGTGAGCCCGATGGACGATCCGCACGTGGAGCGCGGCGCGGTGCGGGTGGGCGGCGACGTCCCCATGCGGGACGTCGCCAGTGCCCACATCGACGGCAGCGACGCCGAGGAGGACGTGCGGGCCGCCACCAACGTGGTCCTCGAGGCCGACCTGGGCAGCGAGGACGCGCAGTTCGTCGTCGACCAGGCGGAGGGTCACGAGCTGGCCTGGTACGCCACGCAGGAGCTGGGCTCGGCGCTCGAACTGCTCTGAGGCATGCGGCATCAGCTCGCCCGCTCGTTGCCGGGCGGGACCCGGGCGACCTGGATCCGCTCGGTGCGACCGTCCGTGACCAGCCAGCCGCTGCCGGGCCGCGCCGGCAGCGGTAGGCGGGGCAGCCGGATGCCGAGAGCCTCGGCCTCCGCGGGGCTGGCGCACAGCAGCAGGCCGGTGCGTGCACGGCGGAGAGCGGCCACCGGCCCCTGGTAGTGGCTGGTCAGCTGGGCCGGGCCCCCCGTTGCCAGGAGGACGAGGCCGGTCCGGGCGCCCAGCGGTGGCAGCGCCGTCAGCCCGGCGCACTCGGGTCCGGAGCCGAGGTCGTCGGCGACGAGCACGCCGCGGCGTCCGTCGAGGCCGTCGACCCAGGTGGCGAGGGCCCGGGCGTCGGCCGGATCGAGACAGGGTCCTGGAGCACCGGGTGGAGCCGCGGTCGCGGGCGGCCCCAACCAGGCGACCTCGGCGCCCGCACCGGCCAGTTGCCGCGCCCATGCCTGCACGGCCGAGGAGCGGCCGCTGCCCGGTGGACCGACGACCAGCAGGCCACCGCTGCGGCCCAGGTCCACCTCCAGCGGCGTCCCGTCGTCCCCGCCGGGGCCGATCGGCAGGACCCACCGCCCGGGGTCCGTGGCCGTGACCGGCCCGGGCGTCGGTGGCAGGCCCGGGTCGCCCGGCAGGTCGACGATCCGGACGGGTGGAGCGCCGCCGACCCGGGGGCCGTCGGTCCGCGGGGCGGGCGTTCCGGGCAGCGTCAGCTGACACTCCCGCGCGTCCTCGCCGAGCAGCGCCCGACCGGGCGGCCGGGACGCGGGGACGGAGCGACCCGGCACCCCGGCGACGGCGTAGTCGGCCCGGTCGGGCAGGGGGAGGAGCAGGCGCATCCGTGCGGCGGACGCCAGTCGCCCGCCGGGCATTGCCCGGTCCGCGGTCAGCACGCAGGTCAGCCCCACCGCGGCGCCGTCCCGGAGCAACCGCAGCAGCCCGTCGGACCCGCGACCGGGCTCGGCCTCGTCCAGCAGCGCGCTGACGGCCTCCACCCCGTCCACGAGGAGGAGCAGGAGCGGGCCGGGCTGTCCCGCCGGCGCGGCCCGTCGCGCGTCGACCTCCCGGTTCAACCGGTCGACCAGCCGGACGGTCCGGAAGGTGTCGGCACGGCTGACCGCCGTGCCGGTGTGGGGGAGTGCCGCGGCCTCGGCGCCGAGGCCGCCGCCTCCGGCGTCGAGCACGTGGACGTGCAGCCCGCCCGGGCCCAGCCGGGCCGTCGCCGACCGCAGCACGGTGCGCAGGAGCGTCGTGCGCCCGCTGCGCGGACCGCCCACGGCCAGCACCCCACCCCCGTCGGCGAGGTCGAGGTCCAGCGGCTCGCGGGACTGCCGGTCGGGCCGGTCGACCAGACCGATCCGCAGCCGGGCGGGTGGTGCCTCTGCGGACCCGTCGGTGGTGAGGAGGTCGAGGTCGTGCTGGGTCAGCCGGTCCGGCAGGGGTGGTTGCCAGGGCCGGTGCGGAGCCGGGGTGCCGCGCACCTCGGCGGCCCGGGACAGCGCCTCGACCAGGCGGGACAGGTCCGTGCTGCCGGTGGTGGCGGACCGGTGGGTGGACGGGCTCCCGAGCGGCCAGGACCAGCGCCGCACCTCGGCCGCGTTCCGAGCAGCCGGGGTCGGGACGGCCACCCGCGCCACCTGCAGCACCCGCGGCTCGGCGCTGCCGGCCCGCAGGACCGCCCGGCCGGGGAGCTGCACCGGGAGGTGGGCCGCGGCCGGAGTGCCCACGACGTCACGGGAGTCGGCCTCGTCCGTCGTGCGCAGGCAGATGCGCAGCGTGCTGTTGGCGCGGATCTCGGGGGAGACGACCCCGCCCGGGCGCTGGGTCGCCAGCACGAGGTGGATCCCGAGGGAGCGACCGCGCTGGGCGATGCCGACCAGGCCGGGCACGAATCCGGGGAGCTCCTCCACCAAGGTGGCGAACTCGTCGACGACGATCACCAGCCGGGCGAGGTCGACCGATGCCGGAAGCGCCGCCAGGTCGGGCACGCCGTGCGTGGCCAGGAGGGCCTCCCGTCGGGAGAGCTCGGCGGTCAGGGATCGGAGGGCGCGGGCAGTGGCCGAGCCGTCCAGATCGGTGAGCAGCCCGACCGTGTGCGGGAGCCGGGCCGCCTCGGCGAAGGCGGCACCGCCCTTGTAGTCGACTAGCAGGAAGGTGCAGCGCTCCGGAGGGTGGTTCAGCGCCAGCCCGGCGATGAGCGACTGCAGCAGTTCGGACTTCCCCGAGCCGGTGGTGCCCGCGACGAGGGCGTGCGGGCCGTCGCGGCACAGGTCGATCTCCACCGGCCCGTCGGCGGACCGCCCCAGAACCGTGCGCAGAGCGGTGCGGTCGCCCGGCCACCGGCCCCCGGCCCCGCCGCGGGCGTCCGGACGCATCGCCCACCCGGGGATCTCGAGCAGCCGGACGTCGGAGGGGAGCGTGCCCGTCGACGTCCCGGGCACGAGGTCGGCCAGCCCGCGCGACAGCTCCGCTGCCAGCTCGTCCGCCATGCGGTCGACGAGCACCGCGCTTCGGTCGGCGGCGCCGTCCTGGGCGAGGACGGCGGAGCTCGCGGTCTCGCCGGTGAACGTGAGCGTGGCGTCGACCGCGACCGGGAGCTCGCCGGACCGCACCGCGGTGGTGAGGACCACCACGCCGGTGTCCCGGGCCGTGCGGAGCAGTGCGGCGGTCCGCCCGTCGATCCGCCGGTCCACGACGACCAGCGCGCGACCCGGGGTGCCGGTGAGCGCCCCCGCCGCCCACGCAGGCGGGGCCGCGTCCTCCCCGGGCCGGCCGGGAGGCGCGTCGGGGACCACGTGCACCGCACCGGACGGGAGGTGCGGCAGCCACCGGGCCCAGGTCCAGTCGGCCAGGTGCTCGGGGCGGGTCAGCAGGAGCAGGTGCAGGCCGTCGGGTGGATGCAGCGCGCCCAGCTGCGCGAGCACCGCCCGCAGCACGCCGAGCGACTGCGCACGCGGGCCGATCAGCGCCAGGCCCCCGGTGGCTGCCAGGTCCAGGGTCACGGGCAGGTGGTCGGCGACCGCCCGTTCCCGCCGGCCGTCGTCCTCGATCCGGGTGACCCGCACCGGACCCGGCCCGGTCCCGACCCGGACCACGAGCGGTCCACCGGTCTGCGCGCGACCGCTCCAGACGAGGGCGGTGCGCCGACGCACGGCGGTGGCGATCGTCGCCGGGTCGGGGTGCTCCTGCTCGGCGGCCCGGACGTCGTCGGCGACGGCGGCGTCCAGCTCCCGGCGGGCCGCTGCCTGTTCCTCGCGGTAGGCCGCGCGCTCGCGTCGGCTGCTGCGCCGCCCGGACCACCGCTCGGACGCCCACGTGCCCAGCGCCACCAGCGGGCTGAGAAGGGCGAAGAACAGGAACGTCGGCGTGCGCAGGAGCCAGGCCAGCAGCACCCCGCCGACCGCGGGCAGCAGGACCGCCACCCAGGCGAGCCGGCGCCGGGGCGGGTCGGCAGGAGGCCGGGGGAAGGTCATCTCCCGTTCCGGGCGCAGCACCCGCAACCGGTGCGGGGGCCGGACCCGGGTGCGGCCGCCGACGGTGGGCTCGAGCACCGCCGGCTGCTCCGACGAGCTGCTGATCGCGAGGGTCGAGGCACCCACCCGCAGCCGGCCCTCCGCCGGCCACCGCCGGAGCCGGTCGTCCAGCGGGACGTCGGCGAGCAGGCTGCCGTTGGTCGAGCCGACGTCGCGCACCTCGACCTCCCCGTCCCCGACGCGGATCTCGAGGTGCCGTCGCGAGACGTCGGGATCGGCGAGGCGGACGGCGCACGCCGCGTCCCGCCCGACGAGGTGCACGCCCCGGCCGAGCGGGAGGACGCGGCCGGCATCCGGCCCGCCGAGCACGTGCAGCTCCAGCGGGCTGGGGGCGGGCGAGGGCGGCGCGGACGGCCGGGCCACCCCCAGGAGGGCACCATGCCGCAGCGACGGCGAGCCGAGGGACGTGTCCGCGTCGATCCGGCACGCGCCGGCCCACACCTCGCTGACCGGTACCCCCACGGCCTCCTGCAGCAGGGGGAGGACGTCGCCCAGCCGCTGGTCGTCCGTGGCGACGACCTCGACATCGACGGCGCCCCCCGCGCCGTGGAGAGTCCAGCACCGAGGGGTGCGCGGAGGGCGGGAGCCCGCGGGAGGTGTGGTCACCGGCGCATGGTGCCGGTACGGCCGTGCCCGGCGGGGCGTGCCGACCAGGCCTGTGGACGACGGAGCGGGCTGTGGACGAACCGAAGCCTCGACGCGCTCGGCGACCTACCGTTCGCCGCGACCGGGACGGCCCCGGGACGGAGGAGGAACCGCCATGAAGGTCGACATCGCCACGCTGCAGTCGATGGCCGGGCAGTGCCGCAGCGAGGCTGCGGAGAGCACCGCCCGCCAGGCGACCCTGTCGGGGAACATCAACACATCCGTGCTCGACGGCTGGACCGACTCCCAGGCGGCAGTGCAGTTCACCCAGCTCTACGAGCAGTGGCGTCGCTCCGCCCAGAGCCTCAGCGACGCCCTCAACGGCATGGGCGGGCTGCTCAGCAGCGTGGCCGGCTCCTACCAGCAGCACGAGGCCGACATGGCCGCCCGCATCGGTGCCCTCCTCTGACCGGCCGGGCGCCCGGCTGCGCCCATCAGGGGCTCTCGACGTGCACGTGGGAGGGCCGTCCGTAGGATCACGACCCGTCCACGCGCACGACGAGTCGGGAGCGGTCCATGCAGTTCGGTCGGTACTACGAGGAGTTCGAGGTCGGGGCGGTCTACAAGCACTGGCCCGGGAAGACCGTCACCGAGTACGACGACCACCTCTTCTGCCTCATCACGATGAACCACCACCCGCTGCACATGGACGTGAACTTCGCGGAGAACACGACCGAGTTCGGCAAGAACGTCGTCGTCGGCAACTACATCTACTCGCTGCTGCTCGGCATGAGCGTCGCCGACGTCTCCGGCAAGGCGATCGCCAACCTCGAGGTGGAGTCGCTGCGGCACGTCGCCCCGACGTTCCACGGCGACACGATCTACGGCGAGACGACGGTCCTCGACAAGACCGAGTCGAAGTCCAAGGACGACCGCGGGGTCGTCTACGTCGAGACGATCGGCTACAAGCAGGACGGCACGATCGTCTGCATCTTCCGCCGCAAGGTCATGGTGCCCAAGCGCTCCTACGGCGAGGCCCGCGGCGGTGAGCAGCCCGGTCGCCCGACCCCGATCCCGCGCGGCTGAGCTCCCGGGCGCGCAGCCGGCCGGCGGTCAGGAACCGTCGGCCGGCAGCCCGCCCCACGCACGCAGCGTCACCAGCAGCCCCGGCGTGCACGGCAGCCGTCCCAGGGTGGCGGCGTCGGCGAACAGCACGTCCGCCGCGTCGTCCCCGGCCACCGGCTCCGCCGGCGGCCCGACCACGGTGCACACGAAGTCCGTCACGTCGTAGACGACTCCGTCCCCGGGGATCGAGAGCCGGCCCACGACGGGGCCCGGGTGGACGTCGAGCCCGGTCTCCTCGCGGACCTCCCGCACGACCGCCTCGGCGAGCGTCTCGCCCGGCTCCACGTGCCCACCCGGGACCGACCAGAGCCCCGCCGACGGGGCGTGGCCGCGCTGGATGAGCAGCAGCCGTCCTGCGTCGTCCACGACGACCGCACCCACGCAGGGCACCACCGGGGGTCGAGCAGGCATGACCGGCACGCTACGGGCCGCCGAAGCCACCGCGTCGCGCGCTTGACGATTCCGCACCGTCACAGGACGGTTGTCCCCGATGAGCGTCTCGCCGGTCTGCCCCCGCTGCGGCGAGCCGTTGAGGGTCCGCCCCGGTGCCAGCGCGCAGGCCTGGTGCCACCTGCACGGCGCCGTCACGCCGCTGCACCACACCGGGCTGGTGGCGCACGACGCCATCGCCGCCGTCACCGCGGACGCACGGGTGCCCGCCTGGGTGCCCGACCCGATGCCCGCCGGCTGGTCGGTGACCGGTCTGGCGTGGGGCGGTGAGCCGGGCGCCCGCGCGATCGTCGTCGACACCGCCGGCCCCGCACCGCTGGGCGGCTCGGCCGAGCTGGTGCTCGTCGCCGAGGAGCCCGGGACCGGGGTGGGCTGCGGCTACGCCGGGCTGCCCGGTCTCGACCCCGGCGACGTCATCTCCGGCCCGTCGTCGGTCGCCGTCGAGGCGGCGGGCCAGCGCGCGCCGCTGTGGGCCGTCCCCACCACCGACGACCGTGCCGCCTTCGTGGGAGAGGCGTACGGGGTCTGGCTCTGGCTGGTGACATGGCCGATGCACGCCGCGTGGCTGCTGGCGGAGGAACCACGGCTGCTGGACCTGCGCGAACGCATCTACCCCGACCTCCCGCTGGGCCCGCCCAGCGAGCACCTCCTGCCGGGCACCTGACCCGGAGGTGGCCGGACCGGTCCGCCTCGGTTCAGGATCGGCGCGTCGCAACTGGTGCCCGTGAGGACTGTGTTACCCATGGGACGAACGCGTCCGCCGCACGTCCGGCGGGTCTTCCCACGCAGACCGGCGCCTCTTCCGGCCTGCCCGTTCGAGCCCCCTCGGAGGTGGCGGTGAACCTGAAGAAGGTCCTCACCTGGCTCCTGGTCGCCTTCGTGGTCTGGTACGTCATCCAGAACCCGGAAGGCTCCGCGGAGATGGTCCGCAACGCCGGCAACGCCCTCGGGGATGCCGCGACGTCCCTCTCCGAGTTCGTCGGCTCGCTCACCTGAGGCAGACGTGAGCGCGCCCCCGGTCCTCCCGACCCGCGCCAGCAAGGACGCCGACAAGTACCTGCTGCCCACCGAGCACGTCGTCCTGGCCACCCGGCGCCACTGGGCAGTGCTCATCGAGCCCACCGTGCGCTTCCTGCCGGTGTTCGTCCTCGGCGGCTGGCTGTTCCTGCTCGACCCGGACAACGCGGTCACCAGCGTCGTCGGGCTGGTCGTGGTGCTGGTAGCGCTGGGCTGGTTCGCGCTGCGCGTCGGTGAGTGGTGGATGCGGCACTTCATCGTCACCAGGCGGCGGGTGCTGCTGACCTCGGGCGTCATCGTGCGCACCGTGACGCTGCTCCCGCTGCGCCGGATCACCGACCTGACCTGGGAGGAGACCTTCTTCGGCCAGATCCTCGGGTACGGCAGCTTCCGGTTCGAGTCCGCCGGGCAGGACCAGGCGCTGCGGCACATCACCTTCATGCCGGACGCCAAGCACGTCTACAAGGAGGTCAGCGGCCTGCTGTTCAGCGCCGACTGGGGCGGCGCGGCGAGCGGCGACGACGAGGGCAACCCGGACGGCGAGTCGGCGCCGAGCGCGCCGACCCTCCAGCGCGACACCGAGCCGATCCCGCCGCTGAGGCCGCCGGAGTGAGCGCGTTCCGCCGGGTGCGCCGGCCCTGCATGCGGCAGGCTGGGTGCTGATGCGCATCGACCTGCACACCCACTCCTCGGTGTCCGACGGCACCGAGACCCCGGCCGAGCTGATGCGCACCGCGCGGGACGCCGGGCTGGACGTCGTCGCGCTCACCGACCACGACACGACCGCCGGCTGGGCCGCCGCGCGGGAGGCCCGCCCGGCCGGGCTCACCGTCGTCCCGGGGATGGAGCTCTCCTGCCGGTGGTTCGGGGACGACCAGCCGCCGATCAGCGTGCACCTGCTCGCCTACCTGTTCGACCCGGACTCCCCGGCGCTGTCCGCCGAGCGGGCCCGGCTGCGGGAGGAGCGGCTCAGCCGCGGGGAGCGGATCGTCGACGCGCTGGCCGCGGACGGCTACCCGGTGGTGTGGGCCGAGATCGTCGAGGCCTCCGCCGGCGGTGTGGTCGGCCGCCCGCACGTGGCGCGGGCGCTGGTGCGCGCCGGGGTCGTCGAGTCCGTCGACGCCGCCTTCGCCACGCTGCTGCACCACCGCAGCCCCTACTACGCCAGCAAGGCAGACACCGACGTCCGGCAGGGCATCGCGCTGGTCCGGGCGGCCGGGGGAGTGTCGGTGTTCGCGCACGGCCGGGCCACCAAGCGCGGCCGGGTCGTCGACGACGCGGCGATCGCCGCGATGGCCGACGCCGGCCTCCTGGGCCTGGAGGTCGACCACCCCGACCACAGCGACGACGAGCGCCGTCACCTGCGCCGGCTGGCCGCCGAGCTCGGGCTGCTCGTCACCGGGTCCAGCGACTACCACGGCACCAACAAGACGACGCCCATCGGCGCCTGCACCACCGAGCCGGAGCAGTTCGAGGCCCTGCTGGCCGCAGGTACCGGCGCCGCACCCTTCCGCGACTGAGCACCCGGGTCAGGCGCTGAGTCGTTCCGCCCCGACCCGCTGGTAGCCGGCCCACACGATCGGCGAGCGCTGCGCCCGCTGCGGCAGCAGCAGGAGCCCTTGCCGGAACGCCCGCAGGGCGGGGGTGGCCGCGGCGTCGGTCAGGCCCAGGCCGGGCAGCGAGTAGAGCCGCCGGGCCCACGCCGGCAGCAGGGCGACCGACAGGCCGGCCAGACCGCCCCAGGCCGGCTGGGCCGGGGTCAGGTAGCGCACCCACGTCGGCATCGGTGGCAGTACGACCAGGCGGTAGGCGTCCCGCGCGGCCGGGGTCGCGGCCAGCTGGGGGCGCATCCGCTCGAAGTACGCGGCCAGCTCGGCGACCGAGGCGGGCGCCTCGTCCGGATCGACGCCGACCAGCTCCGCCGCCGTGACCTGCTCGGCGACGTACCGGTCGGCGTCCTCGTCGGTCAGCGGCAGGCCGGCGCGGCGGGCGACCGTGAGCAGGGAGTCGACCTCGCAGCAGTGGACCCAGAGCAGCAGGTCGGGGTCGTCCACCCGGTAGACGCGGCCGGTGGTCTCCTCGGTCCCGCCCAGCCGCCGGTGGATGCCGCGTACGCGGGCCACCGCGCGCACCGCCTCGGTCCGGGTGCCGAAGGTGAGCGTGTCGACGTAGGTGGCGGTGCGGATCAGCCGCGGCCACGGCTCCTCGGTGAACCCCACGGAGTTGCGCGCGACGCCGTCCATGGCCACCGGGTGCAGCGCCTGCAGCAGCAGGGCCCGCAACCCGCCGACGGAGAACGACGGGTCGGCGTGCACCCGCCAGGTGACGCTGTCGGGGCCGAAGAAGCCCAACCTGTCCTCCGCGGCCGTCCACTCCGTCCGTGAAGGCAACCGGGTCATCGACCGACCGGCAGGCTCGACCAGAAGTCGCAGAGGATCGCGACCGTGCGCGGCGGGTTCTCGACGGCGGGGGAGTGGATCGAGTCCTCGATGACCTCGTAGCGGGCGCCCAGCCGCTGCGCCATGTCCGCCTGCACGTGCGGCATCCACGCGTCGTCGGCCTCGCCGTGGGCCACCAGCACCGGCAGGCCGGTGGCCTTCAACTCCTCGACGAGGTCGGGTTCGGCGAGCATCGCGTCGGCCATGCCGCGGAGCCCCGCCCCGGAGTTGGCCAGGAAGCGCCGCGCGTAGAACTCCCGGGTCGGCGCCGGCACCGCCTGCGCCGTGGGGTCGGTCATCGCCAGCTGCTCCATGGTCTCGTGCACCAGCTGCACGCCGCCCGCCTCGAGCAGCGGCGCCATGGCGTCCAGCAGCTCCGCGCGGCCGCCGGTGAGCTGGGCGGGGCCGGAGCCGAGCAGGGTGAAGGAGCGGAAGAGCTCCAGTGCGGTCAGCACCGCGCCGCGGGTCACCAGCCCGCCGAAGCTGTGCCCCAGCAGGTGCACCGGCCCGCCGGCCTCCTCGACGAGGACCCGGGAGACGGCGACGACGTCCTCGGCCAGCTCGGTGACCGTGTACCGGGCCGGGTCGTCGGGGCCGGGCGACTCGAACTGGCCGCGCTGGTCCATGACCACGACCCGGTAGCCGGAGGCGGCCAGCGGCGCGAGCAGCGGCGCGAAGTCCTCCTTGCTCCCGGTGTAGCCCGCGACCATGAGCGCCGTTCCCTCGGCGCCCGGGCCGGTGTCCAGCGCGGCGATCGTGCCGGCACCGCCGTCGAAGGTGCGCGCGACGGCGCTGTGATCGGCCAGCTGGCGCAGATCCGTGGGCGCGACGGAGGGGGGCGAGTCGGGACCGGAGGGCGGGGCCATGCCTCCCAGTGAACCGCGCTCGGGCGGTCCCCGTCACGCGGGGTCACCGGTAGGCGCGGACCTCGTCGTCCAGCCGGAGCAGCACGACGGGTCCGACGACGGTCGCCGTTCCGTCCGGGGGCACCTCGGAGGCCGCCCAGAGGCCGAGCTCGGCACCGGTCAGCGCGTCGCGGAGCACGAACCCGCCGGCGGTCGGCACGACCAGCTCGGTCCCGTCGTCGCCGGTCGGGGTCGGCAGCCCCGTGCCCGGGGCGGTCCAGCGCGGCGCACCCGTGGCCGGGTCGGTCGCGGAGAGCGTGCCCCCCGTGCGGACGAGCACGAGCCCGGCCGCCGTCGTCTGCTCCACCGCGTCCCCGGGAGCCGCCGGGACGGTGGCCCGCAACACACCGCCGTCGCGTGCGAAGAGCTGGACCTCGCCGCCGATGCGCACCCCGACGAGCGCGTCGGCGCCCAGCAGGGCGACATCGGCGTCCTCGGCCGCGGGGACGTCGACGGTCCAGTGCTCGGAGCCCTCGAAGCCGTCGTAGAGCCGGAGCTGCACCGCCTCGGCACCCCCGCAGCGCTGCAGCACCGCGACCCCGGCGCTCCCGGCCGCGGCGGACAGCCAGGTGCAGCCGCCCGGCGCCCCGGCCCGCCAGCGCACGTTGTTGCCGACCGGGTCGAACGTCAGCACTCCCGTGGGGCTGGTGGCCAGCACGATCGAGGTGGTGGAGCTCAGGACGGCGTCACCGCGCAGGCCGAGGTTGCGCGTCCAGACCCGCACGCCGGTGCCCGCGTCCAGGGCGACCGCCTCGTCGCAGCGGTCGGCGGTGCGGAACACCGCCACCGCGACGCCGTCGGTGGCGGTCACCCCGCAGAGCCGGGCGTTGCTGCGGGTGTAGTGCCAGGCCTCCCGGCCGGTCAGCGGGTCCAGCGCGCGCACGCCGTGCTCCCCGCCGACGACCACCTGGCCCTCCGCCACGACCAGAGCCGGCAGTGGACCGCCGTCGGCGGACCAGATGGGGGAGACGGCACCGGCCGGCGTCCCTGTCGGGACGTCGGCCGGTGTGGCGGTGGTGCTCTCGGTGGCCGCTGCGTCCGAGCCGCGCCACAGCAGCGCGGCGACGACGACGAGGGCCAGGGTGGCCGCGATCCAGACCCACACCCGCAGGGGCGGGCGGACCGTCGCCCGGAGCATCAGGCGTCGGCGGCCGGCTCCGCGCCACCGCGCCCGGCGCCGCCACGACGGCGACGTCGACGGCGCGGCTTGGCGTCGCCTGCAGCGGAACCCTCGGCGGCGCCCTCGGTGCCCGTCTCGGCGCCGGATCCCTGCGCGGCGGCGTCCGGCGTCGACGCGGCCGGGGCCGCGCTCTCGCCGTCGGCGCCGGAGCTGCTGCGGGTGCGACGGCGGGGCCGGCTCTTCCCGCCACCGGAGGGGCCGTCGTCCCCGGCCGGCCGGTCGCCGTCGGACCGGCCACGCCCGCCGCGGTCGGAGGAGCCGCGGTCCGGGGCGGTGGTCGGGCGGTTGCGCTTGCCGGTCTCGCCGAGGTCCTCGAGCACCTCGGCCTCCAGCCCCTCGCGGGTGCGCTGGGAGCGCGGCAGCCGGCCCTTGGCGTTCTCGGGGACGTCGAGGTCGGTGTAGACCCACGGCGAGGTGGAGTAGGTCTCCGGCGGGTCGTCGAAGCCCAGGTCCAGCGCCTTGTTGATCAGCTGCCACCGGGGGATGTCGTCCCAGTCGACCAGCGTGACGGCGACACCGGTGCTGCCGGCCCGGCCGGTGCGGCCGATCCGGTGCACGTAGGTCTTCTCGTCCTCGGGGCACTGGTAGTTCACGACGTGGCTGACGCCGGTGACGTCGATGCCGCGGGCGGCGACGTCGGTGGCGACGAGCACGTCGACCTTGCCGCTGCGGAAGGCGCGCAGCGCCTGCTCGCGGGCGCCCTGGCCCAGGTCACCGTGCACGGCGGCCGCGGCGAACCCGCGGTCGACCAGCTCGTCGGCGACCTTCTGCGCGGTGCGCTTGGTGCGGCAGAACACCATCACCAGGCCGCGGTCGCGCGACTGCAGCACGCGCGAGAGCAGCTCGGGCTTGTCGAGGTTGTGCGCCCGGTAGATGAACTGCGTGGTCTGCGGGACCGTCGAGCCCTCGTCGTTGCCGTGGGCGCGGATGTGCGTCGGCTGGGTCATGAACGAGCGCGACAGGGTGACGATCGGGCCGGGCATCGTGGCCGAGAACAGCATCGTCTGACGCTTGTCCGGGACCATCGCGAGGATCCGCTCGATGTCGGGAAGTAAGCCCAGGTCGAGCATCTCGTCGGCCTCGTCGAGGACGAGGACCTTGACCTTGCCCAGGATCAGGTCGCCCCGCTGGGCCAGGTCGAGCAGCCGACCGGGCGTGCCCACGACGATCTCGACGCCGGCGCGCAGCGCCTCGACCTGCGGCTCGAACGCGCGACCGCCGTAGATGGCCTGCACGCGGATGCCGCGCTTGGTGCCCGCGGTCGCGAGGTCTCGGGAGACCTGGACGCACAGCTCACGGGTGGGGACGACGACCAGGGCCTGCGGCACGCCGTCGCCGCCCTCGGCCGGGGGGACGACGCGCTGCAGCATCGGGACGCCGAAGCCGAGGGTCTTGCCGGTACCGGTGCGGGCCTGGCCGATCAGGTCGTGCCCGGCCAGTGCCAGCGGGAGGGTGAGCTCCTGGATGGCGAAGGTGCGGTGGATCCCGGCGTCGGCCAGCGCGGCCACGATGTCGGGGTGCACGTCGAAGTCGCTGAACAGCGGGCTGTCGGGCGCGACGGGGGCGCCGCCCAGCTCCTCGACCTGCTGCTCGAGCTCCTCGGGAGCGGGAGCGCCGGTCTCGGCGTGCTCGAGGGCGGTCACCTCGGCGACGGCCGGGGACGTGGGGGGAGTGTTCTCGGTGGAGGTCAGCGGTCTCGCCTCTGGTCTGCTGGGGGCCGGCTCCGGCGGCGGGGATCCGCAGCGTCGGACCTGCCCCGTGGTCGGTTGTCGCGGGATCGGTTCCAGCGCCGACGCGGCCAGCATGACCGGGCGTCCCTGCGGGACCTGCCCGGGAGACGGCCCCGGCAGGGGCGTCGTCCGACGGTCGTCAGCGCACGTGTTCACGGTGAACCGTGTGGTCCACCGGCGCCCATGGTAGCGCGGGCACGGGTTAGCCTCTGCGGCGCCGCACGCATGATGTGGTCTGCACCACTCGCCCGGGACGGCGTACCGCCCCGCCCACGTCGAGCCCCGAGCCCCAGGAGACCTGTGTGAGCCAGCCCGAGCCCGGAGCCGTCGTCGACCTGCTGGGCGTGCTGGCCTACGCGGAGCTGACCGCCTTCGACCGGCTGGCCGAGGACGCCCGGCTGGCGCCGACCCTCACCGGCCGCGCCGCGCTGGCGCGGATGGCGGCCGCGGAGATCGCCCACCACGTGCGGCTCACCGACCGGCTGGTGGAGCTCGGCGCCGACCCGGCCGCGGCCATGGCCCCGTTCACCTCCGCGCTGGACACCTTCCACGAGAGCACCCGGCCGAGCACCTGGCTGGAGGGGCTGGTCAAGGCCTACGTCGGGGACGGGCTGGCGGCGGACTTCTACCGCGAGATCGCGGCCTTCCTGCCCGAGCCCGACCGGCAGTTCGTGCTGGAGGTGCTCGACGACACCGGCCACGCCGACTTCGCCGTCCGCGAGGTGCGCGCCGCGATCGTCGCCGACCGCCGGCTCGCCGGGCGGCTGGCTCTGTGGGGACGACGCCTCGTGGGCGAGGCGATCAGCCGGTCGCAGGCGGTCATCGCCGAGCACGACGGGCTGGCCGACCTGATCATCACCGGGACCGGCGACTTCGCCGGCGTCGGCCGGGTGATCGAGCGGATCACCAGCGCGCACACCGAGCGCATGACCACCCTCGGCCTCAACCCATGACGAAGGGGGCGTCTCCGCCGTAGCGGAGACGCCCCCTTCGTCGACGTTCTCGGCTTTAAGCGGTTCCGCCGGCGATGAAGCCGACCCGCCGCTGGTCGGGCTGCGCGATCTCGACGTAGGCGATGCGGTCGACGGGGACGACGACGCGACGACCCCGTTCGTCGACCAGGGTCAGCAAGCCGTCCTTGGTCGAGCCCGACATCGCGGCGGCGACGTCTGCCTGGATCTCATCGGGGGTCTTGGGGCTGTCGATGACCAGCTCCCGGGGGGAGTGCTGGACGCCGATCTTGACTTCCACGTGGGCGATGCCTCCTCGGTTCGCGCGACTGGGACCAACGCTAGTCCAGCCGTGGGGCAGCGGGCCGTCGGAGCGGGTGCGCCGACAGCGAACGTCAGGCGAGCGGCAGGTCGCCGTCGATCCGCGGGAAGCCGGAGATGCCGCGCCACGCCAGCGAGGACATGAGGGCGACGGCCTCGTCGCGGGAGACGGTGCCCTTGCGGGGCAGCCACCAGCGGGCGCTGGCCTCGGCCAGCCCGGTCAGCCCGGAGGCCAGCAGCAGGGCCCGCTCCGGGTCGGCGCCGGTGTCGGCGGCGATGACCTCGGCGATCGCCTCGACGCACGTGCCGGTGCCGCGGCCGACGATCGCCCGGACGTCGGCGTCGTTGCGCAGGTCGGACTCGAAGACCAGGCGGAACGCCTCGCCCTCGGCGTCGATGAAGTCGAAGTAGGCGCCCACGGCGGCGTCCACGCGAGCCCGGTTGTTGTCGGTGGCGGCCATGGCCTCGGCGACGCGGTCGGCCAGTTCGGAGACCTGCTCCTCCAGCAGCGCGAGGTACAGCTCCCGCTTGCCCGGGAAGTGCTGGTAGAGCACCGGCTTGCTCACCCCGGCGCGGTCGGCGATGTCGTCCATGGCGGCGGCGTGGAAGCCCTGGGCGACGAACACGTCCTGCGCCGCCCGCAGCAGCTGGATGCGCCGGGCACCCCGCGGCAGTCGGGCGGTGCGCCGGTTGGCGGCGGGAGCGGGGCGTGAGGGCTGCATGGCACCCGGATGCTACCGGCGGCTCGCGCTCCGCCATCGCGGGCGACCGGAGCTCGATTACCGTCGCGGCGATGCCCGAGAAGTCCAGGTCCGACGCCGGTGCTGCCGTCGACTCCACCACCGCCCTGCCCGGTCCGGGCCCCCTGCTGCCGCCCTGGCCGGGCCGGGAGCTGCCGGTCAGCGGTGGCGAGGTCTTCGTTCGGTGCACGCCGTGGGCCGGGCCGGTCGACGGCAGTCGTGACGGCGCCCCGCGCGAACGCGCCCTCTACGTGCACGGCCTGGGGGGTGCGTCGACGAACTGGACCGACCTCGCCGGGCTGCTCGCCGTCCGCCTCGAGGGCTGGGCGCTCGACCTGCCGGGGTTCGGGCAGTCCACCCCGCCGCCCCGGGGCCGCTACTCGATCCGCGGCCACGTGCGCGCCGTCGTCGACGTCCTCGAGCACATCCGGCAGCAGCCGGGGGAGGCCCAGGGGCGGCCGGTGCACCTGCTCGGGAACTCGCTGGGCGGCTTGGCGAGCCTGCTGGTCGCCGCCCGGCGGCCCGACCTGGTCAGCTCCCTGACGCTGATCTCGCCGGCCATGCCGGTCTACCGCGTGCCCCCGGCGTTCAGCCGCGCACTGCTGCTCCTGCTGCTGCCGGGAGCGACGTCGCTGGCCGAGCGCCGGCTGGCCGGGATCACCCCCGAGCAGAACGTGCGGGCGATGATCCGCATGTGCTTCGGGCAGCCCGACCGGGTGCCGAGGGAGCGGGTCGAGCAGGCCGTAGCGGAGATGCGCGCCCGCGCCGAGCAGCCGTGGGCCGACCGGGCCCTGGCCGGCACGATGCGCGGCCTGATCACCTCCTACCTGCGGGTCGGCCGGGCCAACGCGTGGCGGATGGCCGGCTCGCTGCAGCGGCCGACGCTGGTCGTCTGGGGTGACCGCGACCGGCTGGTCGACCCGGTGATGGCCCCGCGCCTCGCGGCCGCGATCCCGGACTCCCGGCTGCGGATCCTCGAGGGCGTCGGGCACGTGGCGATGCTCGAGGCGCCGGAGCCGACCGCGCGCGCCGTGCTCGGCATGATCGAGACCCTGCCCGCGGGCTGACCCGACCGGCGTCTCCGGCTGCTGCCGACACGCCACGCAGCGTGAGACCCTGGCTCCGGGACATCGGCGGAGGAACCGGGGAGGTCGGGAGTGTCGGGACGACGCACCACCGGCCGCGTCGACCCCTCCGTCCGCAGCAGCCGTTCCGCCCGCCCCCGCTCGGGGCCGCTGGTCGCCGCGCCCGTTCCGGTGCGGGCCCGCCGGCGCCCCGCCGTCGACGACGGCCCCGTCCGCGGCTTCGTCCGCCGGTACGGCTGGCGGGCCTACGCCATCCCGTTCCTGACCCTGGCCACCCTGTTCGCCCTGGTCGACCTGGCGGTCGACGCCACCCCCGGCACCGACGCCGTCGCGACCAGCAGCGAGGCCGGGGCGTCGGACAGCCAGGACGCCGCGGTCGTGGCGGCGCTGCCCGATCCGGGTACGCCCCCGGAGGCGCCCGCCCAGGGTGACGCCGAACCGAGCGAGCAGCCCGGGCGTGCGGAGGCCGACACCTACGTCGAGCAGGGCGCCGGGACCGTCTCGGTCGTCGACGGCAGCTCTGCGATCTACGGAACCGGCCCGCTGCGGCGCTTCGTCGTCGAGATCGAGGACGGCATCGGCGTGGATCCCGCCGGGTTCGCCGAGGCCGTCGAGGCGACGCTGGGCGATCCGCGCTCGTGGGGCAACGGCGGCCGGGTGTCCTTCCAGCGGGTGGGCGTCGCCGAGGCGGATGTGTCCCAGTACGAGTTCAAGGTGACGCTGGTCAGCCCCGGCAGCATGGAGACCTACTGCCCCGATGTCGGCACCGGCGGCTACACCTCCTGCCGCTACGGCGAGCGCGCCGTCATCAACCTGGCCCGGTGGGCCACCGCCGTCCCGGACTACGAGGGCGACATCGCCACCTACCGGCTCTACGTGGTCAACCACGAGGTCGGGCACGCGCTGGGCAACGGGCACGAGCCCTGCCCCGGGGCCGGACAGGTCGCCCCCGTGATGCAGCAGCAGACCCTCGGCCTGGAGGGCTGCACCAAGAACGCCTGGCCCTACCCGTAGGGCTGCGCCGGACGGGAAGCATCCCGGCTGGCACGCTGTTGTCGAGCGTGAACGACGGCCCCGTCGCGGGCCGCTGTCGACCGAACGAGGAGCAATCGTGTCCCTGCCACCGCTGGTGGAGCCTGCCGCCGACCTGTCCGTCGACGAGGTCCGCCGCTACAGCCGCCACCTGATCATCCCCGACGTGGGCATGGAGGGGCAGAAACGGCTGAAGAACGCCAAGGTGCTCGCCGTCGGTGCCGGCGGTCTCGGTTCGCCGGTCCTCATGTACCTGGCCGCGGCCGGCGTGGGCACCCTGGGCATCATCGAGTTCGACACCGTCGACGAGTCCAACCTGCAGCGCCAGATCATCCACGGCGTCTCCGACATCGGCCGGTCCAAGGCCCAGAGCGCGCGGGACTCCATCAAGGAGATCAACCCGCTGGTCGACGTCCGCCTGCACGAGACGCGGCTGGACAACGACAACGCGATGGAGATCTTCGGCCAGTACGACCTGATCGTCGACGGCACCGACAACTTCGCGACCCGCTACCTGGTCAACGACACCTGCGTGCTGCTCGGCAAGCCCTACGTGTGGGGCTCGATCTACCGCTTCGACGGCCAGGTGTCGGTCTTCTGGAACGAGCACGGGCCGAACTACCGCGACCTCTACCCGGTCCCGCCGCCGCCCGGCATGGTGCCCAGCTGCGCCGAGGGCGGCGTCCTCGGCGTGCTGTGCGCGACCGTCGGCGCCATCCAGGCCACCGAGGCGGTCAAGCTGATCACCGGCATCGGTGACACGCTGCTGGGCCGGCTCATGGTCTACGACGCCCTCGAGATGACCTTCCGCGAGATCAAGGTGCGCAAGGACCCCGAGGGCGAGCCGATCACCGAGCTCATCGACTACGACAACTTCTGCGGCGTCGTCTCGGTCGAGGCGCAGGAGGCGGCGGCCGGCTCGACGATCACCGTCGACGAGCTCAAGGACATGATGGACGCCGGCAAGGACTTCGACCTCATCGACGTCCGCGAGCCCAACGAGTACGAGATCGTGTCGATCCCGGGCGCCCGGCTGATCCCGAAGGACGAGATCCTCTCGGGGCGGGCGCTGTCCGAGCTGCCGAACGACAAGCCGATCGTGCTGCACTGCAAGACCGGCGTGCGCTCGGCGGAGGTCCTCGCGGCGGTCAAGGCCGCCGGCTTCAAGGACGCCGTCCACGTGCAGGGCGGCGTGACCTCGTGGGCCACGCGCATCGACAAGGCGCTGCCCACCTACTGAGCGGCTCCGACGGCCCGGTCCCACCCCTCCGGGGAGGCGGGCCGGGCCGTCGGCATGTTCACTGGCTGCATGGCCGACTTCTCCCACGTCGAGCTGCTCGAGCTCTTCCAGCGCGCGCAGGCGCAGTTCACCGACCGGGTGGACGCCGTCGAACCCGGCCAGTGGGAGGACGAGGCGCTCCCTGGCTGGACGGTCGCCGACCTGGTCGCGCACCTGATCAGCGAACAGCTGTGGGCGGTGCCCCTGCTGGCCGGGGAGCCCCACGCCGAGGGGCGCTTCCCCGACGACACCGGCGACCTGCTGGGCGACGACCCTCTCACCGGCTGGGAGACCGCCGCCGACGGTGCGCTGACCGCATTCGCCGAGGACGACGCCCTGCGCCGGACCGTGCACCTCCAGCGCGGCCCCACGCCCGCCGGGCAGTACATCCTCGAGATGACCGCCGACCTCACCGTGCACGCCTGGGACGTCGCCCGGGCGACCGGTGGCGACACCGAGCTGGACGGCGAGCTGGTGACGGCGGCGCTGATCCTGGGCCAGCAGCTGCCGGAGGACGGGCTGCCGGGGATCTTCGACCCGCCGCTGGACGTGTCGGCGTCGGCCCTTCCGCAGACCCGGCTCCTGGCCCGCTTCGGCCGCAAGGACCTCTGAGCCGCCCCTCGGACGGGCACGATGCGCAGGTGGACGACGTCGTGCTCGACGTGGACGAGGCCGTCTTCGACGTCGTGGAGCAGATCCCGCGCGGCCGGGTGAGCACTTACGGCGCGATCGGCCGCCTGGTGGGCGTGGGCCCGCGCCGGGTGGCGCGGGCGCTGAGCTCCGGCGGGGGAGCGGTGCCCTGGTTCCGGGTGGTGCGGGCCGACGGCACGGCCGCCGAGCCGGTACGGGTCCGGCAGCTGGAACTGCTCGCGAGCGAGGGGGTGCCGGCTCGCAACGGGCGGATCGACCTCGCCGCCGTGGCCTGGCCCGACCGCGACACGGACGTCGTCCCCAGGGATGACGCGGCATCGAGCACGATCATCAGCCGGGACGACGCGGGAGGACGGCCCCCCGCGATCGGATGAGGGGGTGCAGGACCTGAGCTCGCAGCGCGGTGCCCCCGCAGCCCGTCCCCTCCGCTGGGTCAGGCGCGGCCGACGGCTGGTGGTGGCCCTCGGCGTGGTGGCCGTGGTCGTCCTGGGGGCCGCCTGGTCGGCCACCCCGGGGGTGGGCGACGCCCGGGCGCGGGTGGACGCCCGGCTGGCCGCCTTCGCCGGGACGCCGGTGGCGGCCGAGGTGCCCCCGCGGATCGCCGCCGCCCTGCTGGCCACCGAGGACAGCCACTTCGCCGACCACATCGGCATCGACTGGCGCGGGGCGCTGCGCGCGCCGCTGGGGCTGGTCAGCGGCCGTGACCGCGGTGGCTCCACGCTGCACCAGCAGCTGGCCCGGATCCTGTACGAGGACGGCGCGACCGATCCGCCGGCCAAGGCGCGAGCCGTCGTCCTGGCGGTCAAGATCGACCGCGGGTGGAGCAACCTCGACATCCTCCGGATGTACCTCGACGCCGCCTACTTCGGGCACGGCTTCTACGGCGTCGCCGCCGCGGCGCAGGGCTTCTTCGGGCTCCCGCCGGACGAGCTGGACTGGGCGCAGGCGACGGTGCTCGTCGGCCTCGTGCAGGCGCCCAGCGCGTACGACCCCCTGGTGCACCCGGAGCTGGCGAAGGCCCGCCAGGCGCACGTGCTGGACCGGCTGGTCGCGGTCGGCACACTCGCGCGGGCCGACGCCGAGGCGATCGCCGTCCAGCCCTGGCGGCTGGCCGCGGATTGACCGGCACCGGCCCGTGCGAAGGTCGGCGGATGACGCTCCGGCCACTGGACGACGGGGACGGCCTCCTGCTGCGAGTGGCCACCTGGTTCAACCTGAACTGGAGCGGCGACCGGTTCACCCTGGCGCAGTTGGACGCCGACCCGCACCTGGCCGGCTACTACCGGAGGCCCCCGGAGTGCGGGTTCGTGTCGACCGACGACGGGCTGCCGACGGGCGTGGTCTGGACGACGCTCTTCCCGCCGGAGGCGCCCGGCTACGGGTTCGTGCGGCCGGACGTGCCGGAGCTCTCCGTCTGCGTGCTGCCCGGGTACCGCGGCGCCGGGCTCGGCGCGGAACTGCTCGCCGCCGCGGTCGGGGCGGCGCGGCACCGCTCGCTGCCGGCCTTGAGCCTCAGCGTCGAGGAGGGCAACCCCGCCCGGCGGCTGTACGAGCGTCTCGGCTTCCTGCCCGCCGCCTCGGTGGCCGATCCCGGTGCGCTGGTGCTGGAGCTGGGCGAGCCGCCGACCTGACCCCGCCCGTCCCGTCCGGCCCGGAACTGTCGGTGCGGCGTGCTTCCATCGAGAGGTGGCACAGGGGGGAGCGCCGGTCTACCGGCTCGTGCAGGAGGAGCGGCCGCGCATCGCGCCGCCGTCGCTCGACCGGACGCAGCAGGCCGTCGTCGATCATCCGGCGGGGCCGCTCCTGGTGCTCGCCGGGCCGGGCACGGGCAAGACCACCACGATCGTCGAGGCGGTGGCGACCCGCATCGAGGCCGGCGTCGATGCCGAGCAGATCCTGGTCCTGACGTTCAGCCGCAAGGCCGCCGCCGAGCTGCGCACGCGGATCACCACCCGCGTCGGGCAGACGATCCGCGAGCCGCTGGCCCGCACGTTCCACTCCTACGCCTACGGGGTGCTGCGCCGCGCGGCCCTGCTCCGCGGCGAGGCACCGCCCCGGCTGCTCACCTCGGCCGAGCAGGACGCCGTCATCGCCGAGCTGCTGCGCGGGGACGTCGACGAGGAAGGCGCGGTCCGCTGGCCGGCCGACCTGGCGCCCGCGCTGGGCACCGAGGGCTTCCGCACCGAGCTGCGCGAGCTGCTGCTGCGGGCGGTCGAGCGCGGCGTCGTGCCCGAGCAGCTGGCGTCGTGGGGGCGGGAGACCGGCCGCGAGCACTGGGTGCACGCCGCCGCCTTCCAGGAGCAGTACGAGGCGGTCACCGCCTTCTCCACGTTCGGGCAGGGCGACGCGTCCGGGTTCGACCCCGCCGAACTGGTGCGGCAGGCCATCTTCGAGCTGGACGGCGATGCCGAGTTGCTCCGGCAGGAGCGCGAGCGCGCCCGGTGGCTGTTCGTCGACGAGTACCAGGACACCGACCCGGCGCAGGTCGAGCTGCTCGCGCTGCTCGCCGGCCGTGGTGGCAACCTGGTCGCGGTCGGCGACCCCGACCAGTCCATCTACGCCTTCCGCGGCGCCGAGCCGCGGGGGATCAGCGAGTTCCCCGAACGCTTCCGGCACAGCGACGGGCGGGCGGCCGGGCGCGTGTCGCTCGGGGTGTCCCGCCGGTCGGGTGCGGAGCTGCTGCGGATCAGCCGGCAGGTCGCCGACGGGCTGCCCGGCCCGTGGGAACACCGCCGCCTGACCGCGGGGGAGTCCCCGGACCCGGGCGCGGCCGAGGTGCACGTGTTCGGCTCCGCCGCGATCGAGGCCGTCTACCTCGCCGACCGGCTCCGCCGCGCCCACCTGCTCGACGGCGTGCCGTGGTCGCAGATGGCCGTGATCGTGCGCACCGCGGCGGCGCTCGGTCCGCTGCGCCGGTCCCTCGCGTCCGCGGGCGTGCCGATCGGGGTGTCCTCCGACGACCTGCCGCTGGCCGGTCAGCCGGCGGTCGCCCCGCTCCTGGGCGCGCTCCGGGCGCTGCTGCCCCGGCCGGGCACCGAGTCCGCGGATGGCGTCCCGCCCGGCGTGGACGAGCCGGCCGCCGAGGCGCTGCTGGCCTCACCCCTCGGCGGCGCCACCGTGCTCGACCTGCGCCGGCTGCGCCGCGCGG
>JBBSKB010000028.1:0-31001 GCA_038256725.1 Mycobacteriales bacterium | reverse complement strand
GCAGCATCGGCAGACCGCCGGAGGCCAGGGCGTTGTCGCAGAGCTGGACGAGGGCGTCACCGGCCTGCTGGGCGCGGGAACGGGCGTCCCCGGCGGGGCGGGAGGCCTGCTGGATCGATTCGATCGCGGCCTGCAACTTCTCCCCACCGACCTCGTCGAGCACGAACCGGCCGACCAGGTTCCCGGTGGCGTCCCGGCTCATCACCAGGCTGCGGCACTCGGTCGGATCCGGCTCCGCCCCGTCGGGGTCCAGCCGTTCCAGGTAGTGCTTCACCGCCTGCCGCAGATCGGCGTGAGTGACCGTCGCAGCCACCCCGGTCAGCAGCGGGTCGATCGCGGCCAGCTCCAGGCCCTGGGCTTCGGCGCGGGCCAGGTTCACCTCCGACACCACCGGCGCGATCACCCCCACCGCCTCCGCCGAGACCGCACCCGCGGCAGCCGCAGCGGCCAGCACCGGCAACCGCGCCAGCGTGCGCCCGTTGCGCACCAGCCGGCCCGCCTCACCCTGCGACAACCGGTGGTGCCCCCGCAGCCAGGACGCCATCGTCGCCTTGCCGTCGTGCTCGGCGGCCTGGGTCAGCTCACCCTCCCGGACGGTGCGCGCCACCTCGGCGTCCAGCCGGTTGCGGGCCACCACCAGCGCCCCGGTGCGCTCGATCACCGCCGGCCCGAACGAGGACGTCAGCACCTCACGGCCGAGCGCCTCCAGCGCACCGACGAGGCACTCCCTCGGCGTCTCACATCCAGTCGAACACACGTACGAATAGTACCGCCCGCAGATCGATCCGACCACCTGTTTCCCCAGGTCAGACGCCAGTCCACAGATGATCCGCGGCCCTTGACACCGGCCCGTCAGCTCCCTGGCGACGGCAGCAGTCCGCGCTCCACCGCGACCAGCACCGCACGCGTGCGGTCGTCGACCCCGAGCTTCGCGAACACCCGCAGCAGGTGCGTCTTCACCGTGGCCTCGCCGATGAACAGCTGCCGCCCGATCTCGGCGTTGGTCAGCCCGCGGGCCACCCCCGCGAGGACCTCGAGCTCGCGGGCGGTGGGCGCGTCCACCGCCGGCGCGTGCATCCGCGACACCAGCCGGGCCGCCACCGGCGGCGCCAGCACGGTCTCGCCCCGGGCGGCCGCGCGCACGGCGTCGGCCAGCTGCGGTAGCGGGGTGTCCTTGAGCAGGTAGCCGGTCGCACCCGCCTCGACGGCGCGCACGATGTCGGCGTCGGTGTCGTACGTGGTCAGCACGAGCACCCGCACCGCCGGGTGGGCCGCGGCGATCCGGCCGGTCGCGGTGGCGCCGTCCATCCGTGGCATCCGCAGATCCATCAGGACGACGTCCGGGGCCAGCGACGCCACCAGAGCCAGCGCCTCGAGCCCGTCGCCGGCCTCCCCGACGACGTCGATGTCCGGCTGCGCTGCCAGCCAGCCGACCACCCCACCCCGGACGACGGGATGGTCGTCGACCACCAGCACCCGGCTCATCGAACCGGCACCCGGACCGTCACGCGCGTCCCCTCCCCCGGCGCGGAGCGGACGTCGACGGCGCCGCCGACCTCCTCCGCCCGGTCCCGCAGGCCGGCCAGCCCCACGCCGGCCGAGACGGCCGGGTCGAAGCCCACGCCGTCGTCCTCGACGTGGACCGACACCTGCGCGTCGTCCCCCGACCCGACCCGGCTCACCCGCAGCACCACCGCGCTCGCCGAGGCGTGCCGCCGCACGTTGGCCAGCGCCTCCTGCGCGCCGCGCAGCAGCACGATCTCCTCGGCCCGGCTCAGCACCGGCCCCGCGCCGCCGAGCGCCGCGGTGTCCAGCCGCGTGACGAGGCCGGTCTCCCGGCCGAACCGCTCGGTCAGCCGCTGCAGCGCCTCCACCAGGGTCGCCGAGTCGAGAGCGACCGGCGCGAACGCGGCGACCATCGCGCGCGCCTCGGCCAGGTTCTCCCGGGCGACCTCCTCGATCACGGCCAGCCGCTCGGCAGCCGCCGAGGGATCCCCCGGCAGCGCGGCCGCCGCGGTCTGGGCGAGCACCACGATGCTCGTGGAGCCCTGCGCCAGGGTGTCGTGCACCTCGCGGGCCAGCCGCTCCCGCTCGGCGACCATGCCCTGCTGGTGGTGCAGCGCGGCGAGCTCGGCGCGGGTCGACTCCAGCTCGCGGATCAGGTCCGCCCGCTGCTCGCTGTGCGCCAGCACGCCGGTCACCCACGCCCCCATCGCCAGGCTGAACGCCACCCCACCACCGTCTGCAGGTCGAACCGCTCGGTGCCCTGCGCCCAGTGCACCGTGGAGCCGAACATCGCGGCGGCGCCCACCCCCAACGTCCACAGCACGCCGCTGCGCAGCCGACCGACCATGAACCAGACCTGCGGAAAGGCGAGGAAGAGCAGGAACAACAGCTCGGGCAGCACCCACGCCAGGACGGCGATCACGGCCACCAGGACCAGCAGGTAGGAGGCGGCCCGCCGGTGGTCGCGGCGGACCAGCGCCGGCCCGCCGACGGTCGCGTACGCGAACGCGAGGACGGCGAGCGCGGCGAGCAGCACCGCCTCGCGCAGGCCGGACTCCTCGACCGCGGCGTCCACCGCCGCGACCGTCACGAGGACGGCGAACACGACGTGGTGCACCACGAGGGTCACCTGCCAGCCGCGCTCGGACAGCGGTCGGCCGCCGCCCCCCTCGTGCGGGGAGGCGGCGGACCGGCCGGAGAGGGAGGTCATCCCTCGCCCCGGCGCCAGCGGAACGTGCGCACGCAGACCACGACGCCGATGATCACCCATGCACCCAGCACGAGGGCAGTTCTGCCGTGCTCCCACGAGCCCGCGACCTCACCGGCGGCCGCGCGGTCGGGCAGGAACACCGAGCGCATGCCCTGCGTCAGCCACTTGAGCGGGAAGACCGCGGCCACCTGCTGCATCCACGGCGGCAGCTCCGCGAACACGAAGAACACGCCGGAGAAGAACTGCAGGACGACGGAGAACCCGGTGATGCCCGCCGATGCCGCCCGGGCGCTGCCGACGAACGGCGAGACCGCGATCCCGAGCACCGTGCCGGCCAGGACGCCGAGCAGGGCCACCCAGCCGAAGGTCAGCCAGCGCCCTGCGTCTGCCGGCAGCGGCACGTCGTAGGCGAGCGCGGCGACGGTCAGCAGCAGGGCCAGTTGCGCCGCCGTCGTCACGACGACCTGCCCGGCCTTGCCGACCACGTACGCCGCCGGCGGCGTACCGAGCAGCTGCAACCGCCCGAGGTCGCCGCGCTCCCGCTCCTCGGCGATCGCGATCCCGACCGCCTGGAAGCTGGTCAGCATGATCCCGGTGGCCGCGATGCCGGCGAGGAAGTAGTCCTCGAAGCGGACGTCGGGTCCGGTCGTCCCGCCACCGAACACCGAGCCGAAGATCAGCAGCATGATCACCGGATAGGCGAAGGAGAAGACCACCTGCCCGGGGTCGCGGAGGTAGAGGCGCAGCTCGATGGCGATCCGCGCGAGCCCGATCCGCAGGGCTCCCGGAGGTGCCGGGCGGTCGAGAGCGCGGTCGACGGTGCGGACGACGGTGGTGGCGGTCATCGGAGGACTCCTTCGGGGGCGCGCTCGACGGAGGCCGCCCCGACGAGCTGCAGGTAGACCTCTTCCAGGCTGGGCCGGGTGACGGTGAGACCGGGCAGGTCGGCCCGCGGGCCGGTGGTGAGCAGGTCGCGCAGCACGACGGCGGGCTCGGTGGTGACGACGGTGCGGAAACCGCCGTCCTCCCGCCAGCGCACCGTGGACCGCAGCCGCAGCTCGCCGCCCATCTCGTCCGGCGGGGCGACGTCGACGAGCCGGCCGCCGTCGATCACTCCCACCCGGTCGGCCAGGTGCGCGGCCTCGTCGAGGTAGTGGGTGGTGAGCAGGACCGTCGTGCCGCCGGAGCGCAGCCGCTGGAGCACCGACCAGAACTGGCGCCGCGCGACCGGGTCGAGACCGGTGGTCGGCTCGTCCAGGAACAGCAGCTCCGGGCGGCCCTGCATGCTCAGCGCCACCTCCAGGCGGCGGCGCTGGCCACCGGAGAGCCGGGCGGCCCGTGTGCCGGCCGAATCGGTGAGGCCGACGGCGGCGATCAGCTCGTCGGTGTCCTCCGACCGGGGGTGATAGGCGGTGAAGTGGTCCAGGGTCTCCCGGACGGTCAGCGCGTTGCCGTCGCCCGTGGTCTGCCCGACGACGCCGATCCGCGCCCGCCAGGTCCGGTCGCCCGCGGCCGGGTCGGTGCCCAGCACGCGGATCTCGCCGCCATCGCGCCGGCGCAGCCCCTCGAGGATCTCGACGGTGGTGGTCTTCCCTGCGCCGTTGGGGCCGAGCAGCGCGAAGACCTCGCCCGCCTGGACATCCAGGTCGAGCCCGTCCACCACCGCACGTCCGCCGTACCGCTTGACCAGGCCGCGCACCCGCAGGGCCGGTTCGATCTGTGTCGTCATGCACCGAGCGTGTCGACGACGGCGCCCCTGCGGGACCGTCGAAGCGCTGGTCCGCCGTCCACCGACCGGTGGACGCCGCGCGGGCCGGCTCAGCCCGGGCCGGCCCCCCGGGCCCGCTCGAGGAGTTCCCGCGCCGGCAGCCGCCGCGCGACGACCGCCTCGGCGACGGCGGTCAGCCGCAGGTTGTGGTTGCGCGCGTACCGGCGCAGCGCCGTGAACGCCTCGTCCATCTGCAGCGATCCCTGCTGGGCGAGGACGCCCTTCGCCTGCTCCAGGACGATCCGGCTCTGCAGGGCGGTCTGCAGCTGCTCGTTGACGCCGCGCTGGTCGGTCTTCTCCTTGTGCTGCACGATCGCGACGCTGGCGACGTCCGCGAGCGCCTGGCCCAGCGACAGATCGTCCGGTTCCAGCGGCCCCGGCACCGTCCCGAACAGGCCCAGCGCACCGAGCACCTGGTCGCGCAGCCGCATCGGTACCGCGTGCACGCTGGCGAAACCCGCCTCCAGCGCCGCAGGCGCGAACTGGGGCCAGCGATCGGCCTCGGTGCGCAGGTCGGGGACGCTGACCGGCATGCCGTCGAGGTAGCAGTCCCGGCACGGGCCGTCGGCCCGCTGGACCTGGAACAGCTCCAGCTGCCGGGTGCGCTCCGACGACGCGGCCACGACGTGCAGCACACCGCGCTCGTCGGCGAGCAGCAGACCGGCCGAGGCGATGCCGAGCAGGTGCGCGCAGTCCGCCGTCAGCTCGCTGAGCAGGTCGACCACGTCGTACCCCTGGACCAGGCTGCTGGCCAAGCGGACGAAGGCACCGGTGACATCGCGTTCGCGGGTGGCGCTCATCCGGTCTCCTCCCGGCGCTCGCCCGGGTCCAGCCAGTCGGCCGGGTCCAGGGACAGCGCCCCCTCGATGATCGCCCAGGCCGTGTCGGTTGCGGTCATGTCGTGCGCGAACGCGTAGGCGCGCAGCCGCAGCAACGCCTGGGTCGGCCCGATGTCCAGCGCACCGATGAGCATGCCGGTCGCCTGGTACACCTCGATCCGCGACAGGGACGCGAGCTGCTCCCAGCCGTCGCCGCCCCGCGCGGCGGTGCCCCAGTCGAGCTCGGAGCTCATCAGGTCCATCAGCGGCAGTGCGGCCAGCTCGGCGGCGAGCAGACCCCCGGTGAGAGCGGCCGATCCCAGGGTGCCGGCGGACCGCCGGAACAGGTCGAGCGCGCCGATCGGCTCCGACGCGATCGTCACCGGCAGGGCGAAGACGGCGTGGATACCGGACCGCACCAGCGCGCTCGCGAGGGCGGGCCAACGGGTCTCCGTGGGGTCGCGCAGGTCGTCGACCAGGACGGGCATCCCCTGCCGCGCGGCGTCCAGGCACGGGCCCTCGCCGAAGGTGAACTGCAGCTCGTCGACTCGCCGGCTCACCTCGCCGCTGGATCCGAACGTGCCCTGCGTGCTGCCGTCATGGGTCAGCGAGACCGAGGCGCCGTCCACCTCGAGCAGCTGGACGCAGGCCCGGCAGAGCCGGTCGGCCGCGCCGAGCGCGGTGTCCGCGCCGGCCATGGCCGCGGCCAGGCTCGCGCGCAGCCCGTCGTCGTCGCTGATCACGGACTCCTCGCGCCGGTCACCCCGGAACCGGACTCTCCCACGGATGCCGCGTACGCAGGGGCTCCACCGCGAGCGCCCCCTGCCGGAGCACGGTCCAGGACGCCTCCTGTCCCGTCCTCACCGACGACAGCCGCTCCGGGAACGAGACGTGCAGCCAGGAGAGCTGCCGCGACATCCCGCGCAGCGTCACGTCGATGCCGGCCCGGCGGGCGACCGCGACCGCTTGGCGCAGCGCACCGAGGCCGCGCAGGTTGCAGAACGTGAGGCCCGCGACGTCCACGACGACAGTCCGCAGAGCGGGGGCCAGGTGGGCGATGACCTCGTCCGCGAACGCGTCGGCCGTCGTCCAGTCGAGCTCACCGGCGGCGGCGAGCGTGAGGTCACCACCACGGAGCGACGACGAGAGGGACAACGAGCAGGCCGACAGATCGGTCGTCAATGGAGCAGGGCTCATGGAGTCCCCCATCGCATCCGGTGAAAGGGACGTCACCAGGGACCGGAGCGACAGCGCCGACGGTGCGGCGGTGGCCCGACCCTATGCCCCTCGAGCCCCACGTGTCACCCCTCCCCGCCCTGCTCCTCCCGGGCCGTGCCGGCTCCCGCACGCAGCAGGTCGCGGATCCCGGACGCCGGGAGCGGCCGGCTGAAGAGGAAGCCCTGCGCGAGCTCGCAGCCCACCCGCGTCACGACGTCGTGCTGCTCACGGGTCTCGACCCCCTCGGCCGTGACCTGCAGCCCCAGCGCGTGCGCGAGATCCCGGATCGCCGCGACGATGGCGGCTCCCGCCGGATCGGAACCGATGCCGGCGACGAAGCTCTGATCGATCTTGATGGCGTCCACCGGGAAGCGTCGCAGGTAGCTCAGCGAGCAGTACCCCGTCCCGAAGTCGTCGAGGGTCACCCGGACCCCGAGCGCCTTCACCTCGGCCAGCACGGCCGCGCCGCGGCCGCTGTCCTCGATGAAGACGCCCTCGGTCAACTCCAGGACGAGGGCGGCAGGGTCCATCTGCGTCCGCTCGAGCACCTCCGCGACGGTGTCGACGAAGCCGTGCGCCATGAGCTGGCGGACCGACACGTTCACCGACACGTCCAGCGGCCGGTCCGGGTGCTCGGCGAGCCAACTGCCCCGCTCCCGGCACGCGCGCTCCAGTGCCCAGGCGCCGATCTCCCGGATCAGCCCGTTCTGCTCCGCGATGCTCACCGTCGTCAACGCCGGGACGGCGCCCTGCTCGGGGTGGTTCCAGCGCAGCAGGGCCTCCACCCCGACCACCGAGCCGTCGCCGGTCCGCACGATCGGCTGGTACGCCAGGTGGAGGTGTCCCGCGGCCAGCGCCGTGCGCAGGTCGCGGTCCAGGCGGTTGCGGTCACCGGCCCGGTTCGCGCCGCGCAGGTCGATCACCTGGTGGTTCGCGCCCCCGAGGCGCTTCGCCTCGTACATCGCGAGGTCGGCGTGGCTGATCAGCTGGTCGCTCACGCCCTCCCCCGGCCCCGAGTAGGCGATGCCGATGCTCACCGTGCAGGCGATGTCCGTACCGCTCACGACGAAGGGGACGGCGAACGCGTCGCCGATCCGCGTGGCCATGTGCAGCACGTCGGAGACGTCCGCGATGTCCTCGCACAGGATGACGAACTCGTCGCCGGACACCCGCGCGAGCGTGTCCCCCGGGCGCACGACGTCCGCCAGCCGGCGGGCCACCCCCACCAGCAGTTCGTCACCGATCCGGTGCCCGTAGGTGTCGTTGACCCACTTGAACCGGTCGAGGTCGGCGAAGAGCACCGCGGCCGTGCTGTGCGAGCGGTGGGCCCGCTGCGCGGCGTGCTCGATCCGCTGCTGCAGGAGCGCCCGGTTCGGCAGCCCGGTGAGCGCGTCGTGCATGGCGCTCGCGCGGAAGCGGTCGGAGATCTCCAGGGCCTCCTGCCGGGCATGGGCGTTGAGCAGGTACGCCGCCGCGACGTCGGCCAGCGTCTGGGCCGCGGCGAGCTCCCGCGGCGCCAGGGCTCCGGCGCGGTCCCGGTACAGGTCGAGGGCTCCGAGCCGGCCGGCGCCGTGCCGCAGCGGAAAGGCGAAGACCGCCCGCATCCCCGCGTCCAGGGCCGTGGGGAGGAAGTCCGCGAACCGGCCGTCGGCCCGCAGGTCGGGCACCAGGACCGCCTCACCGGTCTCGTACGCGGAGACGCACGGCCCGTGCCCGAGCTCGGTCTGCATCCGCTCGAAGGCCAGCGCGTCCGCGTCGGACGCGGCGACGTAGTGCGGCATCGCCCCCGGGGAGATCAGCGTGACCCCGGCCGCGGTCACGTCCAGGACGTCGACGATCCGGTCGACGAGGTGGTCGAGGATGCGCTGGATCGGGAAGTCCGTGGTGAGCGTGCGGGCGAAGTCGCTGAGCAGCGAGATGAGCGTGTCCTCGTCGACCACGTCGCCCCCGCCCAGGCAGAACCGGACCCGCGGGTTCTGGACGGGGCACACCGACCGGGTGTGCTGGACCCGACCCTACCGGCACCCCCAGCGCGACGTCCGAAATCCGCCAGGCGGAACTCCCGTGCGCTGGCATGCTCGTCGTCGTGACCCCGCACCTGGACGCCGAACGCTGCCACCGGGCGGTCGCCGGCCGCGACGCGCGGTTCGACGGCTGGTTCTTCACGGCGGTGCGCACCACCGGCATCTACTGCCGCCCGTCGTGCCCGGCCCGCACGCCCAAGCCCACCAACGTCTCCTTCTTCGGCACCGCGGCCGGCGCCCAGGCCGCCGGCTACCGCGCCTGCCGCCGCTGCCGGCCCGACGCGGTGCCCGGCTCCCCCGAGTGGGACGTGCGCGCCGACGTCGTCGCCCGCGCGATGCGGCTGATCTCCGACGGCGAGGTCGAGCGCTCCGGCGTCCCCGGGCTGGCGCGCCGGCTGGGCTACTCCGAACGCCAGCTGCACCGGCTCGTCGTCGGAGAGCTCGGGGTCGGCCCGCTCGCGCTGGCGCGGGCGCAGCGCGCCCAGACCGCCCGGCTGCTGATCGAGACCACCGCGCTGCCGATGGCCGACGTCGCCTTCGCCGCGGGGTTCGCCAGCATCCGCCAGTTCAACGACACGGTGCGGGAGGTCTTCGCGGCCACCCCCTCCGAACTGCGCCGCCGGCCCGGTCCCGCAGCCGGCGCCACCCCAGGGGAGCTGACCCTCCGGCTGGCCGCCCGCGCCCCCTACGACGCGCCCGAGGTGCTGCTCTTCCTCGGCGCGCACGCCGTCCCCGGGCTCGAGGAGTGGGACGGCAGCACCTTCTCCCGCGTGCTCGACCTGCCGCACGGGCCCGGCGTCGTCCGCCTCTCCCCCGCGCCGGACGGCGGCGCCGCCGTCATCGCGCGGCTGCGGCTCGCCGAGCTGCGCGACCTCGGGACGGCGGTGAGCCGGTGCCGGCGGATGCTCGACCTGGACGCCGATCCGATCGCCGTCGACACCGTGCTCGGCGCCGACCCCGCGCTGGCCGACCTGGTCGCCGGAGCGCCGGGACGCCGGGTGCCGGGCTCCCCGGACGGCCCGGAGGTCGCGATCCGGGCGGTCCTCGGGCAGCAGGTGTCGGTGGCCGGAGCGCGCACGCTCACCGCCCGGTTGCTGCCCGCAGCCGGCGTGCCGCTGGCGACGCCGGCCGGCACGCTCACGCACGCCTTCCCCCGGCCCGAAGCGCTCGCCGGGGCCGACCTCGGCACCGTCGGGCTGACCGGCGCGCGGCGCGCCACCGTGCACGCCGTGGCGGCCGCCCTGGCCGACGGCGGGATCGCGCTCGACCCGGGGGCCGACCGTGACGAGGCCGGGCGCGCGCTCCTGGGCGTGCGCGGCGTCGGGCCGTGGACCGCCGCGCTGGTCGCTCTGCGCGGGCTGGCCGACCCCGATGTGTGGTTGCCCGGCGACCTGGCGTTGCGACGCTCGCTGGCGACCCTCGGCAGCACCGACGCCGAGGCCGCAGGACGCTGGCGCCCGTGGCGTTCCTACGCGGTGATGCACCTGTGGTCGCTCGCCGCGCCGTCCCTCTTCACCCGCCCGCCCCTCTCGGCGCGCAGTCCACGCCCGCCGGCCCCCGCGCCGGCCCCCTCGGAACGGAGCGCCTCATGACCCCTCCTCCCGCCCGCTACGCCACCGTGGCGACGCCACCCGGACCCTTCACCGTCGTGGTCACCGACGGCCCGGACGACCGGGGCGTGGTGCTGGCCAGCGGCTGGACCGACGACGTCGCCGACCTGCTGGCCGTCGTGCACCGGGCGCTCCGGCCCACCCGGGTCGAGCACGCCGGCGGGCTCCCGGTGCTGGCCACCGTCGAGGCCTTCTTCGCCGGCGAGATCGGCGCCATCGACGGCGTCCCGGTGCGCCAGCGCTCCGGCCCGTTCCTCGAGGACGCGTGGGGCGTCCTGCGCACCGTGCCGCCGGGCGAGCCGGACACCTACGCCTCCTTCGCCGCCCGGTGCGGCCGGCCGACGGCGGTGCGCGCGGCGGCGAACGCCTGCGCGCGCAACGCGGCGGCGCTGTTCGTGCCGTGCCACCGCGTGCTCGGCTCCAGCGGCGGTCTCGGCGGCTTCCGCTGGGGGACAGCGGTGAAGCGGCAGCTCCTGGACCACGAGGCGCGGCACGCGCCGGTCGTCGCCGCCTGACCGGTTCTGTCGGACCCGTCGGGCAACCTCGCGGGCATGGACGCCGCTTCCCTGCTGCTCGGGCTCCTCCTCGGTGCACTGCTGGCCACGGCCGTGACCCTCGGCGTGGTGGCCCTGCTCGCCCGCCGTCGGCCCACCGAAACCGGCCTGGAGCCGGTGCACGAGTCGCTCGACCACCTGCACCGGCTGTTGGCCGGCATCGAGCGGGCGCGCGCCACCGCGCACGGCGAGCTCCGCGAGCAGATGGGCACCGTCGGTCTCACCTCGGCCCAGCTGCAGCAGGAGACGGCGGCGCTGGTGACGGCGCTGCGCACCCCGCACGTCCGCGGCCGGTGGGGGGAGGTGCAGCTCCGCCGGGTCGTGGAGCTGGCCGGCCTGCTCGAGCACTGCGATTTCGTCGAGCAGCCCTCCGGCACCAACGACGAGGGCGCCGGCGTCCGCCCCGACCTCGTCGTCACCCTGGCCGACGGCCGCCAGGTGGTGGTCGACGCCAAGGTGCCCTTCACCGGTTACATCGAGGCGGTGCAGGCCACCGACCAGGGGGTCCGCGACCAGCGCGTGGCCACGCACGCCCGGCAGCTGCGCACGCACGTGGACGCGCTGGCCGCCCGGCGCTACCCGACCGCCTTCCGGCCGGCCGCCCCCTTCACCGTGCTGTTCGTCCCCTCCGACGGCTTCCTGATCACCGCGCTCGAGGCCGAGCCCGGCCTGCTCGAGCACGGCTTCGCGAAGGACGTCGTGATCGCGACGCCGTCCACCCTGCTCGCGCTGCTGCGCACCGTCGCCTACTCCTGGCGGCAGGAGCGGCTGGCCCGCGACGCCGACCAGGTGCTCGAGGTCGGCCGCCGGCTGCACGCCCGGCTCGGCACGCTGTCCGGGCACCTCACCCGGCTGGGCTCGGCCCTCGGCACGACCATGACCCGGTTCAACGAGACGGTCGGCTCCTACGAGCGCTCCGTGCTGACCGCGGCCCGCCGGTTCGACGACCTCGGGATCGCCGAGCAGCCGTTGCCCACCCCGGAGCCGCTGGAGGCGACGGTGCGCACGCTGCATCCGGAGCCGGACGACGGCACCGACGCCGTCGTCCTGGACGGCGAGGACCGGTTCGACGGCGGACGGCGGCACGACGGGAGCGGGCGGGACGGAACGCACGGCTGACCCCACGGAGCACTGCACGCACACGCCTCACTCGATGTCGCCGAGTCGATACGGTCGAGGCGGCGACTCGTGCCCGACGTCCGCCGCTGTTGCGATTCCGCTCGCTACCGTGACCATCGAGGAACGGCCGCCCGGGCCCGACCGCGGTGGAACGGAGGTGCGCCATGGCCACGGCGAGCACGGCCGACGCATGGCGACAGGGCGGGGGCTCCCCCGACCGGTCGTTCACCGGGTCACGCATGCCCCGTGAGGAACGTGCCATGAACCCCGACCGCAGCGCCCGTCCCGGCCGCCCCCCGGTCCCGCCGCGCGGGCGCCCCGTCGAGAGCCGGCCCGTCCCCCCGCGCCGGGACTCACTGCGCCCGGCCGACCGCGCGCCCGCCGGATCGCGCCCGTCCGGCCCCCGCCCGGCGGCGGGCGCGCGCCCGGTCGACGGTCGCGAGGCCGCGAGTCGTGGTCGCGCGCAGACCGTGCCGGCGACCGGCCTCCGCGGTGCGGTCGCGGTGTTCGGCGTGTTCCTCGTGACCCTCGCGGGGGCCGGGATCGACTCCTACGTCGGCGTCGGCCTCGGCATCATCACGCTGGCCGCGCTGCTCGGCTCCACGAGCGTCGCGACCCTCGTGGTGCGCCGTCGCGACCTGGTGTCCGTCGTCGTCTCACCCCCGCTGGTGTTCATCGCGGTGGCGGCACTGAACATCGCGCTGGCCCCCTCGGCCACCTTCAGCCTGCCGACCGTCGCCACGCTGCTGATCCGTGGCTTCCCCACGATGGCCATGGCGACCGGCGTGGCGCTGGTCCTCGCCGTCGGTCGGCTGATCGCCCGCCGCTGACCCGGATGCAGAGGAGCCCGTCACCGCATCGGCGGGAACGGGCTCTTCTGCGGTTCGGGGTGCTCAGTCGCCGGCGGCCTGGGCCTTCTCGGCGCGCCGCAGCTCGTGGGGCAGCGCGAAGACCAGGCGCTCCTCGGCTGCCGTGATCGTCGAGACGTCGGCGTAGCCGCGGGCGGCCAGCCAGTCCAGCACCTCGCTGACGAGGATCTCCGGCACCGACGCGCCACTCGTGACGCCCACCGTGCCCACGCCCTCGAGCCATGCCTCGTCGATCTCCGCGGCGTAGTCGAACAGGTAGGACGCCCGCGCCCCGGCCTCGAGGGCGACCTCCACCAGGCGCACCGAGTTGGACGAGTTCGTCGAGCCGACGACGAGCACCAGGTCGCACTCCGCAGCCATCTGCTTCACGGCCTGCTGGCGGTTCTGCGTGGCGTAGCAGATGTCGTCGCTGGGCGGGGACTGCAGACCGGGGAAGCGGTTCTTCAGCTGGTCGACCGTCGCCAGCGTCTCGTCCACCGAGAGGGTGGTCTGCGAGAGCCAGACGACCTTCTCCGGGTCGCGCACCTGCACGTTGGCGACGTCGTCGGCGCCGTCGACGAGCTGGATGTGGGCCGGCGCCTCACCGGCGGTGCCCTCGACCTCCTCGTGCCCGCGGTGGCCGATCAGCAGGATGTCGAAATCGTCCCGGGCGAAGCGCTTGGCCTCCTGGTGCACCTTGGTGACCAGCGGGCAGGTGGCGTCGATGGTGCGCAGCTGCCGGTCGGCCGCCTCCTGGTGCACCGCCGGGGACACCCCGTGGGCGCTGAAGACGACGACCGAGCCCTCGGGCACCTCGGTGGTCTCGTCGACGAAGATCGCTCCCCGCCGCTCGAGCGTCGCCACGACGTGCTTGTTGTGGACGATCTGCTTCCGTACGTAGACGGGGGCGCCGTGGATCTCCAGGGCGCGCTCGACCGCCACCACCGCCCGGTCCACGCCGGCGCAGTAGCCCCGGGGGTCGGCCAGCAGGACACGTCCGCGCTGATCTGCCATGCACCCAGCGTACGTGGGCTCCGGCGGCCGCCGGGGCCGCTGAGCGTGGCCAGGAACACCATCCGGACGGGCACGAGCCCGCCGGCGGGGGTGTCGAGCCCCGATTCCTGGGGCAAGGTGTGCCCATGGCCCGTGAGATCCCTGAGGTTGTCCGCGCCGCTGCCGGCCTGGCTGCGACCGTCGTCGACGAAGCACGCAAGCTCCCCGAGACCCTTCCCGGACTCCCGGTGCGGTTCATCGGCATGGCGATGCAGCACGCCATGAAGGTGCAGCAGCAGTACGCCGGGCTCGTCGCCCGCGGCGACGAGCTGTTCACCGGGATCCGGGGCGAGGACGAGCCGGGCCTGGCCACTTTCGACGACGACGGTGACGCCGCCCCGGCCGAGGGGTTCCGCGGCTCGGCGTTCGACCGCGCCGACGTCGTCCCCGACGAGGTGCCCGACGTCGTGGGTGCGCAGACCTCCGTCGAGACGCTCCTCGAGGAGGCGCCGGCCACCGAGGAGATCCTCGAGGAGCTGGCCATCGACGAGGCCATCGAGGCCGCGCCCACGCTCGAGGAGACCGCTCCCGCCGTCGACGGCGCGGCGGACATCGACGACATCCCGACCTCGGTCGACGTCCTGAGCGCTGATGGCGACGCCATCACCACCGCCGACGCCGCAGTCACCGACGAGGGGATCGCCGCCGCCGCGCCCATCGCAGCCGGTGCGGCCGTGGACGGCGGCACCGCTCCCGAGGCGGCCGGCCGCGCGGCCGAGGCCCCGATCGCCGGGTACGACGCCTTCTCCATCGCCCAGCTCCGCGGCCGGCTCCGCGGTTACGCCTTCAGCACGGTCTCCGAACTGGTCGCCTACGAGGAGGCCGGGCGGGGCCGCGCGGACTTCCTCCGGATGCTGCGCAACCGGCTGGAGAAGCTCGAGGAGCAGGCCGTCGAGTCCAGCCCGCTCGCCCCGCGCGGCGCCTGAGCCGGGAGCCGGTCGAGGGTGTCGGCACCGTCTGACACCCTCGGCACGTGAGCGCCCCCTCCTCCCCCGAGGCACCGTGGCCGGTGCGCACGGTCGCCCGGAAGGTCGCCGAGTGGATCGGGCGGCTCGGCGAGGTGTGGGTCGAGGGCCAGGTGGCGCAGCTGTCCCGGCGCGGGAACGCGGCCACCGTCTTCCTGACGCTGCGCGATCCGGTGGCCGACCTGTCGGTGCCGGTCACCTGCCATCGCGACGTCGCCGACCGGCCGGGCCTCGAGCTGACCGAAGGCGCCCGGGTGCTCGTCCGCGCCCGTCCCGACTACTACGTCGCCCGCGGCTCCTTCTCGCTGCGGGCCACCGCGATCCGCGCGGTCGGGCTCGGTGAGCTGCTCGCCCGGATCGAGCGGATCCGCCAGCTGCTGGCCGCGGAGGGGTTGTTCGACGTCGCCCGCAAGCGGCCGCTGCCGTTCGCCCCGGCCGTCGTCGGCGTCATCACCGGGCGGGACAGCGCTGCCGAACGCGACGTCCTCGTCACCGCCGGGCGTCGCTGGCCGGCGGTCCGCTTCGCTCTGCACAACTGCGCCGTGCAGGGCCCGCAGGCGGCGGTGAACGTCATCGAGGGGCTGCGGAAGCTGGATGCCGACCCGTCGGTCGAGGTCATCGTCGTGGCCCGGGGCGGCGGCTCGGTCGAGGACCTGCTGCCCTTCTCCGACGAGGGGCTGGTGCGCGCGATCGCCGCCTGCCGCACACCGGTCGTGACCGCGGTGGGTCACGAGACCGACACCACGCTGGTCGACCACGTCGCCGACGTCCGCGCCGCGACCCCGACCGATGCCGCGCACCGGATCGTGCCGGAGATCGGTGAGCAGCGCCGCCTGGTCGAGGGCCTGCTCAGCCGCGCCCGCTCCCTGCTCGTCACCCGGGTCGAGCAGCAGGAGCGCTGGCTGGAGTCGGTCCGCACCCGCCCCGTGCTGGCCGATCCCGGGCGGATGCTGCACGGCCGGGCCGACGACGTCACCCAGCTGCGCACCCGCGCGCGGCGCACCGTCGTGCACCGCGTCGAGGGCGCCGAGCGCGACCTCGAGCACGCCAGGGCCCGGGTGGCGGCGCTCTCGCCCGCCGCGACGCTGGACCGCGGTTACGCGGTGGTCCAGCGGGCCGACGGCACGCTGGTCCGGGACCCCGCCGAGGTGACCGACGGCGAGCGGCTGCGGGTGCGGGTGACCGGGGGCCGGCTGGGCGTCCGGGTCGACCGGGAGGATGAGGAACCGTGACAGAGCAGACCGACGAGCCGACGACCACCTACGAGCAGGCCCGCGAGGAGCTCGCCGACGTCGTCCGGCGGCTGGAGGCCGGCGGGCTGACCCTCGAGGAGTCCCTGGCGCTATGGGAGCGCGGCGAGGAGCTGGCGACGTTGTGCCAGCACTGGCTGGACCGTGCCCGCGAGCGGTTGGCCGCTGCCGCGCCCGGGGACGACGAGGACTGAGGTCAGGCCGAGCGGCGCTCGGCCCGCACGTCCACCGCGGTCCGGGGGCTCACGACGAACCCGGCCGTGGCCAGCGCGTCGAGCACCCGGTCGGCCCGCACACGCAGGTCCGCCAGGTCGGCCACGCCACCCCGCCCGGCGAGGCACCCGGCGATCAGATCCCGCACCCGCGCGTCTCCCGGAGCCTCCGGCCGCGGCGCCGGAACGCGGGTGACCATCCCGCAGCGGCAGGTCCCCCCGGTCACCGGCGCCCGGTGGTCACCGTGCGCGCAGACGTCGTCGTCGAGCATGTCGGCTCCTCGTCCGGCCGGCAGCCGCGGTGGCGCCGGGCGAGAGGCCAGCGTGCGGTCGCCGTCCGACCGTCGTGGCCCGGACGGGCGGGTGTCGGCAAGTCGTCCGACGTCCGACACGGATCCGCAACGGAGCGCGGAGCTCAGCCCGCGACGGGCCGGACCGCGGTGGCGACGACGAGCAGCTCGTCGTCGGTGGCCGACCCGGTGACGACGACGACCACGCCGTCCTCCTCGCGGGTGAGGGCGGTCTCCCCGCGCTCGGTGGTGAGCCGCGTCCAGGGCTCCCCGCCGACGTCGACCGTCTCCTCCCCGGTGGCGCCGTCGAGCACCGTGCGCACCGGCTCGGCGCGCAGGTCGTCGCTGACGGTGAAACCGGCGAACTCCTGCGAGGGGGTCAGGTAGCCGATCTCGAGGGTCACCGGGTCGCCCTGGGCGGCGAAGCCGGCGTCGGTGCGGGCGCTGGTCGGCCGGTAGTCCTCCGACAGCCCGGCCGGAGCCACCACCGGGTAGCCCGCGCGCTCCGCGGCGAGCCGGACGGTGCTGGTCGGGTCGACGTCGCGGACGGTGTCCTCGTTGCTCGTGCGGAAGGCCTGCCACGCCACGATCAGCAGGCAGATCACGACCAGGGGCACCAGCGAGCGGACCATGTTGCCCGCGCTCATGCGGTTCGCGCGCTCCACCGCCGGCGACGGCGCCTGCGCGGTCACCGCCGCCGCACCCAGTGCCTCCGGGTGGTCAGCGGGTCGCGGGCTCGTCGGGCCGACTTCGGTCATGCACATAGGATCGCAGGAGAGCTCCCCCAGCCTGCCGCCCATGGCCTGCGTCCCGGGTCCCGCCCTTCGCTCGCCGGCGGGCGGACGGGACGCGGTCCCTCTCCAGGAGGTCCCGTGTCGCTGCCCGTTCCCGAAGGCCCCGTCTCCTCGAGCGGGCGTGCGTTCTCCACCGACCGCCCCGCCCCCGACCGCAACCTGGCCCTCGAGCTGGTGCGGGTCACCGAGGCCGCGGCGATGGCCGCCGGGCGCTGGGTCGGACGTGGCGACAAGAACGGCGGCGACGGCGCCGCGGTCGACGCGATGCGCGCGCTCATCGGCACGGTGAGCATGAAGGGCGTCGTCGTCATCGGGGAGGGCGAGAAGGACGAGGCCCCGATGCTCTACAACGGCGAGCAGGTCGGCGACGGCCACGGCCCGGAGTGCGACGTCGCCGTCGACCCGATCGACGGCACCACGCTGATGGCCAAGGGCATGCCCAACGCGATCGCCGTGATGGCGGTGGCCGACCGCGGCGCCATGTACGACCCGTCGGCGGTCTTCTACATGGAGAAGCTGGCCACCGGGCCGGCCGCGGCCGACGTCGTCGACATCACCGTGCCGGTCGCCGAGAACATCCGTCGCGTCGCGAAGGCGAAGAAGAGCTCGGTCGGCGACGTCACCGTCTGCATCCTGGACCGGCCGCGGCACGCCCAGCTGGTGGACGAGGTGCGCGCCGCCGGCGCCCGCATCAAGTTCATCACCGACGGCGACGTCGCCAGCGCGATCGCCGCCGCCCGCGAGGGCACCGGCGTCGACCTGATCCTCGGCATCGGCGGCACGCCGGAGGGCATCATCGCCGCCTGCGCGCTCAAGTGCATGGGCGGTTCGTTCCAGGGCCGCCTCTGGCCGAAGGACGACGAGGAGCGGCAGAAGGCCCTCGACGCCGGCCACGACCTCGACCGGGTGCTGCACATCGACGACCTGGTGCGCGGCGACGTTTTCTTCGTCGCCACCGGCATCACCGACGGCGAGCTGCTGCGCGGGGTCCAGTACCGCTCGGGCGGCTGCACCACGCAGTCGCTGGTCATGCGCTCCAGGTCGGGCACGATCCGTTCGATCGAGAGCCTGCACTCGCTGGAGAAGCTGCGCGCCTACTCCGCGGTGCCGTTCGATTCCTGACGCGATCCGCCGGATCGCACCGCGGCCACGTGCCGTCCCCCTACTGGAGCGAGCGAGTGAGTTCCGCCTGCGTGGAACCCTCCGGGCTCCACTCGGCGAAACCGGACGGTCAGGCGCTCCCGCTCCCCCTGCTCAACCGCTCCATGACCTGACGCCAACGGCTGGCCGACTCCCCCGGGGCGAGGCTGCGCAGCTTCAGGTCGCCGAACACGGTGCGGGCGTGGACGACGATCCGAGGGGTGCCGGCCACCCGCGGCACCGGTGCCAGCGAGACCTTGCGGTCACCGAGCACCGTGCGGCCCTCGATCTGGGCGTCCACGCCCTCGGCGACGACGACGTCGATGTCGCCGAAGACCGTGCTGAGGTGGAGGTCGAGCCGGTCGGCGCCGGTGCGCAACCCGCGCAGGTCCATGCGCACGTCGCCGAACACCGTGGAGACCCGCAGCGGCACCGTGGGCCCGGCGAGCGAGATGTCGCCGAAGACGCTGGTCTGCACCTCCGGCGCCCGGCTGCCGACGATCTCCAGCGCCGGCTCCGCCGGCAGGTCGGCCACCAGGACGGCGAGCTCCGCGGTGGTCACCGCCGCGTACGCGGCGCCGGCCCGCTGGCCGAACTCGTCGAGGTCCAGACGGCCCTCGGCCAGCGCCTGCTGGAGCCGGGCGACCAGCGCCTCCCGGTCGCCGTCGGAGGCTCGCACGCCCGGGCCGTCGGGGCCGGGCGTCGCGGGCGGTCCTGCGTCGGTGGGCACCCGTCCGACCGTAGCCGAACGGGCCTGCCGGGGACCCCGCCGGAGCGGGTCAGCTGGCTGGCGGGAAGGCGTCCATGCAGTAGACCTGGCGGGCGTCGGTGTTGGACTGCCGTCCGGCGCAGCTGCCGCCGTACAGCTCGTAGGCCGAGCCCAGCTGCGACTCGTTGAACAGGTCGTCGCAGGACTGCATGTCGCCGTCGTGGCACTCCTCGGCGTAGTCGTCGAGCTCGGCGTCGTCGCCCAGGCCCTCGGGGTCCGACGTCGCGTCGGGGATCCCGGCGCCGCTCCCCCTGCCGTCGTCGGACCCGAGGCCGACGACCAGGGCAACGGCGAGCGCCACGACGACCACCGCGACGGCGGCGACCACGGCCACGACGGCCGTCCGGCTCCGCGGCGGAGCCGGCTGCTGACCCTGACCCCACGGCGGGACGGCGCTCCCGGGCCGGCCGTACGGCGGCTGCCCGTACGGCGGCTGCTGGCCGTACGGCGCCTGGCCGTACAGGGGCGGCTGCCCGTAGACCGGCTGCTGTGCGTACGGCGGCTGCTGTGCGTACGGCGGATGCTGCCCGTATGCGGGACTGCCGTAGGGCGGCTGACCCGGAGGAGGCTGCTGGCCCTGCGGGGGCGCCTCGTCCACCGCGCCACCGCCGCCCGGGTCGGACTCACCCGGGGGCAGGTAGGGCGGCTGCGACATCTGGGGCTCCTCGGGTGCTCGGGTGCGTCCGACGATGCTAGGTGGCGGGCCGCCTCACTCCAGCTCGGTGCAGCTGCCGACCGTGTAGGCCTTGACCCGGCCACCGCAGCTGGCGCCGTACTCCTCGTACTCCGACAGCGGGGGCGACTCGAACAGCAGGTCGTCGCAGGCCTGCAGTTCGCCGGCGAAGCAGTCCCGGGCGTAGGCGTCGAGCACCGGGTCCGGCCCCGCCGCCTGCGGCGGCACGGGTGGGAACTGCTCCGGCGGACCGCCCGGGTAGAGCAGGTCCTCCTCGTAGCCGCCCAGGCCCGCCAGGCTCTCCTCGGTCGCGATCCGGGTGCCTTCGACGATCGCCTCCTCCACGGAGGTGCCGATCCGGTCGGCCAGGGTCTCGCCGATGTTCTCGGCGGAGGCGGTGAACAGCGCCACGACCACCAGCCCGGAGGCCAGCAGGCCGGCCAGCAGCCCGCCGGCGGCCGCGGCCACGAGCGGACCGTTCGACCGCGGGGACGTCCCGGCCGGCGGAGCCGGCGCAGGCGGTTGCCACGCCGGGGCCCAGGACGGCTGCGCCGCGGCGGGCCACCCGCCCGCCGCGGGCGAGGAGGGGGTGGGCGGCTGGGTCACGGGAACTCCTCGGCTCGGGCGATCGCGGGAGCGTCCCCCCGTCGCTGCCTACATCGGCTCCCCCGGACCGGGCCGGAACCGCGCCCGCGTGCCGGTGTCTAGGGTTTCTCCGGAGCACCGTCACCATCCAGACCCCCGGGAGCACAGCGTGGCCACCCAGCAGGACGGCACCGACTACCGCATCGAGCACGACTCCATGGGGGAGGTCCGCGTTCCCGCCTGGGCCAAGTGGCGGGCCCAGACCCAGCGCGCCGTGGAGAACTTCCCGATCTCCGGCACCCCGATCGAGCGCGAGCTCATCGGCGCCCTGGCCGCCATCAAGGGTGCGGCGGCCGCAGTCAACGCCGACCTCGGTGTGCTCGACCCGACCATCGCCGGCGCCATCAACGAGGCCGCGGCCTCCGTCGCCCGCGGCGAGTGGGACGAGCACTTCCCGATCGACGTCTTCCAGACCGGCTCGGGCACGTCGAGCAATATGAACACCAACGAGGTGATCGCCAGCCTCGCCACCGAGTCGCTGGGCAGCCCCGTGCACCCGAACGACCACGTGAACGCCTCGCAATCGTCCAACGACGTCTTCCCCTCGGCGATCCACGTGGCCGCCACCAGCGCGATCGTGCGCGACCTGCTCCCGGCGCTGCGGCACCTGGAGCTGTCCCTGTCGCGCAAGTCCGACGAGTTCGCCACCGTCGTGAAGAGCGGCCGCACGCACCTGATGGACGCCACCCCGGTCACCCTGGGCCAGGAGTTCGGCGGTTACGCGGCGGCGGTCCGGTACGGCGTCGAGCGGCTCCAGGCCTCCCTCCCCCGCATCGCCGAGCTGCCGCTCGGCGGCACCGCGGTGGGTACCGGCATCAACACCCCGCCCGGGTTCGCCGCCGCCATCATCGACCGGCTCGCCGGCGAGCTCGACCTGCCGCTCACCGAGGCCCGCGACCACTTCGAGGCGCAGAGCTCCCGCGACGGTCTGGTCGAGGCCTCCGGCCAGCTCAAGACCATCGCCGTCGGGCTCATCAAGATCGTCAACGACCTGCGCTGGATGGGCTCCGGCCCGCGCACCGGCCTGGGCGAGATCCAGCTCCCCGACCTCCAGCCCGGCAGCTCGATCATGCCCGGCAAGGTGAACCCGGTGATCCCGGAGGCGGTGATCCAGGTCGGCGCCCAGGTGATCGGCAACGACGCCGCGGTGACCTACGCCGGCACCACCGGCGTCTTCGAGCTCAACGTGACCCTGCCGCTCATGGCCCGCAACGTGCTCGAGTCGATCCGGCTGCTGGCCAACGTCAGCCGGCTGCTGGCCGACCGCTGCGTCGACGGCATCGTGGCCAACGTCGAGCAGTGCCGGGAGTACGCGGAGTCCTCGCCGTCCATCGTGACGCCGCTGAACAAGTACATCGGGTACGAGGAGGCCGCGATCGTGGCCAAGCAGTCGCTCAAGGAGCAGAAGACCATCCGCCAGGTCGTGCTCGAGCGCGGCTACGTGGAGCAGGGCAAGCTCACCGAGCAGCAGCTCGACGAGGCGCTCGACGTCCTCTCCATGACCCACCCCTGATCCCGCGGGAGGTGGGGAGCCCGCGCGCCGCCATCCCCACCTCCGCGGCAGGGCCGGGCGCACATCTCGGCGGGGCGCAGTAGCGTCGGTCGGTGTGAGCGAGACAGACGTAGCCCTGCGCTACCCCGGTGGAGAACTGCCCCTGCCCGTCAAGCACGCGACGGAAGGAGCCGACGGCCTCGACACGAGCAAGCTGCTGGCCACGACCGGCACGGTCGCGCTGGACATCGGGTTCGTGAACACCGCCGCCTGCACCTCGGCGATCACCTACATCGACGGTGACGCCGGCATCCTGCGCTACCGCGGCTACCCGATCGACCAGCTGGCCGGCAAGGCGAGCTTCCTCGAGGTCAGCCACCTGCTGATCTACGGCGAGCTGCCGACCCCGGACCAACTGGGCGAGTTCGACCAGCGGATGCGGCGGCACACGCTGCTGCACGAGGACCTCAAGCTGTTCTTCAACGGCTTCCCCCGCGACGCTCATCCGATGCCGGTGCTGTCGTCGGCGGTCAGCGCGCTGTCGACCTTCTACCAGGACTCGCTGGACCCGTTCGACGACGAGCAGGTCGAGATGTCGACGATGCGGTTGCTGGCCAAGCTGCCCACGATCGCCGCCTACGCCTACAAGAAGAGCGTCGGCCAGCCGTTCCTGTACCCGGACAACTCGCTGGGTCTGGTCGAGAACTTCCTGCGCATGACCTTCGGCTTCCCGGCCGAGCCCTACGACGCCGACCCCGAGCTGGTGAAGGCGCTGGACATGCTCTTCGTCCTGCACGCCGACCACGAGCAGAACTGCTCGACGTCGACCGTCCGGCTGGTCGGGTCCGCGCACACCAATCTGTTCGCCTCGGTCTCGGCCGGCATCAACGCGCTGTACGGCCCGCTGCACGGCGGGGCGAACCAGTCGGTCCTGGAGATGCTCGAGTCGATCAAGGCCGACGGGGGCGACATCCCCCGGTTCGTGGAGCGGGTGAAGAACAAGGAGCCCGGGGTCAAGCTGATGGGCTTCGGCCACCGGGTCTACAAGAACTACGACCCGCGTGCGGCGATCGTGAAGGGCACCGCCGACTCGGTGCTGGACAAGCTCGGCGGGAACAACGAGCTGCTCGACCTCGCCCGCCAGCTCGAGGACATCGCGCTCGAGGACGACTACTTCGTCGAGCGCAAGCTCTACCCGAACGTCGATTTCTACACCGGGCTGATCTACCAGGCGATGGGCTTCCCCACCCGGATGTTCACCGTGCTGTTCGCCCTCGGCCGGCTGCCCGGCTGGATCGCGCAGTGGCGCGAGATGATCGCCGACCCGACCACCAAGATCGGCCGCCCGCGGCAGCTCTACATCGGGGAGACGGAGCGGACCTTCGTCCCGATCGACCAGCGCTGACGAGGCGCTGAACAGGCAGGTCGGGCCACCGGGCCGGGTCGGCTCCCCACCGGGAGCGGACCCGGCCCGATCCGTCGTCCGTGGACCGCCCCCTACGGTGGGGGCCCCGCACCCGCGGAGCAGCCGCCCACCTGGAGGTCCGCCCATGGCCGAGCCGCCCGGCGACGACGTCCTCGTCGTGCCGCCCATCCCGCTGGCGAGCGGCAGCATGCTGGAGCCCGAGGGCGACGGGCCACCGGTGCGCATCACCACCGTCGAGGTCGTGGTGTCCACCGAGGACGGTGGCCAGCTGCGCATCCCGCTGGTCCACCGGCACGGCGCGTGGTGGGCCCCGTGACCCCGCGCGGGTAACCGTGCACCCCTGCGCTCACCCGTCCGAGCGCCCCCCGCGAATTCACCCTCCCCCGCAGGGGTGAGACTCCCTCCCCCCTCCTCAGGCGCCCCACCCGGCACGTCGATACGAGGTCAGAGCCCGACTGCACTCCGCAGGCGGGCCGGCCATCGGAACGACGAGACCGCCGGGGGACGCCGCAGTGCCCGCACCACGCCCGCCCGCCCGCCCCACCGCGGCCCGCCCCGGGGCCGGCCCGGCCGCCGGCGCCCGCGAGGCCCAGGCGCTGCGCGAGGCCATGGCGCTGCGCGAGGCCAGGGCGCTGCGTCAGCTCGCGGCCGCGCGACCCGATCTCACCCCCGCGCAGCTCGCCGCCGCCCGCACCGCCCTGGCCGCGCAGTCCGCCGCCAGGCGCCCCGCCGCCAAGCGCCCCACGAAGAAGCGCCCCACGAAGAAGCGCCCGAGCGGCACGCGCCCCGCGGCCGCGAGCGAGCGCACCGGCTCGAGCTGGCGGACCCGCCTGGGCGTCGTCGCGCTCGGCACCGTGCTCGTCCCCGCGCTCATCACCGTCGTGCTCCCCGGTGCCACCACCCCCTCGGGCGGGCCGCTCGACGTCACGGCGCTGGCGCTCACGGCCCGCAGCTCGATGCTGGAGGCCGCCGACGGCTACCGCGCCCTGGAGCAGACGGCCACGCACCGGCGAGCCCAGCTGGAGGAGGCGCGCGCCGCCGAGCAGGCCGTCCGCGACGAGGTGGCCGCCGACCAGCAGGTCGTCGGCGCCGGCGCCGCGGACCTGTACCGGGCCACGCCCGCCGCCCGCTACCCCGTGCTGGCCCTCTACGCCGCCGACCCGAGCACCACCTCCGCCGTCCTCTTCCAGCAGGCGGTCACCGAGCACGCGGACCGCGCGCTGGAGAGCGCCGTCGTCCGCGCCGAGCGCACCGGGGTGGCCCTCGCCGACGCCGCGGCCCGCGTGGAGCAGGCCGAGGCCGCGGTGGACGCCGCCGAGGCGGAGCTCGACCTCGCCCTCGAGGAGATGCGGGAGCAGGTCGACGAGCTGAGCACCGAGGTCAGCGGCCGGCTGGCGTCCCTGGGCACCATCCCCGCCGCCGGTGAGCAGCAGGACCGCAACCAGCAGGCGGTCGCCCGCTGGCAGGGCTACCTGGCCCAGCTCACCGCCGCCGGCATCACGACCCCCGCCGCCGCGGACCTGACCGATCCCGCCGACCTGCCCGCAGGCCTCTCCCCCGCCCTGGACGCCGACGGGCGGCCCGTGCCCGGCGTGGCCTGGGCCGTCGTCGGCAGCAGCCCGGTCACCGTGCTGCCGTCGGAGACCGTCGCCGCCGTCAGCAACGCACTGTCCCAGCTGGGCCGCCCCTTCGTCCCCGGCACCACCGGCCCGGAGACCTACGACTGCGGCGGCTTCACCGCCGCCTCGTGGCTGCTCGGCGGCTACGCGCTGCCGGCCACCCCGCAGGCGCAGTGGGCCACGGGCGCCGCGGTGCCGCTGGACGGCCTGCAGATCGGCGACCTCGTCTTCCCACCCGGTGGCCAGGACGTCGGCATCTACCTCGGCGACGGCGACGTGCTCGGCGCCTCGGCGGCCACGTACCAGGTCGGCGTCCGCTCGGTGGCCGCCGGCTCCACCGCCGTCCGCGTGCCGGTGCGGCCCACCGAGCCGAACGCGCCGCTGCCCGACGGCGGCCCGACCGGCCCGTGCGGCGCCCCGCTCCCGACCCCGGGCGTTCCCAGCCCGCAGTGGGGCGGATGGGACAACGGGGCGATCCCGACCGAGGCGCTGTGCCAGCTGGGCGTCTACCGCCATGCGCTGCGCTGCGACGCGGCCGCCGGTTACGCCGCGATGGGTGCGGCCTTCTCCGACCGGTTCGGCACCGACCTGTGCATCACCGACTCCTACCGGTCGCTGGCCAGCCAGATGTCGGCGTTCCGCCTCAAGCCCGCCCTCGCGGCGGTGCCCGGCACCTCGAACCACGGCTGGGCGCTCGCGGTGGACCTGTGCGGCGGGATCAACGTCGCCGGCTCCGCCGAGTGGCGCTGGATGACCGCCAACGCCGGCCGCTACGGCTTCGTGCAGCCGGACTGGGCCGCACCCGGCGGCGAGAAACCCGAACCCTGGCACTGGGAGTTCGGCTACATCTCGTAGCCTCCTTCCCTTTGTGCAGGTCAGCGCGTTGCTGCCTGCTCCGATGGCACGGTGATGGCACTCCACGCCTCGTCTACGGCCCGTCGGGTCCGGTCCTCACGTCCGGGCACGAGGTGTCCGTAGACCCTGAGGACCAGCGTCGCGTTCTCGTGGCCGAGGCGTTCGGCGACAGCCACGACCGACTCGCCGGCCGCAAGCAGTACCGACGCGTAGTGGTGCCGCAGGTCGTGAGTCGTGGTTCCTGTCGGCAGCTTGGCCTTCTTCGCCGCCGCGGTGAACACCCGCGACGCGTAGGACTCCTGCCAGTAGACCGCCCCCACGCTCGATGTGAAGATCGAACCGTCGGGACCGGGCGGGACCGCGGCGATGTGCGCGGCCAAGGCACTTGCGACCACCTGGGGCAATGGCACCGTTCGCCGGGACCGCGGCGTCTTCGGTGCGCCTCGTTTCTGTGTCCCCGGCTCGATCTGCCACTCGACGCGCACGGTTCTGCGCAGGAAGTCGACGTCCTCGACCCGCAGCGCTAGCAGTTCACCGATACGGAGACCTAGGTGTACTGACCTGCCAGGTTGGTGACGCGAGCGGCAGGGGTCTTTCCGCCGAGTGCGGTGTGGCCGCGGTGATGGTTGTAGCGGTGAAGAAAGTCGGCGTAGGCCGCGACACGCTCGGTCTCGCTGGCGTAGGGGCGGGCGTAGGCCCATTCCTCGAGCAGGGTCCGGTTGAAGCGTTCGACCTTGCCGTTGGTCTGTGGCCGGTAGGGGCGGGTGCGCTTGTGCGCGATCGCTTCGCCGAGAGTCTCGGCGAACAGCCGGGACCGGTAGGCCGAGCCGTTGTCGGTGAGCACCCGCTTGACGGTGACTCCGCAGTCACGGAAGTGGGCGTTGGCTCGCTGCCAGAAGGCTGCGACGGTCTCCTTGCGTTCGTCGGTGAGGATCTCGGAGTAGGCCAGCCGGGAGTGGTCGTCCACGGCGTGGTGGAGGTAGGCGTAGCCGGGCTTGGCGGACTTCTTGATCGCCCGTCCGGCGGCGCGGCCGTGCACCCCGTGCCCGCCGCCGTCGGGGATCCGGCCGAGCTTCTTGATGTCCACGTGCACCAGGTCACCGGGGGCCGCATGCTCGTAGCGGCGCGGCGCCGGTCGTGAGGAGCGGACCCGCACTCCGGTGGCCGGGTCGATGAACCGCAACGGCGGCGCCCCGTAGCGGGTCAGCACTCGCTGCACGGTGGAGACCGCCAGGCCCAGCCGGTAGGCGATCCGCGCCGGCCCCCACCGTCGAGAGACGCGCAACCCCAAGACCCGCCGTTCAGTGCGCACCGGCAGCTGGTGCGGGCAGCGCCGGGGCCGTGAGGAGCGGTCGGCCATGCCGGCCGGCCCGAACTCGCGGTAGCGGCCCGCCCAGCGCTCGGCGGTCTTGTGCGAGACGTTGAAGCGCTCCGCCGCACGACGCAGTGGCCAGCCGTCGTCCACGACGCACCGGGCCAGCAGCAGACGGCCGCGCGGGGTCAGGGTGGCGTTAGCGTGGGACACGAAGACCTCCGGGTTGAGGAGCGGTTCCTAGACAGCTCCACACCTCACTCGGAGGTCTTCCTCATGTCATCGACCCACGCCGTCTGCCGTCACCAACGTCCGTCGTCAGTACAGCTAGGCGCCCGACCGCAAAGCACCATCGTCCCGGCGCGTGGCCCTCTTGGGGTCCATCAAGGGTCAAGTCCTGGGACGTGGTGTGTGACGGCTACCGCGTGATCTTCAGTTCGGTCAGGCGCTGAGCGCCGGGATCGTCGGCTGGGTGGTCACCTCCTCGCCGGTCTTGCTGTCGTCGGTGACCGGTCGGAGTCGGCAGCGGGCGAGGACGTCGAGGCCGAGGTAGCGGCGGCCTTCGATCCAGTCGTCGTGCTGCTCGGCCAGCACCGCACCGACCAGGCGGATCAGGGAGTCGCGGTCGGGGAAGATGCCGACCACGTCGGTGCGCCGGCGGATCTCCCGGTTGAGGCGTTCGGAGGGATTGTTCGACCAGATCTGGCGCCAGACCTCCTTCGGGAAGGCCGTGAACGCGAGCACGTCGGCCCGGGCGCCCTCGAGGTGGTCGGCGACCTTGGGCAGCTTGTCGCCTAGCGCGTCCAGCACGCGGCCGAACTGGGCGTGCACCGAGTCCGCGTCGGGCTGGTCGTAGACCGAGTGCAGCAGCGCCCGCACCCACGGCCACGAGCTCTTCGGGCAGGCGGCCATCAGGTTCGCCGCGTAGTGGGTGCGGCATCGCTGCCAGGCCGCCCCGGGCAGCGTCGCGCCGATCGCGGTGACCAGGCCGGCGTGAGCGTCGGAGGTGCCCAGCTGAACGCCGGTCAAACCGCGGGCAGTCAGGTCCCGGAAGAAGGCCAGCCAGCCGGCGCCGTCCTCGGCGGAGGTGACCTGCAGGCTGAGGATCTCCCGGTGCCCGTCGGCGTTGACCCCGGTGGCGACCAGGGCGTGCACGTTCACGACCCGGCCGCCCTCGCGGACCTTGAGCACCAGGGCGTCGGCGGCCACGAACGTGTACGGCCCGGCGCCCAGCGGCCGGTGCCGGAAATCCGCGACGTGGGCGTCGAGGTCCTTGGCCATCTCCGAGACCTGCGACTTGCTCAGCCGGGTGATCCCGAGGGACTCGACGAGCTTCTCCATCCGCCGGGTGGAGACGCCCAGCAGGTAGCAGGTGGCCACCACGGTGGTCAACGCCCGCTCCGCTCGCCGGCGGCGTTCCAGCAGCCAGTCGGGGAAGTACGACCCCGACCGCAGCTTGGGGATCGCGACGTCCAGGGTGCCGGCGCGGGTGTCGAACTCTCGGCTCCGGTAGCCGTTGCGCACGTTGGTGCGCTCGGCCGATCGGGTGCCGTACTCGGCGCCGCAGACTGCGTCGGCCTCGGCGCTCATCAGCGTGTTGATGAAGGTGATCAGCATCGAGCGCAGCAGATCCGGGCTGGCCTGCTCCAGGTGCTCGTGCAGGAAGCGGGCAGGGTCGATCATGGGGGTAGCGGTCATCGCGTGGAACTCCTCGATCTTGAGCGGGAACTCAGTTCGAAGAATCACGCGGTGGCCGCCTACACGTCTACGCCGACGCCCTCGCCGGGCCCGTTGGCACACCACCTTGGTGGACGCCACTCAGAACTGCCACTCCCATCCGCCGTCGCCAATCGCCGATGGCGCGTAGACAAGGGTCCCATGGGGCGCTGGGAGATCGAGCACGACCGACCCGATGTACTGCTGGCCAGCCCCGAGCGGGTTCTGAGTGAACTGCTGGTTCTGCTGCAGGCAACCGTAGGTCGCCGCCGTCCCCAGATTTGTGTGGGTGATGCCGTCCGGGCTGATGAACTGGAAGTCGAAAGCGCTGACGGAAAAGTAACTCCCCAGCTGTGAGCCCGCAAACTCGGGGGCTGTAGAGAATCGCAGGTTGACTGCCACCAAGTTCCCATTCTCGGGGCCACTGCCATATTGCGCATACTCGGAATTGCACTGGGCCGGCCCGATTGCATCAACCGCGAACACTAGGACGGGCTTATCGGTGGCAAGGTCGGTCATCCCGCCCTCCTCGCCAAGAGCCTTCTCGATGTTGCCGCGCTGGTTCCTGACCGGCCCAGTCTGCTTCGCGGGTTCGCTCGACGAGGGTGCGGCCGAGCTCGTGTTGGCCGAGCTCGTGCTGGGCAACGTTGGGCCGGCTTCACTCTCATCGGCCTGGCCGCCTTCAGCGCAGCCGGCCAGAAAGAGTAGGCCGGTTAGAGCGGTTGCGGCCACAGATCGGTTCATACCCATGTCTTGATCCCCCCGTTGTCTTTGTCGTTGGTTGACGGCAACGTATCGGAAGGATTGGCCCCTTGGACCAGTGAGAAGCATGTGTTCGCTTGGTAGGGCAAGGGCGTGCCGTCTACCCACAGCGAGGGGTGAGTCACTGCGGAACCCTAGAGGACCGGTACGGTGCGGTCTCAACCTTCGAGAACGGGGACAGTCTTGTCCGAGCCTTGGTCTGCCGCGCCGCAGCAGCAGCCGCCCACGCCTCCGGCCGCGCCGGAAGGCACACGCAAGCAGCCTTGGGCGCTCCTTCTCGGAGGTGCTGCCGCGCTGGTCTTGGCCGCCGCCGCTGGCGGCTTCTTTGTCGGCCAGGCGACAGCAGGCGACAGCGGGCGCGATGGGGGGCGGCAGGAAGAGGCGACCGTTGCATCCGCTAGCCCGAAGCGAGGCCCAGTGGAACGCGCCTACATCGCGTGCGCTAGCAGCGATAGCGAGAACACAATTAGCCTTGAGGACGAGGGCGCTACCATTGTCATCGACACTCGCAGCGAGTACGGAGACACGTCCGGAATGGCGTGCGTACTCGCTCAGCTCGATACGCCGCAGTCCATTACGGCCAAGATGGAAAGCACCACGTCGATGATGGGCCTACAGAACGCTGAGCATGAAGGCGTCGAGTACAGCTGGTCCTACCACCCGAAGAATGGCGTCAACATGGTGATCACAGGCGACGCAGAGACGTGAGTTCCCAGTGAGCCCCACCCCCTAATACGCCGAACCCCCTGAGGGGCCGCCACAGCGGCTCTCAGGGGGTACTTGGTTCGTGCTGGTCTGATTACAGCTCCGGTTCGGCGTCGGCGGGGCTCAGTGCTATCTAGGTCAGACGGTCACCATGCGCCGGCCTCGACCAGTGCCCGGGTGCGGTCGGCCCCGTGCAGCTTCCGAGAGACGGCGACGACGTTGAGGTCGCGGTAGACCACGACGTCCTCGCCCTCGGGGAGGTCCATCACTCAAACGACGACATCGCGCTCGTCAGGCCCCAGGGCGCTCGCAGCCGCCTTGGTCAGCACGGCGGCCAGTTCGCCCGCGGCAGTGACCGAAACGTCCTCGTCGTTCAGCATGACCCGAGGCTCACCCGTGATGCCCGTGCGCAGCAGGTCGCTGCGGACGAGACGGACCCGCATCCCGGCGGACTCTCTTTCCTCGCCGTAGTGGAGAAGGTTCGCGTCCGGCGTCCCCTGGTCGACCTCGTTGTGCGACACGCACCAGGCGGGGCAGGTGGGCATGGGTTGCGTACTGTTGATCATGGGTCTCTCGTCCTTCTAGGGAGGGTGGGGGATCAAGGCCTTGTCTCGGTATCGCCACCGAGACGGGGCCGCCTTTGCATCT